>JBKJQY010000105.1:0-11493 GCA_046593725.1 Candidatus Limnocylindrales bacterium
GCAGCCCCGGTCTATCGTCGCGGTCCTCGCCGACGGGATCCTGGATGCGACGCTGGCTGCGACGCTGTCCCTGCTGGTCGAACGGCGGGTCCCGCTCATCGTGGCCGCGGGCGAACCCGGACCCGAGGCGTCGTCCCTGCTCGAGGCGCTGCTGGCACTCCTGCCCGCGGAGGTCGCGCGTCACGACCTGGACGGTTCTGACGAGACCTTCGATTGGCTGCCGCAGGCGTCAGAGCTGGGTTGGCCGGGAACGGCGCGGATCCCGGACGGCGAGCCGGTCCGCCCGGATACGACGATGTTGGTGGCCGCCGCCCTGTCGGATAGCCTGCCGGCCTACACCTGGGGTGAGCGCGCACGGATCGCCATCAGGGCGACCGCCATTGGCTACGGCTTGGCGGCCACGATGCGGGCCGACTCCCTCGACGAGGTCCTTGAGGAGCTCGGTGCGCAGCCCGTGGACGTGAACGAGGACGAGCTCTCGTTCCTCGGCTGCCTCGTCGTTCTTCGGCGGATCGAAGGCGGCCGTCGTCGGGTCGCCGTCGCACACTACCTGCGGCCGACCGTCCGGGACGCCCACGGCCACACGCAGCGACTGGGTCCGGCCGTGCTCTCGACCTGGGATCCGATCCGCGACGTCTTCGAGGATTTCAGCTGGGGGATCACCCCGGAGCTTGCCTTCCGGATCGGGGTTCGGCCGGGCGATTTCGAGCTGGAGGTGGAGCGCCGTCGCGAGTGGCTTGAAAGCCTTGCCGCGACGGGTGTGACAGGCGTGGCGGAGGTGTCGGCGGCTATCGAGCGCTACCGCGCCGGATCTGCGTTCGGGGCGTCCGAGCCGCCGGGCAGCCACTGATCGATGGCGTCGAGTCGACCTCACGAGGCGACGCCCGCGCGCCTATCCTCCCGGTGTCGGCGCCAAGCTCGCCGAACAGTTGCCGACGATTCACCGTCGGGCATGAAGGAGTGACGATGAGCCAGTTCCTGCCGCTGCTGTTGTTCCTCCACGTCATGGGGGCGATCCTCGCCTTCGGGCCCACCTTCGCCTATTCCATCATGGGCGCGATGGCCGGCCGCGAGCCGCAGCACGCTAACTTCAGCGCGCGGCAGGTCGAGGCGATCGGCAACAAGTTGGTGTACCCGCTGGCGATCTTCCAGGGCGTGACCGGCGTCCTCCTGATCGTGGCCTCTGGCCGGAACCTGACCACGGAGAAGTGGCTCGGTATCGCGATCGTCTTGTACGCCATCGCGCTCACCTATGCCCTGACGGTCCAGCGGAATGCCCTGCACCGCCTGATCGAGCTGACCTCCACGCCGCCCGCTCCGGGGTCCGCCCCCTCGCCCCAGATTCCCGCGACCGTCAAGAAGATCCAGCGCGGCGGGATGTTCCTGGGGCTGATGATCGTCGTGATCGTGTTCCTGATGGTGGTCAAGCCCACGTTCTGACCCGGTCGCTACCATTCGGGGCGACGGAACGACCTACGAAACGACGCCAGGAGACCCGACCCAGATGCCCCACGTCGCGACCTCACCGGCTGACCTGCTCGCCACGCTCGCGGGCCTCGTTCACCTGGATGGCGACCATCTCGCCATCGACGACGCGGCGGGGTTCAGGGGCCGCGGCATCCGCGATCTGGCCTGGACGGCGGCGTTCAGCACGGACGAGGCCACGATCTCGGCGGCACAGTGGCTCGTCTGGGAAGCCAGCCAGGCGCTGGGAGCGCATTCGGCGAGCATCCAGGGCCTGTACGACGCCCGGGCACGTGGCGACGTCGGCGGCTTCACCGTCCCGGCGATCAATATCCGGGCGCAGACGTTCGACATGGCTCGCACGATCTTCGAGACGGCGGCCGCGGATGATGTCGGGGCGGTCATCCTGGAACTGGCCCGCAGCGAGCAGACGTACACATTCCAGCGACCGATCGACTACGCCACCGCTGTCCTGGCCGGTGCGATCGCAGCGGACTGGACCGGACCGGTCTTCATCCAGGGCGATCATTACCAGTTCAACGCCAAGAAGTACGCGGCGGACCCCGAGGCGATGACCGAGGAGATCCGCCGCGCGTGCCGCCTGGCGATCGACGCCGGCTATCGCAACATCGACATCGACTCGTCGACGCTGGTGGACCTGACCAAGCCGAACGCCGACGAAGAGCAGCGCGAGAACTACACGCGCGCCGCCGAGCTGACCGCGCTCATCCGCTCGCTCGAGGCGGATGGGGTGACCGTCAGTGTCGGCGGGGAGATCGGCGAAGTGGGCACCCAGAACTCCACGGTCGCAGAACTGCGCGCGTACCTCGACGGGTACCGGTCCGTCCTGGAGGACATCGCCCCGGGCGCTCGCGGGATCTCCAAGGTCAGCGTCCAGACGGGGACCAGCCACGGCGGTGTCCCGCTGCCTGACGGTGGTGTCGCGGAGGTCAAGCTCGACTTCGAGGTGCTTCGCGAGCTGGGTGTCATCGCCCGCGAGTACGGGCTCGCCGGGGCCGTCCAGCACGGTGCCTCCACGCTGCCCGACACGCTGTTCCATCGGTTCCCGGAAGTCGACACCGCCGAGATCCATCTCGCCACCGGCTTTCAGAACGCGCTGTACGAGCACCCCGCGTTCCCCGAGTCGCTGCACCGCGAGATCGAGGCCTGGTGCTTCGCGAACGCACTCGACGAGCGCAAGGCCGGCCAGACCGATCAGCAGTTCGTGTACACGACGCGCAAGAAGGCCATCGGCCCATTCAAGCGGCAGCTCTGGGAGCTGGAGACGTGCGACGACGTCCTCGCTGACCAGAGTCGCAAGGTGGCCTACCTCTTCCGCGAGCTGCGCGTCAACGATACCCGCGAGGTCGTTGAGCGCCACGTCCAGCCGATCGAGTCGCATCGTCCGCTTCCGGACGCCCTCGCAGGCTTCGTCGGCGACTGACGAGTCTCGGATCTCGCGCAGATCCGTGTTCCCGGACGCGTGGATTCGTCGTTGACGGGCCGCAACATGGTGCTATCCTCCCGCGCAAGTCCGCAGAAGGTGGAGGGACTCCGCGTGGATGGGCCCAAGCGACTCGCGATCACTCCCCGTAGGTCAGTCACGCACCCGAGGTGCGGAGGGTAGGAGGAGAGAACGTGGCGGGATCGGATAGTCAGGATGACGTCTCTGCACGGGATGACGCGCACCTGCGGTCACTAGGGATCAAGCCGGTACTGAGTCGTCGCCTCGGATTCCTTTCGAATTTCGCGGTGGCGTTCAGCTACATCAGCGTTTCGACAGGCACGTTCACGGTGTTCGCTCTCGCGATCGGTGTGGCTGGGCCGGCATTCTTCTGGGCGTGGCCCATCGTGATCATCGGCCAGACGTTCGTGGCACTGAACTTCGCCGAGCTTGCGAGCCACTTTCCCGTCGCTGGTTCGATCTATCAATGGTCCAAGCGCCTTTCGCATAGGACGCTCGGGTGGTTCACCGGCTGGATCTACTTCTGGGCCGGCGTTCTGACGGTGACGGCTGTCGCCGTGACCGTGCCGCTGGTCATTGCCGGGATCAACGGAACGGACGGGTTCCTGGATTCACCGGATCCGAGCGGCATCACGACGATGTATGTCTTCATCGCACTGGCGACCCTCGTGGTCACGACGGCGATCAACGCATTCGGCGTGAAGCTGCTGTCGATCATCAACAACATCGGCGTGGCGACCGAGATCCTTGGGATGCTCGTCTTCGCGCTGATCCTGCTGTTCTTTGCGAACAATCAGAGTCCATCGGTCCTGTTCGACTCGTTCGGACTCGAGTCGCAGGCAGACGGACAGTACCTGCCGGTCTTCCTGATCGGCATGTTCATCGCGCTGTTCGTCGTGTACGGCTTCGACACCGCCGGAACCTTCGGCGAGGAAACGCTGGACGCTGCGCGGCAAGCACCCAAGGGTGTCCTTGCGGCCATCTGGCTCTCCGGCATCATCGGGGCGGTCTTCCTTCTGGCGATCATCCTGTCCTTCAAGGACATGGCCGCCGCGATCGCTGAAGGTCAGGCGTTCGGCTTCCCGATCGCCACGACCCTCAAGGAGAACCTGACCCAGGAGATCGTCGGCGGAATCACCTTCGGTGAGCTCTACCTGTTCGTCATCCTGGCCTCCGTCTTCGTGTGCACCCTGGCCATCCAGGGAGCGACGACGCGCCTGATGTTCTCGATGGGTCGAGACCGCCGGCTGCCGTTCGGTGGTGTGTGGGCGCATGTGAGCCCGACCTTCAAGACCCCCACCTACTCCGCGCTGGCCGTGGGGATCCTGGCCGCCGTGCCGATCGTCCTGACCGGTCCGCTGGGAGCGGCGACGATCGCGATCGCTGCGACCGGGATGATCTATCTGAGCTACTTCCTGTGCAACGTGGGCGTCCTGCTCGCCCGTCGACGCGGCTGGCCGCAGAAGGCTGCCTTCTTCTCTCTCAAGCGCTGGGGTTTCGTCCTCAACATCCTGGCAGTCATCTGGGGCGGACTCATGATCGTCAACATCGGGTTGTGGATCTGGCCGGAGGTCTTCGGTATCTTCGGGAACGACCTCCGTGGGTTGACGAATCCGTTCATCAACACGTTCTTGAGCTGGAACGGAGAAGTCCTCTCGGGTCTGCCGGCGATCCCGGTATTCGAAGCGCTTGTGGGGCTGGTCCTGATCGGCGGGATCACCTATTACGTCGCCACAGGCCAAGGCCGCAAGGCGGATGCCGTGGAAGCGGATCTGGCCACCGGCGAGGTCGTCATCGGCTGAGGGAACCACTACCCAGGATCGGGCTTCGGCGCGGCGAGCGATCGCCGCGCCGCAGCATGTCGGGAGCGCGATGTCCGGATGACTGAGGACGACGAGGTGCTGCAGGGCAGCCTGCGCGACGATCTGGTCGGCGCCATGCAGCGGATCCCGGAGATCGCCGGCCGCGACCTGGTCCTGACGGCCCTGTCCGGTGGGATCACGAACCGCAACTTCCTGGTGGTCGCGTCTGGAACGACCGATCGCTGGGTCATCCGGCTGGCCGGTAATGACACCTTCCTCCTGGGCATCAGCCGCGAGGTGGAGCACGCCGCCACGATCGCAGCGGCAGGGGTCGGGGTCGCTCCGGAAGTCACGGCCTTCATCCGCCCCGAGGGGTATCTCGTCACCCGATTCATCGTCGGGTCGCCGGTCTCAGATGAATCCGTCCGGACGCCCGAGACGCTGCGTCGGGTCGCCGATTCGCTTCGTCGGGTCCACGACGGTCCCGCCATCCCCGGGCTGTTCATCCCGCTCCGCATCGCCGAGGCGTATCGCGGCCTTGCGGAGGCCCGCTCTGTCCCGATCCCTGTTGAGTACGAGCTCGCTGCCGCGGTGGGGCGACGGATCGAACTGGCCTGTCTGAGCGCGCCCTTGCCGATGCGGCCCTGCCACAACGACCTCCTGAACGCGAACTTCATCGACGATGGCGCACGCATCCGCATCGTGGACTGGGAATATGCCGGGATGGGCGATCCCTTCTTCGACCTCGGCAACTTCAGCATCAACCACGAACTCACGCCGGACCAGGACGAGATCCTGCTGACCGCCTATGACGGGTCCGTCCGCCGGGACCGGCTGGCCCGCCTCACCCTGATGCGGGTGGTGTCCGACATGCGCGAGGCGATGTGGGGCGTCCTTCAGCAAGGCATCAGTACGCTGGATGTGGACTTCGTGGCCTATGCCGGCGAGCACTTCGATCGGCTGCTCTCGAACGCTTCCACGCCCGCGTTCGAGCGCGCCCTGCGCGAGGCGGCCGGGGACTGAGGGCTCCCGGGTGGGCTAGGCTGCCGGGGTGACCCAGCCCATCGACCCGCCTGACGCCGAGCCGAGGCGGTCGCTGCCTCGCCAGCTCCTCCTCGGTGGGTTCGTGTTCGTGTCGACGCTGGTCATCCTGGCCGGGCTTGGGGCGGTCGTTCGCGGGTCGGGAACGGGGTCTCCGGCACCGATCGCCTCACTCGTCGCGATCGTCCCGGCGACTGAGGGGCCGTCCGGGACGACCGGCCCCTCCCCCTCGCCTTCCTCACCAAACGCGGCACCCAGCGGCGATCCGGTGCTCATCGGCGCTGGCGACATCGCCTCGTGCGACCGCGACGACGACCGTCGTACCGCTGAGATCCTCGCCGATCAGCCTGGGACAGTGTTCACGGCCGGCGACAACGTCTACCCGAGCGGGACCGTGGGCCAGTTTGTGGACTGCTACGACTCGACCTGGGGGCGCGAGCTGCGGCGGACACGGCCGGTCCCAGGCAATCACGACCATGAGACAGCGGACCTGGCCGGGTATCTCGGATACTTCGGCGATGCGGCGAGACCTGAGGGCACGACCTGGTACTCCTACGAGCTCGGGGACTGGCACGTGATCGCACTTGACGCCACATGCGCGGCCGCCGGGGGATGCGGCCCCGATTCGGAGCAGGGCCGCTGGCTGGCCGCCGACCTCGCGGCGTCCCCGGCGACCTGTACGCTCGCCATCTGGCATCAGCCACGGTTCAGTTCCGGTGTGCACGGCAACGATGCGTCCGTGGCGCCCTTCTGGGACGCGCTTTACGCGGCCGGAGCCGACGTGGTGGTCAATGGCCACGATCACGACTACGAGCGGTTCGCGCCGCAGGATCCGGCGGGCCAGGCGGACCCGACCCGTGGCGTTCGCGAATTCGTCGTCGGGACCGGCGGAGCGGAATTGCGAGACTTCGGCGCGCAGTCGGCCAACAGCGAGCTGCGTGTGGCTGGGTACTTCGGCGTCATCCGGCTCGTGCTCCACCGATCGTCGTACGAGTGGTCGTTCCTTACGACCGCCGGCGTCGTCGCGGATGCCGGGCTGGGGTTCTGTCACTGATGGCCCCGGACCAGGCGCGGGTCGTCGTCATCGGGGGCGGGATCACCGGCTGCAGTGTCGCCTACCACCTGGCGCTCGCCGGCTGGACGGACGTGCTGCTCATCGAGAAGGCGTCGCTGACCGCGGGTTCGACCTGCCAGGCCGCGGGACTGGTGACGGCGTTCAACCCGTCGGCGACGATGATGGCCTTCCGTCGCTACAGCCTGGAGCTGTACGGGCGGCTCGGTGTGCTGGAGCGCGTTGGCAGCCTTCGGTTGGCGTCCAGCCAGGACCAGTTGCGGGAGCTGGAGCGGACGGCCAGCCGGGCGCGCGGCATCGGCCTGGACGCCGGCGTCATCGGGCCTGATGAGGCTCGGCGGATCATGCCCGCGATCTCCCCCGAGTCTTTGTATGGCGCCGTCCACCTGACCGGCGATGGCTACCTCGACCCGCACGGTGCGACCCACGCCGTTGCCGACGCGGCCCGGGCGATGGGCGTCCGGATCCGGACCGGCACGCGCGTCACCGGGTTCCGGCTGTCACCGACGCGATCGATCACGCACGTGCTGACGGAGGATAGCGAGATCGCCACGGAGCTCGTCGTGAACGCGGCCGGGATCTGGGCACCCCAGGTCGCTGCGATGGTCGGCGCGTTCGTCCCATCCACGCCGGTCGACCACCAGCACATCGCCCTCAAGGCCGTGCCGGGATCCGAGCTGCCACGCGACATGCCCTGCTTCCGCGACCCCGACAACCTGGTCTACGGCAAGAGCGAGCATGGCGGGATGGTCTTCGGTGGATATGAGCTGGATCCTGTCTCGCGCTGGGAGGACGGTGTCCCGTGGGACCACGCCGCGCGTTCCCTGCCACCGGACTGGGACCGATTCGCGCCGCTCATGGCCGGCGCCATCCGCCGCTTCCCGTTCCTGGCGGACGCCGAAGCGATCCGTCTCGTGTGTCATCCGGACGCGATGACGCCGGATGCAAACCCGCTCATGGGTCCACTCCACGGCGTCCGCGGGTTCTGGATGGCGGCCGGACTGTCGCTCAACGGCTTCGGCGGAGGCGGCGGTATCGGGCGGGCGATGGCTGGCTGGATCACCGCCGGCGACCCCGGCGTCGACATCGGGCCCTATCGCGCGTGGCGGTTCGGCGACACCTATCGAGACCCCGGCTTCGCGGCCGGGCTGGCACGCGAGACGTACACGGACTACTACCGGCTGCGCTACCCGTTCGATGCGGACGTGGCCGGACGCCCGCGGCGGCTGTCCGCGCTGCACGGGCGGCTCCAGGACACGGGCGCCGCATTCGGGACGAAGGCGGGCTGGGAACGGGCGGACCACCACGAACCAGGCGTCGCGTGGCGGCGGACCGGACGCGACCAGGCCGCGTACGGCTGGACCCGGCCACCGTGGTTCGCGCGAGTCTTGGCGGAGGGCCGGGCGGTCCGCGGGCGAGGCGGCCTGATCGACCTGAGTTCGTTCGGAAAGATCGCCGTGGAGGGACCCGGGGCGCTGGGCCTGCTTCAGCGGGTCGCGGCGAACGACGTGGATCGGCCGATCGGGCGCCTCGTGTACACGCCGTGGTGCGATGCGCGCGGCGGGATGGTCGCGGACGTGACGATCACCCGCCTTGGCTCCTCCTCGTTCCGGGTGGTGACCGGAGCGGGCTATGTGGCATCGGAGCTGGCGTGGCTGGCGACGCACGTGGCGGACGATGAGGACGTGCGACTGCGGGACTTGAGTGGCGACCTCGCGACGATCGGCCTGTGGGGCCCGCGCGCCCGGGATGTCCTGGCCGCGGTGGCCAGGGACGACGTCGGCGATGCAGCGATCCCGCAGCGGACGGCCCGAACCATCGATGTGGCAGGTGCGACGGTCCTCGCCTCGCGGATCAGCTACGCAGGAGAACTCGGCTGGGAGCTGACGACCGACGCGCGCGACGCGGTCCGGGTCTGGGATGCGCTCGTCGCTGCCGGGCGCGACCAGGAGGCGGGCCTGGAGCCGTTCGGCTATCGGGCACTGGACGCCCTGCGCCTCGAGAAGGGCTACCGCTACTTCGGGACGGACATGACCATGCTGGACACGCCCTATGACGCCGGGCTGGGCGCATTCGTCCGACTCGGCAAGGTGTCGTTCACCGGACGCGACGCCCTCATCGCCGCGCGGGAGTCCGCCGGCGCGGGACAGGGTCGGTGCTTGCGGACGGTCCGCCTGGCCACGGACGATGCCTATCAGCCCGTGTATGGCGGCGAGGCTGTTCGCCTCGATGGCGAGGTGGTCGGGCGGCTGAGGAGTGTTGCCTTCGGTGCGACGATCGGTGCGACGATCGGCTTCGTCTACCTGGACCGCTCGGTCGCTGAGGGCACCGGCCTCGAGGTGGACGTCTTTGACGGCCGGATCGCAGCCGAGGTCACGGCGGACGTGCTCGTCGACCCGAACGGCGATCGGATGGCGGGCTAGCGACGAGGGCCGCGATGGTCAGACCGTCGCCAACCAGGCCTCGAAGTCGGGGCCATCCAGCATCAAGCTCGCCCGTGTCCATCGCTCTTCCGCCCAACCGTAGAAGTCAAAGTCGATGGTCGAGATCCGAGCCTGGATCGCGGCCCACAGGGTCCACCCGACATCCGACATGATCATCTGCAGATGCATCCGCGCCAGCAAGGCAGGGGAAGCATCACCGAAATACGCGGTGCACAGCTCGGCCACCTGGGCGTCGTCGAAGCCGAGCTCCTGTGCCGTATTGCCCAGCTCGAAGGCGGGATCGTTCATGCCGCTGTACTCGTAGTCCACGAGCCACAGCCGCACCCCGGCGTCCAGGTAGTTCTCGGCGAGCAGGTCGTTGTGGCACGGCACAGGCGCCAGGGGATGACGGCCCAGCGCCGCCTCGATCCGCGGGATCTGGTCGAGGTGTTCGCGGTAGCCAGACGGGATGGCGATCGAGCGCTCATCCACGACCGCAAGGTACCGCTCCGACAGCCGGACCATATCGAAGTCATCGCGGAACGCCGGTCCCGCGTGGAGTTCCCGCAGCACCTCGGCGATCCTGCTCGGCATCCCTGGAGCCCGCAGCGACTCGTTGGACATGGTGGTCGCGTCCAGCCATTCAAGGACGAAGACGCCCCATTCCGGGATGGTCTGCGTGACCTTTGGCGACACGCCGGCTACGGCGGCCGCCTGGGTGTTGTGGATCTCATTGCCGCGGTCCACGGCGAGCAACTCCGTCGCGGCGCCCGGGATACGGACGAACTGGGCGACCCCGTCAACGACTACCCGGTAGTTCGTGTTGGTCAGGCCTGCCTGGATCCGCTCGGACGTGACCGTTCGACCGGCCCAGTCCGGGATCGACGCGATGACCTGTTCGATCGTGGGTGCCATCCATCCCTCCGAATCGGAGCCTAGCGCAGCCGCTACCCTGATGACCTGTCGGATCGAGCACTACGAGCGGGAGCGAGACGCGATGGACCACGCCCGGGCGGTCATCATCGGCGGCGGCGTTGGCGGCACGTCCATCGCGTACCACCTCACCGAGCGTGGCTGGACGGACGTCGTCCTGGTCGATCGGGCCGAACTGACATCCGGTTCCACGTTCCACTCGGCCGGGCTCGTCGGGCAGCTCCGGGGCACGGTGACGTTGACCCGGATGATGATGTATGGCGCGGAGCTGTATCGGCGACTGGCGTCCGAGACCGGCGTGGACCCGTCGTGGCACGAGGTCGGGTCACTTCGCCTGGCGTCGTCCCCGGCTCGCATGGAGGAGCTCAGCCGCCAGGCGGGCTGGGCGAAGACGTTCGGCTTGCCGCTCGATCTCATCTCGGCGGACGAGGCCCAGGCCCTGTTCCCATTGATGTCCACTGAAGGGGTGCTAGGTGCCGTCTACCTGCCGACGGACGGCTGGCTGGACCCCTCCGGGCTCGCCCAGGCGCTGGCAGCGGGCGCCCGATCGCGCGGCGCGAGCATCCAGACGCACACGCGGGTCGTGGCGATCGGCACGGAACGCGGCCGGGTCACCAGCGTGACCGTGGAACGCAAGGGCGAACGGCGCGAGATCCGGACCGGGGTCGTCATCGACGCCGGCGGCATGTTCGCGCCGGAGATCGCCCGGATGGTCGGGGTGACCGTGCCGCTCATCCCGATGGCGCACCAGTACCTCTTCACCGAGCCCCTCGACGGGGTGCATGCCGGCTTGCCCCAACTGCGCGACCCCGACAACCTCGTCTACTTCCGCGAGGAGGTGGGCGGCCTGTGCATGGGCGGCTACGAGCGCGATCCGGCGCCGTGGAGCCTGGATGGCGTCCCGCCCGACTTCAACGGCAAGCTCCTGACGCCGGACATGGAGCGTTTCGAACCGATCATGGAAGGGGCGATCCGGCGCGTCCCGTCGATGGCCGACGCTCGGGTCAGCCGGGTCATCAACGGCCCCGAGGCGTTCACGCCGGATAACGAGTACATCCTTGGTGAGTCCGAGGTGCGCGGCTTCTGGGTCGCGGCCGGGTTCTCCGCGCACGGCATCGCCGGAGCCGGTGGGATCGGGCGACAGATGGCGTCCTGGATCGTCGACGGCGAGCCGGAGCTCGACCTCTGGAAGATGGACATCCGCCGGTTCGGGGCGGCCTATCGATCGCAGGCCTACACGCTCGCCCGCTCGATCGAGAACTACGCCACCTACTACGACATCCACTACCCGAA
>JBKJQY010000115.1:0-8623 GCA_046593725.1 Candidatus Limnocylindrales bacterium
CGCCGGAAGGGGCGCGAGACCTATATCGATCGCGCCATCGCGGAGCTTCGGCCGCGTCTGGAAGCCGCCGGCATCGGCGCCGACCTGCAGGGACGCCCGAAACACATCTACAGCATCTGGAAGAAGATGGAACGCAAGGGCGCGGAGTTCGGCGAGATCTACGACGTCTACGCCATCCGCCTGCTCGTCGAGGACGTCCGCGACTGTTACGCGGCCCTCGGCATCGTCCACTCGCTGTGGCGTCCGATCCCCGGCCAGTTCGACGACTACATCGCCGTCCCGAAGAACAACCTGTATCAGTCGCTCCATACCGCCGTCATCGCGCTTGACGGCAAGCCGCTGGAGATCCAGATCCGGACCCAGCAGATGCACCAGGTCAGCGAGGTGGGCATCGCTGCCCACTGGCGCTACAAGGAAGGCTCCAAGTCCGATCGTGAGTACGACGCCAAGCTCGCCTGGCTCCGCCAGCTCATGGAGTGGCAGCGCGACGTCACGGACGCGACCGAGTTCGTCGAGGGCATCAAGCTCGACATCTTCCAGGACCAGGTCTTCGTGTTCACCCCGAAGGGCGACATCAAGGACCTGCCGGCCGGCGCGACACCGCTCGACTTCGCCTATCGGATCCACACGGACGTGGGCCATCGGACGATCGGGGCCAAGGTCAACAATCGGCTCGTGCCGCTCGACTCGCGGCTCAAGAACGGCGACATCGTGGAGATCGTCACGACCAAGGGTGAGCACGGACCGTCGCGCGACTGGATGAACGTCGTCCGCACGAGCCATGCCCGCGAGAAGATCCGCCAATGGTTCAAGCGCAAGGACCGCGACGAGAACATCGTCCACGGCCGCGAGGCGCTCGAACGCGAATTGCGCCGCCTCGCGCGGACCACGATCGCAACGGTCGGGACGGAGCGCGTTGCCGAGGTGGGCAGAGGCCTGACTCACGACACGCTCGACGACTTCTACGCGGCGATCGGCTACGGCGCGATCAGCGCCCAGTCGGTCGTGATGAAGCTGGGCGTCGTGGACGACGGCCAGAGCACGTTGCCGCCCGTCGCCCCGCCGCAGGACCTCGTCCGCACTGGTGGCGTCCGCGTCAAGGGTGTGGGGGACCTGCTCATCCGCTACGCCAACTGTTGCCACCCGATCCCGGGCGATCCGATCGTGGGCTTCATCACCCGTGGCAAGGGCGTGACGGTGCACCTGCGGGCCTGTCCCACGGTCATCAACGAGCGCGAGGTGGGGCGGCTCATCGAGGTGGAGTGGGAATCGCTTCCGACACAGACCTACCCGATCGCGATCCGCGTCGAGGCGTACGACCGGACGGGGTTGTTGAGTGATATCACGCAGGTCGTATCCGCCGAGAAGGTCAACATCCTGGCGGCGTCCGTGGCGGTCGGCTCGGACCACACCGCCACCTTGACGGCGACGATCCAGGTCCACTCGGTGTCGCAACTCGCCCGGGTCATGAGTCGAATCGAGACGCTGAAGGACGTGATCAGCGTTCAGCGCGACCTCGGGTAAGTCGTCGCGCGACGGCCCCGCGGTCCTGTGAGGACCCGGATCTGCACGAGTCCCTCGCGAACCTCGGCGATATCGACGTTGGCTGTCGGATCCGGCCGGCGGCCATGCACGTTCGTCACGATCGCGGTCCCTCCAGGACCAGAGCCGGCACCGCGACGACCGGACAGGTCAGACCATGCGAGCAGACCATGCGAGCGGGGCGGTGGGGTTGTCAGCATGCATTAGTCCACCTAGACTAAGGCGATGGCCACCGAGATCGTCAACGTCCACGCCGCGAAGACCCACCTGTCACGACTCCTCGAGCGCGCGGAAGCTGGTGAGGAGATCGTCATCGGGCGGGCAGGTCGGCCCGTGGCCAGGCTGATTCCCTATGTCGCGGCCCCACCGAAGCGCGTCTTCGGGTCGATGCGGGGCGAGATCCATATGCTGGATGGCTTCGACGACCTGGACGACGAGATCATCCGGGACTTCGAGGACAGCATCGCGCGGCCGTTCGAGCCTTGAGTCTCCTGCTAGACACCCATGTGGTCATCTGGTTCCTTGAAGGGAACGCCAGGCTTGGCGTGGCCGCTCGCACGGCGATCCAGGAAGCCGAGCGCGTGTATGTCAGCGCGGCGACCGTGTGGGAGATGTCGGTGAAGATGGCGCAAGGCAGGCTGCAGGCTCCAGTGGACTTCGCCGAGCGGCTCCTCGATCAGGGAATGCTCCAGCTCGGCCTCGAATGGGAGCACGCGAGGGTCGCAGGAAGCCTGCCGGCTCTCCATCGCGATCCCTTCGATCGGATTCTCGTCGCACAGTCCATCGTCGAGCGCCTGACGATCGTCACGAGGGACGCGATGTTCGAGCGCTACGGCGTCCCCGTGATCGCTGCCTGACGCCTC
This sequence comes from Candidatus Limnocylindrales bacterium, assembly GCA_046593725.1. GTDB lineage: Bacteria > Chloroflexota > Limnocylindria > Limnocylindrales > CSP1-4 > SPCO01. The sequence goes on from JBKJQY010000115.1 coordinate 2,406, forward strand.
GGACCCACATCGGGACCAACTTCGTGGCTCCGAACGGCGCGTCATCGGGTCCGCGTCCTGTCATCCTGACGGGGTCACGCATTCGAAGGAGATAGGCGATGGGCATCAGGGACAAGATCAACGAGCTGCTGGGTGGCGCTGCCGTCGGCGGTCACGGTCCAGACGATGACGCGCACGCGCACAAGGTCGATGACGTGATCGACAAGGAAGCAGCAGTCGAGGACGTCTCCATCGACATCGAGACCAACAAGGAAGACGCGTACGACCGGATCCACCGGATGCCAGGATCCGATTCCGAGATCCCTCACTAGGCCCGGTTCCGGTCCACGCTGCCGATGCCGACCTATCGCGCGCCGCGTGGCACGCGTGACCTGCTGCCCGGGGAGACCTCGATGTGGACGCGTCTGGAGCGTCTGGCTGGGGATCTCGCGGCGCGCTATGGCTACCACCGGATCGAGACGCCGATGCTCGAGCAGGCCGAGGTCTTCGAACGCGGTGTAGGCGAAGCCACCGACATCGTGGAAAAGGAGCTCTTCCGGATCGCTCCCCGGCGCGAGGAGGGGGAGGCCTGGGCCCTGCGGCCGGAGCCGACCGCCGGGATCGTGCGGGCGTTCATCCAGCACGGGATGCAGACCTGGCCGCAGCCGGTGAAGCTGGCGATGACCGGACCGATGTTCCGCTACGACCGCCCGCAGGCCGGCCGCTATCGACAGTTCTGGCAGTTCGACGTGGAGGCGATCGGCGACCCGGGCCCCGCCGTGGACGCCGAGATCATCGAGCTCGGGATGCGCTTCTACGCCGACGCGGGTCTAACGGGCGTCCAGGTTCTGCTCAATTCCATCGGCGATCCGATCTGTCGGCCGGCCTACATCGCCGAGCTCACGGCTTGGTACCACGAGCGTCTGGGTGTGCTGCCGCCGCTGGAGGGCGACCGCCTCAAGCGCAACGCGTTGCGGCTGCTCGATTCCAAGGATCCGGCGATGGTCGAGCTCAACATGGACGCGCCGCGGATCACGGACCGCCTGTGCGATGCCTGTGCCGAGCATTTCGCGTCCGTCCGTGCGCACCTGGAAGCGCTTGGCGTCTCGTATCGGCTGGAGGCGGGCCTGGTCCGTGGCCTTGACTACTACACGCGCACGGCCTTTGAGTTCTACGTGTCGGGTCGCGAGGGCCAGCAGCAGGCGCTGGGGGGCGGCGGACGCTACGACGGCCTCGTGGAACTGCTCGGTGGCCGGCCGACGCCTGGGATCGGGTTCGGTATCGGGCTGGACCGGCTCGTGCTTGCGCTCGAGGAGCAAGGCGTCACGCACGATGGGGCCGCCGCGGCGCCGACAGCGGTCGTCGTGGGCGCGGACCCGGCTGACACGATCGCTCGCCTTCGGATCGCCACGGACCTTCGCGCAGCCGGGATCGCCGCCCGGGCGGAACTGGGACACCGCAAGCTCGGCAAGCAGCTGGAGAGCGCCGCAAAGGAGCACGCGCACTTCGCGATCATCGTGGGCGACGAGCTGGCATCGGGCGAGGTCCAGCTGCGCGACCTTCCGGCGGGCACCCAGAAGGTCGTTCCGGTCTCGGATCTGGCGCGCGAGGTCGCCCGATCGCACGCCGCGCACCAGCACGGGACCGCCGAGGGATGACGGCGGACGCCCTCGGCAACAGTGACCACGAACGCCTGAACCAGGCCTTCTGGGACGCGTACAGCGACGCATATCAGGCCCGCCACGCGGCCCAGCTTGCCGAGCACGACGGCCTCGCCTGGGGCACGACCCAGATCCCGGAGGCGGAGCTGCGGATCCTGGGGGACGTGGCCGGCAAAGACATCCTGGAGTTCGGCTGTGGGGCGGCCCAGTGGTCGATCGGACTTGCGAAGCTGGGCGCCCGGCCCGTCGGCCTCGACCTGTCGGTGCGTCAATTGGAGCACGCCCGCGAGGACATGGCCGTGGCCGGCTTCGACTTCCCGCTGATCCATGCGAGCGCTGAGGCCGTGCCGTTGCCGGAGGCCAGCTTCGACATCGTCTTCTGCGATCACGGGGCCATGACCTTCGCCGATCCGTATCGCACGGTCCCGGAGGCTGCGCGCCTGCTCCGCCCGGGTGGGCTCTTCGCGTTCAGCCATGGGTCCACGATCGAGACGATGTGCTGGGCCGTGGGCGCGGAGCGACCGACCGATCGTCTCGTACACGACTACTTCGGTCTACACGCTCTGGAAGACGATGGCGGGGTCGAGTTCAACCTGCCGTACGGCGAGTGGATCCGCCTGTTCCGCACCAACGGGTTCGTGATCGAGGACCTGATCGAGCCGCAGGTCCCAGCCGACGCCACGAGCTCCTACCGCGATCCGGAGGCCCTCGCGTGGGCGCGGCGATGGCCCGCCGAGTCGATCTGGCGGCTGCGCAAGGGTTGATGGCAGCGGCGCATTGACGGTCGGACGACAATCGACAGAGACAGCTTTCGCTTCGGTCGAGGGTCGCATGCAAATTGTTCCGTTCCTCGCGAGCTCCATCCGGGCGCCGTCCCTGGATGCGGTGTGCACGTGCGAGCACTGGTTGCACTGCGATCACGGCTGTCATCACCGAACCTGCGACCCGACGGAGAACGCCTGCGACCTCACCTTCCTCCCGGATGAGGGCGGGCTGACCAGGTGGGGCTGCCGCGATTGCACCCCTGGTGAAGGCGGCGTGCACATCCTCGGCTGCGAGTTGATCGGCTGGAGCGTGCCGACGCATCCGCGTACAGAGGCGCACGCGCAGCGATAAGACCCGGTCAGGCCCCGGCCGACTACGATACGCCGACCATGACAGACCACACCGCCAGCCTCGCCACGCCCTATCGGACCCACACGTGCGGTGAACTCCGTGCCACCGATGCCGATGCCGTCGTCCGGCTGTCCGGCTGGGTCCATCGGCGGCGCGACCACGGCCAGCTGATCTTCCTGGACCTGCGCGACCGTCACGGCGTGACTCAGGTCGTCATCGACAAGGCCGATGCGCCGGCCGCTCACGACGAGGCGAGCCGCGTTCGCTCCGAATTCGTGGTGTCCGTGACGGGGACCGTCGCGCTGCGCCTGCCCGGCACCAAGAACGCCAAGCTGCCGACGGGCGCCATCGAAGTCCAGACGACCGACTTCGAGATCCTGTCCGAGGCGAAGACGCCACCGTTTTACATCAATGACCCGGATGCGCCCGTCGACGAGAGCGTGCGACTCCGCTATCGCTATCTGGACATCCGCCGGGAGCCGATGCAGCAACGACTGCTCCTGCGCAGCCGGATGGTCCAGACCATCCGCGAGGTCCACCACCGCCACGGCTTCGTGGAGGTTGAGACACCGACGCTCATCAAGAGCACGCCAGAGGGCGCCCGCGACTTCATCGTCCCGAGTCGCCTCCAGCCGGGCAACGTGTACGCGTTGCCGCAGAGCCCGCAGCAGCTCAAGCAACTGTTGATGGTGGGCGGCATCGATCGGTACTTCCAGATCGCCCGCTGCTACCGCGACGAGGACCTGCGCGGCGACCGGCAACCGGAATTCACCCAACTGGACCTCGAGATGAGCTTCGTAGACGAGGCGTCGGTCATGGCCTTCGTCGAGGGGCTCGCGATCGAAGTGTCAGCCGCCACCGCTCCGGACCGGGCGCTCCAGGAAGTGCCATTCCCGAGGATGACGTTCGAGGAGGCGATCGAGCGGTTCGGGTCCGACAAGCCGGACGTCCGCTTCGGGATGGAGCTGGTGGACCTGGCGCCGGCCCTGGTTGGCGCGGATGGGCAGTCGGCGTCCGGGTTCGTGGTGTTCGACTCGGCACTGGCTGCCGGCGGGCGGGTCAAGGCCATCGTCGCGCCCGGGATGGCCGGCGCGACGCGGCGCGAGATCGACGATCTGACCGAGAACGCCAAGCGGTTCGGTGCCAAGGGCCTCGCATACCTGGCGCTCGAACCCGACGGCGCGGTGAAGAGCCCGATCGCCAAGTTCCTGACTCCGGAGACCCAGTCGGCGATCGTCGCGGCCACCGCGGCCACGCCGGGTGACCTGATCCTGATCGTCGCGGATACCGCCGAGACGACCGCCGACGTCCTGGGGCGCCTGCGCGTGGAGCTGGGTGGGCGTCTTGGCCTGGCCGATCCGTCCCTGCTGGCCTATGTCTGGGTCAACCGGTTCCCGATGTACCACTGGGATGCGGACAACGGCCGCTGGGACGCGACGCACAACCCGTTCAGCGGCGTACTGCCGGAGGACGAGGCTCTCCTCGTCACCGCCTCCGGCGACCCAGCCAAGCCGTCGCCGGCGGATCCGGCCGGTCGCGCCCGCGCGCTCCAGTACGACCTTGCGCTCAACGGCTGGGAACTGGGTGGTGGCTCGATCCGGATCCACCGTCGCGAGCTTCTGGAGCGCTCATTCCTGTTGCAGGGACAGACGCTGGAAGGCATGCAGGACAAGTTCGGGGCCGTCCTGGATGCCTTCGAGTACGGTGCGCCGCCGCACGGCGGGATCGCTCTGGGCATCGACCGTTGGGCGGCGATCTTCGCCTCCCAGACGAACATCCGCGAGGTGATGGCGTTCCCGAAGACGCAGTCCGGGGGGGACCCGATGCTGGACGCACCGTCCGTGCCGGAACCTGGGCAGTACGAGGAGCTCGGACTGCGCTTCGTCGGCCTGCCTGCGAAGTCGTCCTGATCGTCCCGCCCTCGTGAGCGAAGAGGCTGCGGAGGTTCCACCGAACCTGGGCCTGGGGTTCGGGCCGCTCGACTGGTTCGCGGCGCGGCCCAGGCTGGCGGCCCTTCTCGGCGCGATCTGCATCTCGTTCTCGGGGATCTTCTACCTGCAAGCCGCCGTGTCGGCCTCGACCGGTACGGTCTTCCGCGCGCTGTTCGGGTTGCCGATCCTGGTCATGGTCGCGCTCGCGGAGCGACGCCGGTCCGGCCCGCTCCCGACGCGCACCGTTCGGCTGGCTGCGGTCGCGGGGGTCTTCTTCGTCGGTGACCTGATGTTCTGGCACCACGCGATCGCTGCCGTCGGAGCCGGTCTCGCGACGGTCCTGGGCAACCTGCAGGTGATCGTGGTGGGCTTCATCGCCTGGATCGCGCTTGGCGAGCGGCCGTCGCGCATGACCCTCGTCGCGCTCCCGATCGTGCTTGCCGGCGTTGTCCTGATCTCGGGCGTCGTGGGTGTCGGGGCCTATGGCGCGGACCCGGCACTCGGCGTGGTCCTGGGGATCCTGACCGCGTTCTGCTACGCCGGGTACCTGCTCACGATCAGGCTCGGCGGGCAGGACCGGAGCCGCCCGGCCGGTCCGGTCGCGACGGCGACGGCCGTGACCGCGGTCGGCGCGATGCTTGTGGGGCTGGTGGTTGGTGACCTCGACCTGACGCCGGCTCCGGCCAGCCTGTTCTGGCTGCTCATGTACGGCGTGACCAGCCAGTCGCTCGGCTACCTGTTGATCTCGATCTCGTTGCCGCGCCTGCCGGCGGTCATCGTCAGCATCATCCTGCTGGCCCAGCCGGTCATCACAGTCGGCCTCGCGCGGCTCCTCCTGGGCGAGACGCCGTCGTCTGCCCAGCTCCTCGGCGTGGGCCTGGTCATCGGCGGGATCGCGGTCGCCACGGTGCCGTTCGGTCGTCTACGCGATGGGCTCGGCCGCCCCGGGATCGGCACGACATAGGGTTTGTTTGGCGGCCCGCCGGTCCGTTGTACAGCACGTGACCATTTGAGCGAACGAGGGAGCCACCACGGCTCAGTTCGTGCGTGTGGTGACCTTTTCGGGCAACGAACACGGGTTCCCTGCACGATCAGTGCGTGTCACGACCGTTCCGGCGACCGGACGGGCTTCCGTGGGTCCAAATGGTCATCAGGTGCACGGCGAGGGGTGCGGCCGGACCGGACGGACCGGACGGACCGGTGAGCTGCCACGGCCTCAGCCAGGGTCGGGCAGGTCCGCCTCTGCGGCCACATCGGCGCCCCACTCGTGCCTGTGACCGCCCGGCGGATCCGGGGGGCCCTCGTACGGCGGCAGGTCGGCGCGCGGCGTGTCCACGTCGTGGGTCACGCCGGGATCGCCCACCTCCACGATCCGCGACGGGATGCCGGCGACCAGATCCTCGATGACATCCGCCGACATCCGGTCCGGCTCGATGGCCGCCAGCGCCGCCAGATGCACCGTCGGCAGCAGCACCGGCCAGCCCGCCTCGCCCTGCCACGCCGGCCGCAGCACGGTGCCAGCGTCCAGGCC
>JBKJQY010000109.1:0-39245 GCA_046593725.1 Candidatus Limnocylindrales bacterium
GGTGCGAGCCGCGCGGGTACGCCGACGTGAAAGTCACTCGCGAGCCGGGACGGGCGACGCCCGATAACGCGTCACGAGGGCTACGGAGGCCTGCGACCGGGATGACCGGCACGCACCGTCGCTGAACCAGCAGGTGGTACCACGACCCGTTCGTCCGCTGGACGAGCGGGCGTTCGCGTTTTCAGGAGCCCGAGACGATGACCGAACCAGCAAGCCGGACGGGACTGTCGAAGGCGTACGCGTCGCGCGACGTCGAAGGCGAGATCTACGCGCGCTGGCTGGAGGCCGACGTCTTCGCGCCCGATGGCGCCGGTTCGACCGCCGATCCGGCGCTCCCACCGTTCACGATCATCCAGCCGCCCCCGAATGTCACGGGCTCGCTCCACCTGGGCCATGCCCAGCGGACCGCCGTCGAGGACCTCATGATCCGCCATGCCCGCATGCGCGGCCATGCCGCGCTCTTCCTGCCCGGCCTGGATCACGCCAGCATCGCCGCCCAATTCGTGTTGGATGGGATCCTCGCCAAGGAAGGGCTGGACCGCCAGAGCCTGGGCCGCGAGCGGTACCTGGACCGGATGCGCGAGTTCGTCGCGGCCACCCGCGAGGTCATCCTCGGCCAGCAGCGTCGCGTGGGTGCGTCGGCCGACTGGAGTCGGCTCCGGTTCACCATGGACGAGGGATCCGCCAAGGCGGTCCGCACCGCATTCGAGCGGCTGTACCGCGACGGTCACGCCTACCGAACGGAGGCCCTGGTCAACTGGTGCCCCGGTTGCCGGACGAGCGTGAGCGACCTCGAGGTCATCCCGACGCCCGAGACCGGCACGCTCTGGTCCGTCCGCTACCACCTCATCGATCCGGCGACCGCGGCGCCAGACATGGATCCCGACGCCACGATCACGGTGGCCACGACCCGACCGGAGACCATCCTGGGCGACACGGCCGTGGCGGCCCATCCGGACGATCCCCGCTACGCGGCCCTGATCGGGCGCATGGCCCGCATCCCGTTCGTGGACCGCGATGTGCCGATCATCGCCGACGATGTCGTGGATCCGGCCTTCGGGACCGGTGCCGTCAAGATCACGCCGGCACACGACCACGACGACCGGGCGACCGGCCTTCGACATGGCCTGGCCGCGCCGACCATCCTCGCCGACGACGCCACGATCGTCGGGACGGGCACGGCGTATGACGGCCTGGACCGGTATGAGGCCCGCCGACAAATGGTCGCGGACCTCGGGGCGATGGGGGACCTGGCGGGCTCGAAGGCGCACGAGATGGTCATCGGGCGGTGTCAGCGCAGCGAGGACGTGGTCGAGCCGCGCCTCAAGACGCAGTGGTTCATTCGGACCGCGCCTCTTGCCGCCCGCGCTCTTGCCGCGACGCGTCAAGGTCGGACACGGATCCTGCCCGAGCGATTCGAGAAGACCTGGGAGCACTGGCTGACCGAGATCCGCGACTGGAATGTCAGCCGGCAGCTGTGGTGGGGTCATCGCATACCGGCCTGGTACTGCCCTGACGGCCACGTGACCGTGTCGTCCGAGCCGGACGGCCCGACTTCTTGCGACGTCTGCGCTCGACCGGCGACGGAGCTCCAGCAGGACCCGGACATCTTCGATACGTGGTTCAGCTCCGGTCTCTGGCCGTTCTCGACGCTTGGCTGGCCTGAGGAGACCGCGGATCTGGCGCGGTTCTACCCGACCTCGGTCATGGAGACGGGCTACGACATCATCTTCTTCTGGGTCGCCCGGATGACGATGCTGGGCCTGGCCCTGACGGATGCCGAACCGTTCCACACGGTGTACCTGTCCGGCCTCATCCGCGACCCGAAGGGTCAGAAGATGTCAAAGACGAAGGGCAACGTCGTGGATCCTCTCGGCGTCATCGACGAGTCCGGCGCCGATGCCCTGCGCTTTGCGCTCATCCACGGCGCGACTCCCGGGATCGACCAGCGCTTCGGGACCGCCAAGCTCGAGAACGCCCGGAACTTCGCCAACAAGCTGTGGAACGCGACCCGGTTCGTCGAGGGGGCGCGTCCCGCGACCATCCCGCCTGGCGCCGAACGACAGCTGCCCGTTCCGCGTCATCTCGGCCCGGCAGAACGCTGGGCGCTGTCGCGTGCTGCAGCCACGACCGCCGCCGTCGATGGCGCCATGGCGGACTACGCGTTTGGCGAGGTGACACGCCTCCTGTACGACGCGATCTGGAACGAGTACTGCGACTGGGGCCTCGAGTTCGCGAAGGTACGACTGTCCGACGCGTCGCTACCGGCGGCCGTGCGCGAGGCGACCTGGTGGACGCTCGTCGAGGTCCTCGACACGTACCTGCGACTGCTGCACCCGGTCATGCCGTTCGTCACCGAGGCGCTGTGGTCCGCCCTACCGCATCGCGAGTCGGATCCAACGCTGCTCATCGTCGCTCGTTGGCCCGCAGCGGGGGAGCGCGACTCACTCGCCGAGGCCGAGGTCGAGGCGTTCGTGGACCTCGTTCGTGGGATCCGCAACGCACGTGCCGAAGCCCACATCGAGGCGGCCACCTGGCTCCCCGTCGAGGTCGCCCTCCCGACCGATCTCGGACCGACCTTCGAGGCGCTCGCGCCGGCGATCGAACGACTCGCCCGTGCCCGGCCGCTCATGCGCCGCCTGACCGTCGAGAGCCTCGGGACAGGAGGAGCCGGGAGCACGGACCTGGTCGTCATGGCCGGCTCCATCGCAGCGGTCGTGCGGACGGCCGGATCCACTGCCGCCGACGACGAGACCGGCCGCCTCGAACGGGCTCGCCTGGAACGCGAGCTGGCGACGGCCGAGTCGCGTCTGGCCGCGACGCAGGCTCGGCTCGCCGACCCGTCGTTCGTCGACAGGGCGCCCGCGAAGATCGTCGAGGGTGCCCGGCAGCAGGAGGCAGACCTGGCCGACCTGGCCGATCGACTCCGGGCTCGCCTTCACGAGTAGGGCCGGCGGCGTACACTCGGAACCGGTTCCACACGCTCAAGACGGAGGCGATCAACGTCAATGGGAGTCACGATCGGCGACGTCGCGCGCCGCGCAGGCGTGGGCCGTGGCACCGTTAGTCGGGTCCTCAACGAGCGCGCCAACGTGGATCCCGCGACGCGGGCCAGGGTCCTCGCAGCGATCGAGGAACTCGACTTCGTCCCCAGCCCGACCGCCCGTCGGCTCTCGCTGCGGCTCACCCAGACCGTGGCGGTCATCCTCCCGTTCCTGACCCGGCCATCCGCTGTCGAGCGGCTTCGGGGCGTCGAGGAGGCCTTGGTCCAGGGCGGCTACGACATGATCGTCTTCAATGTCGAGACCGTGGAGCGTCGTGCCGCGGTCTTCCGGGATCTGCCGCGTCGCGAGCGCGTCGACGGCCTGATCATCATCTCCTTGTCGCCACAGGCCTCGGAGCTGGAACGGATCCATCGGGTGGGCCTCCCGGTCGTGCTCGTGGATGCGCACCATCGAGCCTTGCCGCGCGTCGTCGCCGACGACGTCCTGGGCGGCCGCCTGGCGAGCCGACACCTGATCGACCTTGGCCACCGGCGGATCGGGTTCATCGGCGACATCCCCCGAACGCCTCTCGCGTTCACATCGAGCCGGCTGCGCCTGCTCGGCGTTCGGCGGGAACTGGAATCGGCCGATCTGGCGCTGCCCGTCGACCATGTGCAGATCGGCGACCACTCTCGTCAGCGCGCCGCCGAGCTGACCACCCGGATGTTGACCGGACCCAACCCACCGACCGCCATCGTCTGTGCCAGCGACACGCAGGCAGCGGGCGTCCTCGAGGCAACCGCCGGGCTGGGTCTGAGTGTCCCCGCGGATGTATCGGTGACCGGCTACGACGACCTTGAGCTGGCGGATCACCTGGGTCTCACGACCGTGCGCCAGCCTCTGTTCGACTCCGGCCTGCGGGCCGTCGAGCGGCTGCTCGGGCTGGTCCGCAGCGAACCGGTCGGCCCCCTCCGTGAGGTGCAGCCGATCAGCCTTGTCGTTCGTCGCTCGACGGCCGCGCCCCGGACCTGAACGGGTCAAGCCCAGGTCCTTGTTTGGGTATTGACAGGCCGAGTACTGTTGCGAGACGAACCGTGGAACCGGTTCCACGCGCTCGCAGCGCGCAGGGTCTTGGCCACAAGGCCGGTGATGGAGGAGGAGCACATGAAGAAGCGATTGGCTGTGTTCACAGCGACGGCGGCATTCGCCTTCGCGGCCTGTGGAGGCGGCGGCGGGTCAGCTGCGCCTTCGGGCGGCGGTGGCGGCGATCTTGCCGGCAAAACGATCAGCGTGGGTGGCGCGTTCGTCGACGTCGAAGCCACCAACTTCGAGGCGGCGGTCAAGCCCTTCGAGGATGCGACTGGCGCGAAGGTCGTCTACAGCGGCGACAAGTCGTTCGAACAGCAACTGAACGTCCAGGTCCAGGCCGGCAACCCGCCGGATGTCGCGCTGCTTCCCCAGCCGGGTGGCATGAAGAACTACGCCTCGCAGGGCAAGTTGTTCCCGCTGCCCGCCGACATCGTGGCCAACATCGACGCCAACTACGGTGCTGGCTGGAAAGAGATGGGCACGGCCGCGGACGGCAAGGTCTACGGCGTCTTCCATCGCGTGAACCTCAAGGCCCAGGTCTTCTACCCGAAGGCTGTCTGGGACGCCAAGGGCTACACCGTCCCCACGACGTGGGACGAGCTGAAGACGCTCGAGGACAAGATGGTCGCCGACGGCACCCCGCCATGGTGCATCGGCATCGAGAGTGGCGCGGCCACGGGCTGGCCATCCACTGACTGGGTCGAGGAGATCATGCTCCGCACCGTCGGCAAGGACGGCTACGACAAATGGGTCAACCACGAGATCCCGTTCAACGATACGTCGGTAAAGAATGCCTATCAGAAGATGATGGACATCTGGGGCAACAAGGCGTACGTCTACGGAGGCGCCCAGTACATCGTCCAGACCAACTTTGGTGAGGCGCCCAAGGCCGCCTTCACCGATCCGCCCAAGTGCCTGCTGACCAACCAGGGCAACTTCATCACGGCCTTCTTCCCGGACGACATCCAGAAAGACCTCGATGCCAAGGTCGGCGTGTTCACCCTGCCGGCGATCGATGCCGCGATCGGCACGCCCGCCGAGGTCGGTGGCGACCAAGCGGTCGCCTTCAAGGACAAGCCTGAGGTCTGGGCCTTACTGAAGTACCTGACCACCAAGGAGGCCGGGGTTTCCTGGTCGAAGGCCGGTGGCGCCATCTTCCCGTACAAGGACCAGGACCTGGCGAACTACTCGACCAACCTCGACAAGTCGTTCGCCCAATCGCTGCTCGACGCTTCGTTCGTCCGCTTCGACGGCGGCGACGCGATGCCGGCCGCGGTCGGTCAGGGGACCTTCTGGTCCGAGAACGTCAAGCTCGTCAACGGCAGCCAGGACATCGATACGACCCTGGCCAACATCGAGGCCAGCTGGCCCAAGTAATGTTCGCGGGTGGCGGGGTCGTCCCACGGTCCCGCCACCGTCTCCCGTAGTCCCGTCGAGCGGAGGAGCGCAGGGATGCAAGGGGTTCAAGCCGCACCTGAAGCGCCGGCTCAGAGCGCGATCGGTCGCCTGCTGACCGCCATCGGTCGTGTCGGCGTCTCGATCTCCGTGCCGATCGTGGCGTTCATCGTGCTCTATGCGGGCTTCGTCTTCCTGAAGGACAGTGGCGCGCCCAAGATCGTGATCGTGCTGGTCGCGATCGGCTGGGGCATCGGCGGCGTCGCGCTGCTGTACGTCATCGCCAACTGGTTGACCGAGAAGCTGCCTCGGAAGTGGCAGCATCGGATCCTGCCCTTCGTGTTCGTCGGGCCGGCGGTCGCGATCCTGGCGTTCTACCTGCTCGTCCCGGCCGTGCTGACGGCCTGGGCAAGCTTGTTCGATGCCAACGGGAAGACCTTCGTGGGCCTCGACAACTACATCTACGCCTTCACCAACCCGGAGATGCTGGTCGCCGTCCGGAACAACGTCCTGTGGCTGGTCGTCGGGACCCTCGCCAGCACCGGCCTGGGCCTGCTGATCGCGATCCTGGTCGAGCGGTCCAGGATCGATCGGCTCGCGAAGACCTTGATCTTCCTGCCGATGGCGATCTCATTCGTGGGCGCAAGCGTCATCTGGCGCTTCGTCTACTCCTACCAGCCCGAGGGCGAGACGCAGATCGGGCTGCTGAATGCGATCCTCGGCGCGGTCGGGATCGCGCCGGTGTCATGGCTCACCGGCGCGCCACTCAACACGATCCTGCTCGTCGTGATCCTCGTCTGGGGCCAGACAGGCTTCGCGATGGTCATCTTCTCCGCGGCCCTGAAGGGCGTGCCGGATGAGGTCCTGGAGGCGGGACGGATCGATGGCGCGACGGAGGTTCAGATCTTCCGCCGGATCATCATTCCCACGATCTGGCCGACGGTCGTGACCGTGGCGACGACGATCGCCATCCTGACCCTGAAGATCTACGACATCGTGACCGCGACGACGGGCGGCAATTTCGATACCCAGGTCATCGCGACGCTGATGTGGAAACAGGCGTTCACGTTCTTCGATGCCGGTCGAGGCGCCGCCCTCGCGATCATCTTGTTGATCGCCGTGACCCCGGTCATCTGGTACAACCTGCGCCAATTCCGGAACCGGGCCTTCTGAGGGGGATGCGATGAAGAGCAGCCGCTGGTCCCGCGTGGCCATCAACCTCACGGTCGTCTTCCTCTGCGTCATCTGGACCGTGCCCACGATCGGCCTGTTCGTCACCTCGTTCCGGACGAAGGCAGCCATCTCGGACTCGGGCTGGTGGACGGTGTTCACCAACCCACAGGGCGCGTTCACCCTGGATAACTACCAGAAGGTGCTGTTCGGTGGCGACGGTCTCGCGACCGCGTTCCTGAACACGCTGGCAGTGACCATCCCCGCAGTCGTCATCCCGATCCTCATCGCGGCGTTCGCCGCGTACGGGTTCGCCTGGATGCAGTTCCCGGGCCGTCGGATCCTGTTCATCACGATGGTTGCGCTGCTTGTCGTCCCGCTCCAGATCGCCCTGATCCCGGTTCTGAAGGCGTACCTGGCGATCGACCTGAATGGCACATTCCTGGCGGTCTGGCTGGCCCATGCCGGCTTCGGACTCGCGCTGGCGACGTACCTGCTTTACAACTACATCAGCCAGTTGCCGAAGGACATCATCGAGTCTGCCTCGATCGATGGGGCCTCGCACTTCACGACGTTCCGCCGCCTGATCCTGCCGCTGTCGCTGCCGGCGCTGGCGTCGTTCGCGATCTTCCAGTTCCTGTGGGTCTGGAACGACCTGCTGGTGGCCACGACGTTCCTCGGCACCGACAAGGAGGTCGCCGTAATGACATCACGGCTCGTGTCGATGACGGGGTCGAGAGGCCAGGACTGGCAACTCCTGACGGCCGGCGCCTTCGTCTCGATGATCGTGCCGGTCCTTGTCTTCCTCGGCCTGCAGCGGTTCTTCGTGCGCGGCCTGCTGGCCGGCTCGGTCAAGGGCTGACCGGCTCGCACGAGACGCCCGCCATGGCTCGTCCATCTACGGCGGCCCGGGACTCCTCCCCTGGGCCGCCGCTTGCCCGCGCCATGGGTCTCGCCCGTGTTCGTCTTGAGGGGATGGCCCCGCGCGATATCGGTCTGTTCATGCTGCGCCTGGAGCGCTGGCTCCCCGACCTGCTCGATGGCTGGCACGCGCCGTACGACGGCCATGCCGATGGGGGATGGGCCCTCGATGCGCTGATCGGACGTCTGGCCGACCGCTACCGGGAGCGGGCCGAACCACTCAAGCGGCTTGACCTCGCCCGGACCTTGCGCCCGGACTGGTTCAGCGACCCAACGATGGTCGGGTACGTCCTGTACGTGGATCGCTTCGCGGACACCCTCGCCGGCGTGGAGGCGCACCTGGACTACCTTGAGGATCTCGGTGTCCGCTACGTCCACCTCATGCCGCTCCTGCGATCGCGCGACGGCGAGGACGACGGAGGCTACGCCGTGGCGGACTACCGGGCCGTGGACCCGGCGCTCGGCACGATCGCGGAGCTGGAGTCCCTGTGTGGCCGGCTGCGTGAGCGCGGCATCAGCGTGTGCGTGGACCTCGTCCTCAACCACACCGCCGCGGAGCACGACTGGGCGGTTCGTGCCCGGGCCGGCGATCCGTGGGCGACCGCGTTGTACCGGATCTTTGACGACCGGACGATGCCTGATCGCTACGAGGCGACCCTGCCTGAGGTCTTCCCGACGTTCGCTCCCGGCAACTTCAGCCCTATCGAGGGTGGCCGCTGGGTGTGGACGACCTTCCACACCTATCAATGGGACCTCGACTGGTCCAACCCGCAGGTCTTTGTGGAGATGGCGGACGTCCTGCTCGAGCTCGCCAACCGTGGCGTCGACGTCTTTCGGCTGGACGCGGTCGCATTCATGTGGAAGCGCCTCGGGACGGATTGCCAGAACCAGCCTGAGGTCCACGATCTACTTCAGGCGCTTCGGGCGTGCGCGCGGATGGTCGCCCCGGCCGTCATCTTCAAGGCAGAGGCGATCGTGGGCCCGGACCAGCTTGCGGCCTACCTGGGCCTCGGTCGGCACAGCAGTCGCGTGGCGGACATGGCGTACCACAACAGCCTGATGGTCCAGTTCTGGTCGTCGCTGGCGGCGGGCGACACCCGACTGATGACCCATGTCCTGCGCGAGTTCCCGCGCAAGCCGGCCAACACGGCCTGGGCGACCTACATCCGCTGTCACGACGACATCGGCTGGGCCGTGACCAAGGAGGACGCCGAGGCGGTGGGCTGGGACGGACCCGGGCATCGGGCCTTCCTATCCGACTTCTACACCGGGCGACATCCGGCGTCATTCGCGCGCGGCGAGAGCTTCCAGTTGAACCCGTGGACGGGCGACCAACGGGTCAGCGGGACGTTCGCCAGTCTGGCCGGTGTCGAAGCCGCCCTCGAGACGAAGGACGCGTTGGCCCTCGCGCATGCAATAGACCGCATCCTGCTAGGCCACGCGCTGATCCTCGCCTGGGACGGGATCCCGCTGCTCTACATGGGCGATGAGATCGCACTCCTGAACGACCGCAGCTACCTCGACGATCCCGAGCGGGCCGCTGACAGTCGCTGGCTGCACCGTCCCCGGATGGACTGGGCGGCGGCGGCCCGACGGCTCGATCCGACCACCTTGGAGGGACGGACCTACCTGGGCCTGCGGGCGCTCATCGAGGTCCGTCGCCGAACGCCCCAGCTCGCCGCCAGCGCGCCGCTCCGGATCGTCGACGGCCTGGATCCACGGGTGTTCGGCTTCGTCCGCGACCATCCGCTTGGCCCGCTGACGGCCTTGTATGGCTTCGGTGACGAGGACGTCGTAGTGGATCCGGCACATCTCCCTACGGCAACGACCGGGATCCTGGTGGACCTGATCCGTGGCGCACACATCCTGGCGAGTGGCCGGATCGTGGTCCCGGCGCGCGGCGTGCTCTGGCTGGTCGACGGTCCGCGAGCCGCATGAGTCGACCCAGCCAGCCGCTCATCGGCGCCCGGTTCGGCGACGACTGGTGGCGACGCGGCGTCGTCTACCAAGTCTATCCACGCAGCTTCGCCGACTCGACCGGCGACGGGGTGGGGGACCTGCCCGGGATCATCGATCACCTGGACCACCTGGGTCCGGACGGCCTCGGGGTGGACGCGATCTGGCTGTCGCCGATCTACCCATCGCCAGGCCTCGATCTCGGCTACGACGTGAGCGACCACGCGCGTGTGGACCCGATGTTCGGGACTGAGGAGGACTTCGATCGCCTCGTGGGAGAAGCCCACCGGCGTGGCATCCGGGTCGTGCTGGACCTGGTCATGAACCACACGAGCAACGTCCACCCCTGGTTCATCGCCTCCCGGTCGGACCCTGCCGGGCCGTATGCGGACTGGTATCTCTGGAGCGATCCGGCCGCGACGACCGACGACGGGGACCGCCTCGCGCCGAATAACTGGCTGTCGTGGTTCGGCGGATCCGGGTGGACGTGGGTCCCGGAGCGCGGGCAGTCGTATTACCACATGTTCCTCGCCGAGCAGCCGGACCTGGACTGGCGGACACCGGCCGTCGAGGCGGCCCAGTTCGACATGGTCCGTGGCTGGCTGGCGCGCGGTGTGGATGGCTTCCGACTCGATGTCTTCAACGCGTTCCTGAAGGATCCGGACCTGCCGTCCAACCCGATGCGACGAGGGACCTCGCCCTGGACGAACCAGCGCCACGTCCACGATCGCGATCAACCGGACCTGCCGGACCTGCTCGGCCGGTTCCGCTCGATCCTGGACGAAGCGCCCGGCCGGATGTCCGTCGGCGAACTCTTCGATGGTGAGATCGACGCCGCCGCGAAGCTCACCACGGATCGTCACCTCGTGTTCGACTGGGAGTTGATCGGTACGGCCTGGACGGCGGGCGCCCTCCGTTCGGCGCTGGCTCGTCGCGAGAGCGTGTTCGGTCCCGACCGGTGGCCGACCGCGGTCCTCTCGAACCACGACCAGCCTCGCCACGCGTCCCGGTTCGCCGACTCGATCCGGGCGACGGACCGCGAGCCGATCGCCAAGGCCGCGGCGGTCCTGTCGTTGACTGTCCGCGGGACGCCCTTCCTGTACTACGGCGAGGAGATCGGGATGGGCGACGTGGCCATCCCGCCTGACGAGCGGATGGACCTCGCAGCGACGCGGATGGCGCCCGGGACCGAGTGGTGGGAGCGTTCGCCGTGCCGCACGCCGATGCCGTGGACGGACGGACCCGGCGCCGGATTCACGACCGGCCGTCCGTGGCTGCGCCTGGGCGATGACACGGACAGCCGCAACGTCCACGCTCAGTCGGCCGATCCGGACTCCGTGCTCGCCTGCTATCGACGTTTGATCGCTGCGCGGGCCGGCCTGCCCAGCCTCCAGTCCGGTGGCATGACGCTGCTCGCCACCATGCACCCGGACGTCGTCGCCTATCGTCGAGGCGAGGGCGCCGGCGCGGTCGTGGTCGTCCTGAACCTCGGAGCCGAGGTCTCGATCGACAAGCTCGAGTTGGACCCAGGCGCGCTCCGGCCGGTGGTGGGGACCCATCGCCAGTCGCCCGCGGCGACCGGCGGGAGCGGGTCGCTGACCCTCCGCGCGGGTGAGGCGGTCGTGCTCGCCCGTGAGGACGCCGGTTCCATCTGAGCGCCCTGCTACCATGACGGCCGACCCAGTCATCAGCCTGGAGGCTCGCACGTGCCGCTCGAGTTCCTGAAGCGCAAGGGGAGTGCCGCCGCCCCGGCCGAGACCGTCGTGACCCCGACCGCCCCCGTATCGCGGTCCGGCCTGTCGATGCCGGACGAGGTCGTCGCCCAGGAATACCAGCTGAAGCTGTACTACGCGGGCAAGAGCAGCGAAGGTGTTCGGATGGCGGCCAGTCCCGGCGCCCTCGCAGAGCTGCCCGGGATGCTGGTCGGTCTGGCCCAGACCGAGATCGAGGTCGTCGAACCGTTGCCCATCGAGTTCAGCCAGGCGACCCCGGCCATCGCTCGGCCCTCAGAGGCGATGCAATGGCTGAACGCACACCACGTCCACTCGCCGATCACCCGACATGCACTTGTCGTCCTCGAATCCATCGATGCGGTGGATCTCGCATTCGATACCTTGGTGTGCACGATGCTAAACGGTGAGGTCGACACGGCCGGCTACCCGGAATACAACGCGATCGTCGGCGGGGTCGCCGCGCACTGGGACGAAGCGACCGGCGACCTGATCTGCCGCGCGATCGTCGGTTGGGGTGGCAAGGGGGTGCGCGGTGACACGGATCGGATCGGCGCCAAGCTTCTGGCCGGCATCATGACCAACATCGTCGCCAGTCGGTTTGCGACCGGGCTCACCGGGATCGAACGGCCGGTCCCGGCAGCCGGCCGTGGTGGCCTGGTCTGTGGCCACTGTGGCTTCGCCTCCGCCACCGAGCGCGCGTTCTACTGCCCCAAGTGCGGCATGCGCCTGCTGCGCGGCTGAGTCGCGAGCCCACGCGTGCCCCTGTACGACTACGACTGCGCGAACTGCGGTAAGCGGTTCGAGATCCTGCGCGGCGTGCATGTTGATGACCCAACGAGCTGTCCGATCTGCGGCGGCGGCCCGGTGAAGAAGGCCTTCGCCGCGCCGGCGATCCACTTCAAGGGATCCGGCTGGGCCAAGAAGGAGCGTCGAGCAACGGCGGGCTCCGGATCGTCGCGGTCCAGTCGCGACGATAGCAACGCGGACAAGCCTGCCGCCTCGAGTTCTTCGGACGACTCGAGCTCGACCTCCAGCGGGTCGAGCGACGGCACCTCGTCCTCCGGCGACGGCCCCTCATCGTCGGGCGACGCCGGCGTCAAGAGTCCGAAGGCTTCGACCGGCTCCGCCAAGGAGTCCGACCGACCGTCGTCGGCATCGACCAAGACCAGGGACTGACGATGGCCGCCCCGACGGATTGGATCACCCTGGCCGAAGCCTCCGAGATCCTGGAGGCGGCCAATGTCCACTTCCAGGCGGAGACGATCGGTCGGTGGGCCCGGGTCGGTCGCCTGCAGAGCATCAAGCTCGGCGGTCGGCGGTTCGTCCGCCGGGGAGAGGTCAAGGCGCTTGTCACGGCGCCGCGACGGGTCAAGGCAGAGGACCTTCAGCCGGTCCTGTTCGAGGAGTGGAAGGGCTGACCCCCATCCACTTCGATCCGGCCGCCATCCTCGAGCGCGTCCTGGGGTATCCCAAAGTCGCCAGGATCATGGCCGTGCTCGACACCTACGGCCGGGCCCCTGGCGGGCTGCTGGCCAACGGCCTGGCGTTCTCGACCCTGTTCGCATCCATCCCGACCCTGTTGCTCGCCCTTGGTCTGGCCGGCTGGATCGCCGGCGATCCGGAAGTGGTCCAGAGGATCACCGATGCGCTCGTCGAGGCATTCCCGCCACTTGCCGATGTCATCGGCTCGGCCATGGGGGCGCTGACACAGGGCGCAGCGGTCACCGGGATCCTGGGTCTCGTCGGCGTGATCTGGACCGTCAGCCAGCTGTACGTGACCCTGGACGTGGCCTTCGCCAGGATCTTCGCCGCCGTACCAGAGCGAGATGTCTTTCGACGGACCGCCCGTGGGTTCGTCTGGGTGGCGATCCTGGCGGCCATCATCATCGCGCTGGTCGTGGTGGCGACGGTCGCGACCGCCATGGACACGATCGTGCCCGGCACCTTCCCGGTCGCCGGCACCCTGCTGACCATCGTCTCGTCGCAGGCCTTCCTGCTGGCGGTGACGATCGTCGTGGTCGGCATCCTCTACCGGGTGATGCCACCGCAAGCGCCTCGCTTCCGGACCCTCCTGCCGCCAGCGATCGTCGCCGGGGCGGCGATGTGGCTTCTGACCCAGGCGTTCACATTCCTGGTCCCGCGGCTCGTCGGCGTGGCGGCGCTGGCTGGATCGCTCGCGACTGCCTTCATCGCATTGGCCTGGCTATCGTTCCTGTTCCAGGCGATGCTCTATGGCGCGGCCTGGGTGAAAGTGCGCGAGGACGAGCGCCTCGCTCTCGCGGCCGCGTCAGCCCTGGAGCGTCCCGCACCGACGGCAGAACCGGGCCGTGGCGGAGAGTGACAATCCGCAGCTGACACACGGCTGGACCCCCGTGGGAGCCGGTCGTCCGGGGGTCGGCGCGGCGGCAACGACCTCTCGGTTCGATTCGGCCCAAAGGGAGTCCAAGCCGCCGGTCGGCTGGGCGAGTCGGCCCAGGAACGGAAGGCCGCCCGCGGGGCGTTGGCTCGGCCACTGTGGGTCGGCCGGCCACTCCGGCTGCGCAGCGGTGGCGGCAGGCTGCGGTGCCGGTGCGGCAGGGGGCGTCACGGGTGGGACCGGCACGGTCGCAGGCTCCACATCCGGTGCCACGAGCTGCCAGGTGGGTTGCGCCACGACATCGGTGTAACGGGATGCGGCGGTGGCTGCGGCCTCAACTGAAGCAGCCAGTTCGGCTTTCTCCTCGGCTGCGACGGGCTGAACCTCGGGATCGGGTTCCGGCTCCACGATCGCGACGTCCGGCTCCGGCTCCACGATCGCGGCAACGGCGAGACGTTCGGCTACTGCGACGGGCTCCGGCTCGATCTCCGGTGCGGCGACGTCGACTGCAGCCGCCTCGTGCTCGTACGTGTTGATCTCGGCATCCAGGTCCTGGCCCGGACGGAAGCGGGTGAGGAGGGCGGCGGTCTGGGCGGAGGTCGCCGCGGCGACTTCGGATGTGGTCTGCGGCCGGGCCGGTGGCGGCGTCGCCGAGGTGGCGTCGACCGGCGTCGGGACCGACTCGGGTGCCACTTCGGCAGGCTCGATCTCAGGCTCGATCTCGGCTGGAGCGGCAAGGCCTGATCCGATCGCGGTCAGCGCGGCTATCCGGGCCGCGACGTCGATCTCGTCGATGCCGTCCGCTTCGCCCGTGGTCGAGGCGGCAATGGGGAGTTCGTCGACCCTCGGCGCGTCATCCGAGGCGTCGTAGCTCGGCCACGCGTCGCCTGTCGGCCAGGCGCCAGCGTCGAGAGCGGGGGACGGCCTCGCTTGTCCGTTCGTGCCGTTCGACCCATGGACATTGGTGCCAATCCCGACCGTCATCCCGTTCACTGGGCCGACATCGGACGCATCCAGGGCGACCGTCATGCCGAGCGGATCGAGATCCGGGAACGGAGCCGGCATGATCTGGTGCCCGAGGTGCGGCTCGCAGGTCAGGCAGGCGCCTTCCGCTTCATTCCAGCAATTCGCGCATGTGTACTGGCGACAGGTCATGCAGAAGTTGAACGTCTTGTGGAAGGCGTCCAGCTGCTGGAAGGTGACCTCGCGATCCGTATCGCTCCGGGCGGCGGCCATCGCCTCGTCCAGCGACGAGTCGTCGGACAGGACGAAGTTCTTCAGCCCGCGCGACAGGACCTTGACGCCAGAGAGGCGCTTGACGCGCGGCTTCGCTGATTCGAACGTGTAGCGAGTGCCACATCGCTCGCAGAAGGATTCGGTCAGGACTTCGGCCATCGGGCCCCCGGGATATGCGCTGGACAGCACGAACGGACGGAGCCGTCGGACAGGGGCGAGAGTATACCCCAGTGATTCCAGCGCCCCCGTGACGTGGGTACTGGGAGGCGAGTGCGGATGGTCCGGGCTAGCCGCGAGAGGTCGGGCGTCCGCTTCGCCACCCTCTGGTAAGCTCCCCGACCGACCATGCCAGTGCTGGCCGCCATCGAGCGGTTCTTCGAACGCCTTCTCGAGCGACCATCCGCTCGCCTGTTTCGAACCCGCTTGCAGCCCGTCCAACTGCAACGGCGGATCGAGCGCGCGATGGAGGCCGAACGCCTTGCCGCGACCGATCGGACCCTCGTCCCGAACCGTTTCACGGTTCGCCTCAACCCGGATGACCTGCTCGGGTTCGGGGACATGCAGGCGTCGCTGGCGACCGAGCTCGCAGACGGGGCCCTCACGTTCGCGCGCGCCCACCACTACACATTGGTGGATCGACCTCGCGTGGACCTCCTGGCCGACCCGAAGGTGGAGATCTCGGACATCCGCGTGGATGCCCGGTTCGCGGACCCGATCGCCGGCCGTGTGGCCGCGCTGGACGACGCGCTGGAGCTGGACTCGACCAGCACGCGCGTTTTCACCGTGCCGCGCCCCCTCGCGCCCGTGGCCCGCCTCGTCGTCAACGGTCCAGGCAACATGGATCGGGTCGTGCTGATCGTGGGCGGGATGCTCCGCATCGGCCGGGCCCCGGATAACGACCTGATCCTGGGTGATGGCCGCGTGAGTCGGCGCCACGGGCGGATCGCCGGCCGACAGGGGACGCTCGTCTACACGGACCTGGGCAGCACGAACGGGTCTCGCGTGAACGGGGAGGCCGTCATCGAGGTCGTCGTGGGTCCGGGCGATCGGATCCTCGTCGGCGACACGACACTGGAGGTCCGGCTGGACGAGCCGGGTCGCTGAGTGGACGCGCCGCTGCTTGTCCTGTGGGTCGTCCGCCTGGCGTTCCTGCTCCTGCTCTACGTCTTCCTGTTCCGCGTCGTCCGGACGCTCCTGCGCGACCTCCGCGCGGCGGCCCGAGAGCCCATCACCACGCTCGGTCGGCTTGTCGTCGTCGCATCGCCGGACGCCGAACCACCGGCCGGACATGTGTTCGCTCTGGATGCGATCACGACGCTCGGCCGCGACGTCAACAACTCGATCGTGGTCGACGACCCGTTCGCCTCGGCGGAGCACGCCATCCTGACATTCCGGGGCAACGGCTGGTACGTAGAGGATCTGGGAAGCACGAACGGCTCGTACGTGAATGGCCATCTGGTGGCCGGCATCGCGACGATCGCGTTCGGGGATGAGCTCCAGGTGGGACAGGTCCGTTTCCGGCTCGAACGGCCGCGGGCGTGACCGTCGGCGCCGCGCCCGTCGGCCCAAGGGTCCGCCCCGCGGTGCGGACCCTTGGGCCCATCCGCCCCCGCTGGCGCTGGGTCGAAACCCGGTTGCTCTTGATCGTCGCGGTAGCCCTGGCGGCCGGCAGCGCGTCGTTGAGCGGCGGGCTCACCGGGGAGCTCGCCCTGTACGACCCGGGAACGCTGGCGATCTACCTGGCGGCGCTGGCGACGGGTCACCTGGCGTTCGTCCTGGCCGGTCGGCGGACGGACCAGATCCTGCTGCCGGTCATGGGGCTGCTCGGCGGGATATCTCTACTGTTCATGCAGCGGTTGCCACAGGATCTCGTCACCCAGCGCTGGTTCGGCGCTGAGGTGGGGCTGGCACAGGTCCAGCTCGTCTGGCTCGTGCTGGGGATCGGGATCGCGTCGGTCGTCGGGATCGTGGTCCGTTCGGACAGCTGGTTGCGGCGCTACAAGTACACCTGGGCGGCGGCCGGGGTGGGGCTGCTGCTCTTGACATTCGTGTTTGGTACCGAGGTGAATGGTCAGCGTCTGACGCTCCAGATCGGGCCGTTCAGCGGGCAGCCATCTGAGTTCCTCAAGGTGATCCTGGTGGTCTTCCTGGCGGGCTATCTGTCGGAAAACCGCTCGCTGCTGATGGAGCACGACACCCGCGTGGGCCCGTTCCGCCTGCCGCCGGTCCCGTATCTCGCCCCGATGGTTGCGATGTGGGCGATCGCCCTGGGCATCGTGGTCATCCAGCGCGACCTGGGCGCCGCCCTCCTGTTCTTCGGCGTCTTTCTGGCGATGTTGTACGTGGCGACGTCGCGGATCAGCCTCGTCGTCATCGGTCTGATCCTGTTCGTGCTCGGCAGCCTGCTCATGGCGAACCTGTTCGATCATGTCCGCCAACGTATCGACATCTGGCTGGACCCGTTCGCCGACCCGCTCGGAGCGGGCTACCAGGTGGTCCAGGGACTGCACGCCTTCGCGCGCGGTGGGCTGCTTGGGGTGGGCCTTGGCAACGGCCTACCGCTCATCGGCGGGCAGATCCCGATCCCGGAGGTCCACACGGACTTCCCGCTGGCGGCGCTTGGCGAGGAACTCGGCCTGGTCGGAGTGCTTGCCATCCTGGGGCTGTACCTCGTCCTCGTGGAGCGAGGGTTGAGGATCGGGGCGGCTGCGGCGGACGACTTCCGTGCCCTGCTCGCGGTGGGGTCGGCCCTGGTCATCGGGATCCAGGCGTTCATCATCGCGGCCGGCAACCTCAAGGTCCTGCCGTTGACCGGTGTCACCCTTCCATTCATCAGCTATGGCGGCTCGTCGATCCTGGCCAACTCGATCGTCGTGGGGTTGCTTCTGGCGTTGTCCGACAAGGGCGTCGAGCCACCACCGCCACCATCCGAACCGCGCCGGTGGCGACGTTTGGGTCGACGGGGAGCCGCCTGATGGCCGGCCTGTCCGCGAGTCGCCATCCGCTGGGCGGTCCGATCGTCCGGGTCGCAGTCGCCTTGTCGGTGGCGTTCGCCACGCTCGCCCTTGCCGTGGGTTATTGGGGTGTGGTCCGGGCGCCGGACTTGACTCGGTCGCCGTACGACGCCGCGGTCGTCGCTGCGTCGCGGACCGTGCCGCGTGGTCGGATCCTGGATCGCAACGGTACGATCCTCGCGCTCAACAAGCGCGACGCGAAGGGCGACCTGTATCGGGCGTACGCCGGTCCTACCATCAGTCCGGTCGTGGGTTACGCGTCGCCACGGTACGGTCGCGCAGGTCTGGAGCGCTCGTACGACGCTGAACTGTCCGGGCTGTCCGGTGACCCGTTGCGCGACCCGTTCCGGAAGTTCCGGACGGATCCGTACGACCCCAAGGACCTGACCCTGTCGTTGTCCTATGCCCTGCAGAAGGCCGCGGCGCGGGCGCTCGGTGATCAGCGAGGTGCCGTCGTGATGCTCGATCCGCGAACCGGCGAGATCCTGGCGATGGCGTCGAACCCATACTACGACGCGAACCTGATCACGGATCCGGCAACTGCGGAGGCGGCCTTCAAGGCGCTCCAAGGCGACTCGTCCCAGCCACTTCTGCCACGCGCGACGCTTGGACGGTACGTGCCCGGGTCCGTGTTCAAGATCGTCACCGCCATCGCTGGACTGGGATCCGGGGCCGCGACGTCGGACACGACCTACGCGGAGCAGCCGCCGGCTGAGCAGGACGGCCTGGTGGTGGACGGGTTCACGATCCGCGACAGGCACCATCCTGAGACCGGCTCGCGCGCGCTGGACCTGATCGGGGCGACCGAGGTGTCGTGCAACATCTGGTATGCCCTGACCGGGTTGGCGACCGGCGGCGAGGCGCTGACCGAATACGCGCAGCGGATGGGCTTTGATGCGCCGCTCCCGTTCGACCTGCCGACCGCGGTCTCGCAGGTGACCGGCGGTGGCGGATCGGCCCCCGGCGGGTTCCAGGATGACGTCGAGCTGGCGAATGCCGCGTATGGCCAGGGCGAGACGTTCGTGACGCCCCTCCAGATGGCGCTCGTCGCGTCGACCATCGCAAACCGCGGCGTCCTGATGCAGCCGTATCTCGTGACCGCGATCACGGGCGATGGCGGGACGCGCACCATCAGCCCGCGTGAGATGTCGACCGTCCTGTCGTCGGCGGGCGCTGAGGCGATCGCGGCCGCGATGCGTAAAGCCGTGGAAGGCGACCTTGGTCGACAGTTCACGACCGGGGCCAAGGTCCCCGGTATTCCGACGGCCGGCAAGTCGGGGACGGCGGAGCTGGGTGGCACGGGTGAACCGCACTCCTGGTTCATCGGGTTCGCGCCGGCCGATGCCCCGACGGTCGCCATCGCGGTCCTGGTGGAGCAGGGTGGCCGCGGCGCCGAGGCGGCTGCCCCGATCGCGGGTGACATGATGGCGCTCTACCTGAAGGGAACCCCGTGACGGACGAGCAGCCAGAGTCGACCCCGCCGGCCCAGCCCCTCGAACGACGGCCGATGATCGAACGCATCGGCCTGGCCCTCATCGCCGTGGCGATGGGGGCGATGTTCGGCGGTGTCGGATATGCGGCCTGGCTGGGCGGCGAGCTGTTCCTGGCCGTGATCGGCGGGATCGCCTGTGTCATGACCTGGTGGGTCGGCGTCCTGACCCTGATGCGCGGCTGACCACTTGGCCTACCCGCCACGGAGGGCGCGCTCGACGTCCGAGAGAAGGCCTCGTCTGCGGGACCGCTCGTTCGGTCACCCCTGACCGACCCAGCCCCCGGATCGCCCCGATCGGTCCTCGAACCGCCCCCGCCCCGGATCCCTCGAAACGAAGAGTGAACGATTCGCCGCTGTTCGACGCCATTGCTAAGGGAACCACTTGAATGACAGCGACGTACTATCCTCCGACGACACACGCGTCCCTCGGGGCGCGTCCGAAGCCTGAGTCGCCTTGAGGGGTCGGTCCATCCAGACCGCTCCGGGGCCATGCGAGAGAGGCCGATGACCAAGATCCAGGAAACCGGCGATCGCGTCATCGCCAATGTCGAGCGCGTCATCGTCGGCAAGCATCACGAAGTCCGGTTGTCCCTGGTGGCGCTTCTGTGCCGCGGCCACCTCCTCATCGAGGACGTTCCCGGGACGGGCAAGACGGTGCTGGCCAAGGCTATCGCCCGCAGCCTCGGCTGCTCGTTCCGCCGGATCCAGTTCACCCCGGACCTGCTGCCGTCAGACGTCTCGGGCCTGTCGATCTTCAACCAGAAGACCCGCGAGTTCGAGTTCCGGCCTGGCCCGATCATGAGCCAGGTCGTCCTCGCCGACGAGATCAACCGCGCCACGCCAAAGACCCAGTCCGCCCTGCTCGAGTGCATGGAAGAGCGGCAGGCCACGATCGACGGCATCACCTACCCGATGCCGGACCCATTCCTCGTGATCGCCACCCAGAACCCGATCGAATACGAGGGCACGTTCGCCCTACCCGAGGCCCAGCTGGACCGCTTCCTGATCCGCCTCCGGATGGGCTATCCCCAGCCCATCGAGGAGATCATGATCCTCGACGAGCAGAAGCGGACCCATCCGCTGGAGGCCCTCGACGAAGTCCTCGCGGTCGACGAGTTGCGCGACCTGCAGGCGACGGTCCGTGAGATCTACGTCGACCCGACCGTCTCGGAGTACATCGTCCGACTCGTGGACGCCACCCGCCATCACCCCGACGTCTACCTGGGGGCCTCGCCGCGCGGTTCGATCGCGCTGTACCGATCCGGTCAGGCACTGGCCGGGCTGCTCGGACGCGACTACGTCATCCCCGACGACATCAAGGCATTGGCCGAGCCGACGTTGGCCCACCGCCTGATCATCAAGACGAGCTCGTCCATCCACGACGTGCAGGCTGGGCAGGTCGTTCGCGAGATCGTGGCATCCACGGCGATCGATGGGATCCGCCCGACCGGGTCCGGCGGCCCTACGGAGCTGGCCCGCTCCGAGGTCGGGGCTCCATCGACTCAGGGCTCGTAGTCGGTCCGCTGATCGAGGGCATGATCTCGATGATTTCGCGAAGATGATGCGGCGGCTCCAGGCGATCATCATCGCGGTCGTCCTCTTCGTAGCGGCGTTCTCGACTGGCGCGCCGTTCCTCTTCTACCTGCTCTACCTGGGCATCCTCGTCCTGGGCGGGTCGTACGTCGCGGTCCGACTCGGACTCACGGACCTTGAGGCCGGATACGCCGTTAACCAGCTGAGCGGCCACGTCGGCGACCAGATGCGGGTCACCTACACCCTCCGCAACGGCAGCCGCATCCCCAAGCCCTGGCTCGAGGCGCACAACCCCACCACGATCCCGGGATCCCTGCCCGGACGCGCCATCAGCCTGGGCGGGCAGAGTGAGCGCTCGTGGCTGGTCAGGGTGCCGCTCGTCCGGCGCGGCCACTTCCGCATCGAGCCGCTCCACATCCGCACCGGCGACCCGTTCGGCTTCTTCGAGGCGTCCGCCACGGTCGGCCAGGGCGTGTCGGTCATCGTCTACCCGCGCCTGGAGCCGCTGCCTGCCTGGCGCCTTCCCACCGCTACCCTGGAGGGGAGCCACGCCTCCCCGGAGCGGACCCTCCAGACGACCCCACTGGCCACGACCGTTCGGCCATACGCCCCCGGGGACAGCATGAACCGCATCCACTGGCGATCCACTGCGAGGCTCGGCGAGATCCAGGTCAAGGAGTTCGAGCTGGAGCAGACCGCCGATGCGTGGATCATCCTGGACCTGCAGCGCAGCGCGCAGGCCGGGAGGGGTGTGGACTCCACGAGCGAGATGGCGATCGAAGCCGCGGCGTCCATCGCCCACAAGGCGATCGGAGAGAACCGCGCTGTCGGCATGACCGTGAATGCCGCACGGACGGCCCACCTCCCAGCCGACCGCGGTGGTCGCCAGCATCTCAAGATCATGCAGCTCCTTGCCGCCGTCGAGGCCGATGGGACGTCGCCCCTGATCGAGGCCCTCGTCGTGACGATGGGCCGGCTCAGGCGGGGGATGACGGCCGTCGTGATCACCGCGTCGGTAGATCCTGCCTGGGTCCGAGCGCTGGGAGCCCTGCGAGCGCGCGGCGTGGCCTGTGCCGTGATCACGCTTGATCCTGCGGCCTTCGAGCCCCGGTCGGACCCGGTCGATGCGGAGGTCGCCGGGAAACATGCCCGGGCGATCCGGCACGCCCTTGCCGAATACGAACTGCCCGCCTACGTGCTGACGCCCGGGCGGACGCTCGGTGAGGCATTGGCACGATGATCCGACGACTCGTCGCAGGTCCGGCGCAAGGCTGGCTGAGTCTTGGCCTGGTCCTGCTGATGTGCTTGACGATGGCCTGGGCCATCGACGACGTCGTCCCGGTGATGGGTCGTGACGAGTACACGGACTTCCTGACGTGGGCCGCCCTCAGCGGCGTTCTGCTCGGGTTCGCCGGTCCGCAAGTCGGCTGGGGGCGATGGCGGACCTATCTCATCGGCTCCATCTTCGCGGCCCTGATCCTCCCGCTCCTCGTCGGCGACATGCTGCCCGCTGGGCGTGGGTCACTTCGCGCCGCGTACGAGGCCTCGGCGACCTCCGCCTTCAACGCCTACGACGACCTCGTCCGACATGGGCTGTCATTCACCCAGGAATACGGCCACCACCTGATCGTGCTCGGCTTGATCGTCTGGGCGACGTCAATGTTCGCCACCTTTGCGGTCTTCGGGCACCGACGGCCGTTGAGCGCGGTGGTGATCATCGGCGTCATCCTGGTCATCGTCCTGTCGCTGACGCGCAAGGAGGAGCTCGGCTACCTGGTGATCTACAGTCTTGCCTCACTGTTCCTGCTGATCCGCTTCCATGCGCTCGAGGAACAGGGCGAGTGGCTGCGTCGACGCATCGGCGACCCGTCCGCGATCTCGGGGATGTATCTCCGTGGCGGTTCCCTGTTCATCGCCGTCGCGGTCGTCGGGTCTCTGCTCCTGACCCAGACGGCAAGGTCGGATCCACTCGCGCGGGCGTGGGATGGGGTGAGCGCCAGCGTCATCGATGCCACTCGGTCGATCGCCAAGTTCCTGCCGGGTGGCCCGAATGCACGGAGCTTTGACGCTCGATTCGGCGACGAGACGCAGATCCGCGGGTTCTGGATCGGCACGAACGAGGTCGTAGCCACCATCCAGATGCCCCCCAACGCGCCGACGGGCCTGTTCTGGCGTGCCAACACCTTCGACCGTTTCGACCTCGCGGGTTGGAAGAGCGTCGGAGCCGTCAAGCTGGACCGACCCGTCGGCAGTTCGGTGCTCGAGGGATCGTTGGATGCGATCCCGGGAGACGTCGCGACTGAGACGTTCACATTCACGGTGACGCCCGCCGTCGATGACCCGTATCTCCTCTCGCCATCGACGCCGGGCACGGTCGGGCAGGCGACCACACTGCTGTCCGTCGGCCAGGGCGGGTTCTTTGCCGGCCTCGTGCGCGGCGCCTCGAGGGAGCCGTACACCATCACGGCGGTGGTCCCGGTCCGGGACGGGAGTCAGGCCGGCGGACTGGAATCGAACCGCCTGCGGGAGGCGGGGCGGGCGTACCCGCAGGCCGTCAGGGACGTCTACCTCCAGCCGAACCAAGAGCGCGCCATGGGTCCGTTCGCCAAGGCGCTCCTGGCCGAGATGATGGCCGCTGTCCCGGGCGGCACGGACGCCACACCGTATGACATCGCGAACACGATGGAGACGTTGTTCCACGATCCGGCGTTCAATTACAACACCGACGTGCAGGGCCTCCCATGCGCGGAGCAGCAGCTGTCGATCGTCGAGTGCTTCGCCGAGTTCAAAGAGGGCTACTGCCAGTACTACGCCACGACGATGGCGATCTTCCTTCGCGAAGTCGGCGTCCCGTCGCGGATCGCGGAAGGGTATCTGCCGGGCGAGCGGAACGAACGGACCGGCGAAGAGACGCTCCTCGCCAGGGGTCGCCACGAGTGGGTCGAGGTGTACTTTCCCGGGTATGGATGGGTCCCGTTCGACCCGACCGGCGGGAGCGCCGTGCCCCGCATGGGGGCCCTCGCATCGGGGGCCCCGCCAGCGGTCTCGACTCCTCGCCCGTCATCCAGCGTCCGACCGGTATCGTCCGCGGCTGGTGGGCGGGGTGAGCTGGACCGAGGGCCGAACGGGACGCCCGGCGCGTCCGGGGCAGCGCGGGGTCCCAGCGCCGGACTCCTGAGTGCCATCGCCAGCCTCCTGCTGATCGTCGCCGCCTCGACCACCTTCATCGTCTGGCGTCGAGGACCGCGGGGGGCGACCTCGCCGGACCGGGCGTACGGGACCGTGACCCGGATCGCCAGACGCTTCGGCTATGGTCCACGACCCAACCAGACGGTCTACGAATATGCCGGAGCGCTCGGCGACGTCCTGCCGGATGCTCGGCCGGAGCTGGAGACCGTTGCGAAGGCCAAGGTGGAATCGACCTACGGACGGGCGTCGTTCGGGGCTGAGCAGCTACAGCCACTGCGCGAGGCGGAGCGGCGTCTCCGGATCAGCCTGCTGCGCCTCGTGTTCCGTCGAGGGCGACGGCCCTTCTGACTCGCCCGTCGCGTGATGTGATTCCCGCGTAGGTCGTTGATCGATGCATCCATCGAGGGCGACGGCCCCGCGCCGAACCTCGCCCGTCGCTAGCTGTGATTCCCGATCTCGGTCCTCACGGGACCGCAGGGCGGTCCGCGGCGAGGTAGACAACGTGTCCGGGACTCACGGTCAAAGCGCGCCTTCCGGTCTGGCGCTGGGGGCGATGCCGGCCTCATCCGATCGAAGTTGCAGCGTGGCCAGGTGATCGGTCAGGTTGTGGGCCCGCAGGACCGGCCGACCAGCGCGAAACTCCACGACCGTGATCCCGCAAAGGTCCATGGACCACATCCAGAAGCGCTCCAGCGGCAGGCCGAACAGAGCCAACAGGGCGATCTTGAAGACCCCGTCATGACCGACCAGGACCGACCAAGGGTGGTCCGGCGCGGCATCGCCATACCCAGCGACATGCGACCGATCCAGGGTCCCGGCCTCGCGTCCGTGGGCCAGGTCCGCCAGAAGCCGCTCCAGGGCCGACCCCACCCTGATCGCGACGTCCTGCAGGGTCTCACCCCCGGGCGCGACCGACTCCCAGGGTCGGCGCCGCCAGGCAGCCAGCGCCTCCGCGTATCGGGCGGCGATGTCCGTTCCAGTCAGACCCTCCCAATCGCCCTGGGCGATCTCCAGGAGCCCCCGATCGCCGCGCAGTCCCACGGGTGGCTCGCCGCCCAGTGCGGTCGCGATCCGGGCCGCCGTCGCGGCCGTCCGGGACAGCGGCGAATGGACGATCTCGAGTGGCCGATCCGCGGGCACGGGCAATGCCGGCGCCTCCCGGCGGGCGGCCAGGCGTCGCGCCACGGCGTCCGCCTGGGCCAGGCCGATGACCGTGAGCGGCGAGTCCATCTGGCCCTGGAAGCGACCTTCCGCGATGAGCTGGGACTGGCCGTGGCGGACCAGGACGAGGGCGCCGTCCAGGCCGTCCGGGATAGGACTCGTGTGCACGTTCAGTGGTCGCCCCCAAGGCGGATCGACCAGACGTCCAGGATCGCCTCGTCCGCCCGGATCGCGTCCACGACGCCATCCGGGACGTCGTCATCAAGCGCCAGGATCATGAGCGCGCCCTCGCGTGGCCGCGAGCGCGCGAGTTGCATGGCGCTGATGTTCACGTCGGCGGCGCCGAGCAGCAGTCCGATCCGCCCGACCGTCCCAGGCCGATCCATATGGCGGGTGATGAGCATCGCCTCGCTCGGGGCCATGTCCAGGCGATAGTCGTCCAGGCGTGTCAGGCGCGAGTCACCGCCGGCCACGGTCCCCGCCACGGAGGCGGAGCCGGATGGCGTGATGGTCGAGAGCGTCAGCTGCGCCGCGTATGCGCCCGCGTCCGGCGTCCGATGCTCGACGACCGTCATCCCACGAGCCTTGGCTAGGGCCATGGCGTTGACGAGGTTCACACGTTCGGTCGTCGTCGATTCCAGAAGCCCACGCAGGACGGCGGCCGTCAGGGGCGCGCCATCGTGCTCAGCCAGGTCGCCGGCGATCTCGAGGGTAAGCTTCTTCACGCCGCCGCGCGAGAACTGGGCGAAGAATCGCCCGAGTGTCTCCGCGAGCGGGAGGTACGGGGCGATCGCTCGGGCCGTCTCAGGCGTGAGCAGCGGCGCATTCACCGCGTAGCGGGCGCTGCGTCCGTCGAGGACGTCCAGGACCTGGGCCGCGACCTCCTCGGAGACAAGGACCTGGGCCTCGGCGGTAGAAGCACCCAGGTGCGGTGTCAGCACGGTGTTCGGCGCGTCGAGCAGTGGCGAGCCGACCATCGGCTCGGTCTCGAAAACGTCCACGCCGGCGCCCCCGAGGTGCCCGGATCGGAGGGCGTCCGCGACAGCCAGCTCGTCGAGGATCCCTCCGCGGGCGACGTTGAGGACGATCGTTCCGGGCTTCATCCGGGCGATCGTGTCGCGCCCGATGAGGCCCCGGGTGGTCCGGGTGAGCGGGACATGCACGGTGATGACGTCGCCACGATCAAGCAGCCCATCGAAGTCGACGAGCTCGACGCCGTAGTTTGCCGCCTGCTCCGCGCTAACGAACGGGTCGACGCCGATCACGGTCATTTCCATGGCCCGGGCTCGGAGCGCGATGGCGAGGCCGATCTTGCCAAGCCCGACGATGCCCAGCGTTCGACCGCGCAGCTCGAGACCGGTGAACTGGGCCCGCTTCCACTCCCCGCGGCGCACCGAGGCGTCCGCCGGCGCGATCCGGCGGGCGACGGCATACATGAGGGCGAGGGTGTGCTCCGCGGCAGCGATGGTGTTGCCGGTCGGGGCGTTGACGACGGTGATCCCAGCCTGGGTCGCCGCCTCGAGATCCACGTTGTCCACGCCCACCCCGGCGCGCCCGATAACGACGAGGCGCGTACCCGCGGCGATCAGCGCGGCGTCCGCCTGGACCTGGCTGCGGACGACCAGAGCGTCGTAGTCGCCGATGATCGCGATCAATTCGGCCGGCCCGAGCCCGTGTCGTTCGTCGACTTCGTGATGCGCTCGGAGCAGCTCGACGCCCTCGCTGGCGACCGGCTCCGCGACGAGGATCCTCACGCAGTCACGCGTGCGGCGAGGCCCAGGGACGCGAGACCGGCGACCTGGGCAGCGGCGACGGCCGACCCGGGCACGACTGCGCGGCCGACACCGATCGACACGATCTCCAGGGTGCTCATCGCGCCGAGGATCTCCTCGAGCGTCACGGAGCCGAGATGGCCCAGCCGGAAGATCTTGCCGGTGAGCTTGCCCTGGCCACCGGCCAGCACCACGCCTCGCCGCTTGACCTCGCCGTTGAACGCCTTCCAGTCGAGGTCCCCGGGGACGACCGCGGCAGTCACGGTCTTCGAGGCGACGGCCGGGTCGGCGAACAGCTCGAAGCCGAGCGCGGACAGACCGGCACGGGAGGCTGCTGCACAGGCCTCATGCCGTGCGAAGACGCCGTCCTTGCCCTCGGCGGCCATCAGCCGCAGGCCCTCGTCCACCTGGTAGACGACGGCGATCGCCGGCGTCCAAGGCGTCTGGCCATTGACGTGACTGTCGCGGTGAGCGCGCAGGTCCAGGTAGAACCGCGGCATGGTGGCGGTCTCCATGGCGGCCCACGCCCGCGCTGAGGCGGCGATCATGGCCAGGCCCGGAGCCGACATCCACGCCTTCTGGGAGCCGGTCACCACCAGGTCCACGCCCCACGCGTCCATCTCGAACGGTACGGCGCCCAGCCCCGACACACTGTCGACGAGGATCAGGGCGTCAGGCGTTTCGTCACGGATGGCCGCGGCCAGCGCCGCGATGGGGTTCATCACGCCCGTCGACGTCTCGTTGTGGGTCAGCAGGACGGCCTTGGCACCCGGCGTCGCCCGCAGGACCTCACGGACCTCGTCGGCCGCCGCGGCGTAGCCCCATTCGGCTTCCACCTTGGTGACATCCGCGCCGTAGGTCTTGGCGATCCTGGCGAACCGGTCGCCGAACGAGCCGATAGACACGGCGACGACCCGGTCGCCCGGCGACAGCGTGTTGACGACCGCGGCCTCGAGTCCGCCGGACCCCGCACAGCTCAACATCGCGATGTCGTTGTGCGACCCGAAATACGGCTTCATGCCGGTCAGGATCCGCTCGAGCATGGCCGCGAATTCGGGCCCGCGGTGGTTGATCATCTGGCGTCCGCCGGCTTCGCGGACGCTGGCCGGCAGCGCCGTCGGGCCTGGGATGCGAAGGTTGGGTTCGAAGCGGTCCACGGGGCAGCCTCCGGCAGGAAAGTCGTCGAGAGCAGCCTCGATGGTGGCACGGATGGGCGTCCCGTGCCGGACGACGACGGCCGATCCGGGATAGGCTCCTGCGATCCGTAACGCCGACGGGTCGCGCATCGTCTTTCCCGCGACAGCGAACCATCCCTGGAGCCCCCCGATGTCTCTCCCACGGCCCTCGGAGCACCGCCGCCGCCGCCGTCGCGCGCTGGCCGTGGTGGGCGTGACCGTCGTGGCCGCGGCCGTCATGGGCAGCCTGCTGGTCGCGACCGACACGCTTGGGGCGGGCGACAGGTTCGACCGGTTGCTGGCCAAGATCGATCGGGCGATCAGCGGGCCACCGCAGGACCGCCCCGGGACGGGGACCGTCCGCATAACGCCCCGTCCGACCGTACCGCCAGCGATTCCGGCGCCCACGCCGGAGCCGACTCCGACCGGCTCCCTGGACCCGGCGGCCAGTCCCACGCTTGCACCGACCCCCGTCCCGACGCCGAAGAAAGTGCCGATGGACGTCGACATCGCGACCGATCCGGAGGCGATCTTCGCCCACGAACGCAAGGACACATGGTGCGCGCCCGCCGGGGTCCAGATGACCCTCGCGTTCCTTGGCCTGGCGGACACCTCCGAGCGGTTCCAGCGTGAGCTGAACGGGCGCGTCAAGCAGTGGGAGAGCTACGGCGACAGCCACAACGGGCTGTGGGGTCCGTCGGCGATGGCCCTGGCGCTCGAGGCGTACGGCGCTCCCGGGTACGAGGTCCGTGCCTACGAATCGCGCCTTGAGGCGCTTCGTGACGCCGCTGTCGCCATCGAGACGACGCATTCGCCGGTCATCCTGCTCGCCTGGCGCGGTGCGCACACATGGGTCATGACCGGCTTCCGGGCCGATTCGGATCCGGTCGTCTTCCCGCACGCCAGGATCTCGGGCGCCTACATCCTCGATCCGTGGTTCCCGTGGACGTCGAGCATCTGGGGCCGGTCGGACCCGCCAGGGACCTTCCAGGACATCCCCGAGATGGAGCGCAACTACCTGCGCTGGAAGCGCCCCGAGGGAACCTACCCGGAGCGCGACGGCCTGTTCATCGCGGTGGTGCCGACACTCCGGGCGCGGGGAGACTGACACCGATCCGGCGGACCCGCGGGCCGATGGCGATCGCCAGCAGGGCCGCCTTCGTCAGGCTGCCGGCGGTGAACGCGATCGGGATGGCGGTCAGCCCTGCGGTCGGAGCCAGCGTCTCACCGACGATCAGGATGACCGCGAGGCCGGCCAGCGAGGACAGCACCGGGATGATCGTGTTGTGGGTCGCGTAGAAGCCGCGAGCCAGGAGGTGGGTCAGGCTCTCGAATGGCACTGACAGGGCGAACACGGCAAGCAGCCCACCCGTGACCGCGACGTCGTTCGCATCGAAGGCACCGCCGCCAAGCAGGACACGGATCAGCGTCGTGCTGAGCACGAACAACGCGACCGCCGCCCCTGTCGTCACGA
Source organism: Candidatus Limnocylindrales bacterium (assembly GCA_046593725.1). Classification (GTDB taxonomy): domain Bacteria; phylum Chloroflexota; class Limnocylindria; order Limnocylindrales; family CSP1-4; genus SPCO01. The sequence continues at coordinate 29,651 of JBKJQY010000109.1, forward strand.
CCGCCGTGGTCGCCAGGTTGCGTCCCAGGACACGGATGAACCCGCCCCGGTCGCCGGCGGCCTCGGCGGCTGACAGGATCGGGAACGCGGCGATCGCGATCGAGACACCGATCAGGCTGACCGGCACGGACTGGAAGTTGCGCGCGAAGCTGACCGAGCTGACACCGCCGGCCGCGAACCGCGTCGCCACGGACGTGAAGTACAGGAACACGAGCGGGTCGATAGGGTGGGCGAGCATCTTCGGAAGCATCAGCCACAGGAATTCCCGGACAGCTGCGGTCCGCACCTGCAGCCGCGGCCGGATCCGGAACGACGTCCGGCGGATGCCGACGACTCGGATCCCGAGGTGGAGCGCCGCCCCGAGGAGGGCCCCGACCGCCGCCGAGAAGATCCCCAGGCGGCTCGCCAGGAGGAGCGTCCCGATGACGATACCGCCGTTGTAGAGGAGCGGCGCGAGGCCATAGAACAGGAACCGCCGGTCGGCGACGAGCACTTCGCCAAGCGCGATGGATGCGGCGAACAGGATCGGCGTTGCGCACATGAGCCGGAACAGGTCGATGTACATCTGTCGGGCGACCAGGTCGAATCCCGGGGCGATGACGTCCACGGTCGCCGGCGCCAACACGAACAGGAACACGGTCGCAACCGCCATGACGATCACCGCCAGCGTGAGGATCGTCTGGCCGAACGCTTCGGCGAGCTGGTCTCCGGGGCCGTGATCGCCATGGCGCAGGCTCAGGAAGATCGGTACGAACGGGGCGGCCAGGCCACCGGCCACGAGGACGTCCAGTGCCAGCTCCGGCAGGACGAAGGCAGCGTTGTACGCGTCAAGCTCGGTGCCGGCGCCGAAGGTCCGCGCGAACGTCCGGTCGCGGACGAGGCCCATGGCGTACCCGGCGAACGTCAGGACGGACAGCAGGATCGCGCCGCGCGGGAGGAGGCGTTCGGTCGCGCGACGAGTGGACAGGACGAGCCGTCGGATCACGAACGCACGACGGCTGGGAGGCGGGCCCTGTGGCGTTAGCGGTCGAAGCGGACGGGCAGCTTGCGACCGCGGATCGTCGCCTCGCGTAGGGCGCGGACGACTGGATCGGCGACGGCCGCGTTCACGTCCACGAGGGAGAACTGCTCGTCGATTCGGATGGCCCCGATCGTCGAGCCGGGCACGCCAGCTTCATTGGTGATCGCACCCACGAGGTCACCCGGTCGCAGGCCGATCTGGCGGCCACCGCCCACGAACAGCCGGACCCACGGTCCGCCGCTGCCCGGCCGGTCCTGGCTCTGACCGATGCGTCCCGGGATGGGGCCGGCACCGGGTCGCGGGCCGGGCCCTCCGGGGCCGCGTGGGCCGCGCGGCGGCATCGGGCGGGCGAGTGGCGGCATCCCGAGTGGGGGAGAGGCGAGTTCGACCTCGTCGGCGTCCGATGCCCCGGCGCCCTCGACCAGGCTGATCGCGGCGAGTGCGATGTCCACCAGGTCGAATTCATCGGCGAGCGGTTCGACGACACCGCGGAAGCGGTCGAAGTCGTCACCAAGGAGCGCCTCGCGGAGGTTGGCTCGCAGGATCTCGGTGCGCCGCTCGCGCAGGTCCGCGACCGTCGGCAGGTGGGCGATCTGGAGTTTCGAGTGCGTCGCCTGTTCGATGTTGCGGAGCTGGCGGTGCTCGCGCGGCTCGACCAGCGTGATGGCGGTGCCTTCACGGCCGGCCCGCCCCGTCCGACCGATCCGATGGACGTACTGGTCCGGGTCGGATGGGACGTCGTAATTCACGACGTGCGAGACGTGGTCGATGTCCAGGCCGCGAGCGGCAACGTCTGTCGCGACCAGCACGTCGAGCGACCCGTCGCGGAAGCGACCCATCATCCGGTCGCGCCCCTCCTGGGCGAGACCGCCATGCAGGGCGCCGGCGTCGTGGCCGCGGGCGCTCAGCGCCTCCGCGAGATCGTCGACCTCGCCGCGTGTCCGGGCGAAGACCAGCGCCGAGGTCGGGTCCTCGACGTCCAGGATCCGGCAGAGGGCGGCCAGCTTGTCTGAGCGGCGAACGACGTAGGCGACCTGACGGACACGGGCGCTTTCGCCGGCGGCGACCTTTTCCGCGTGCACCGTGACCCGGACCGGTTCGCGCAGATGGCGCTTGGCGATACGCGTGATGGTCGGCGAGATCGTCGCGGAGAACAGGGCCGTCTGGCGGCTGTCTGGCGTGGCCGACAGGATCGTCTCCAGGTCCTCGGCGAAACCCATGTCGAGCATCTCGTCGGCCTCATCGAGGATCGCGATGCTGACGTCATCGAAGCGGAGGCTGCCGCGCTTGAGGTGATCGACCGCGCGCCCGGGCGTCGCGACGACGATGTCCACACCGGCGCGCAGGCCACGCAGTTGCTGGCTGATCGGCTGGCCGCCGTAGACGGGCAGCACGCGAGCCCCCAGCGCGCGGCCGTACTTGGACAGGGCCTCGGCGACCTGCATCGCCAGTTCGCGGGTCGGGACGAGGATGAGCGCGGAGGCGGACCCGGGTTTCGCGGCGCCGATCGCGATCCGCTGGAGCGTCGGCAGGGCGAATGCCGCTGTCTTGCCGGTGCCGGTCGGCGCCTCGGCCAACAGGTCGCGACCCTCGAGCAGCGGCGGGATGGCCTCACGCTGGATCGGCGTCGGCTCCTCGTACCCGAGTTGGGCCAGGGTGGCGAGGAATCGTTCGTCGAGGCCAAGGCCCGCAAATCCTTCGGCCGCGACCTGCGGCACGACCTCGAGCTGGGCGGGGTCGGTCGGTTCCGGCGTCGGCGCGGCCTCGGCTGCTTCCGGTTCGACGATCGCCTTCTTGCGTGGCATTGCTGGATTGTCGTCTATCCCCAGACGCTCGGGGCGACTATCCGGCTCGGACGATCGGGTCCAGGTCGATCGTGCGCACGCGGCGCGTCCCGCCAGCGGCGGTCCGGACGGTGGCGGCCGGGATGACGCCGACGATGAGCTTCTCGATCGTCGCTTCTTCGCCCGCGTACAGGCCCGTCCCGTTGATCCGGACCTTGGAGCCGACCTTGAGGCCCGTCCGACCGGCGCCGGCGGTCACGTCGATCGCAACCAGGTTTGGTCGGACCTGGACGACCTCGGAGCCGGCACCGGGTCGGGGGGCACCCTTCGTGTGGGTCTTGGCGACGGGATAGGTGACTTTGCGGCGCTTCACGAGGCTTCTTCGTTGCCGTCGCGGCCGCCACCGAGCACTCCGCCGAGGGCTGCGGCGCCGTTGACGGCGGACCAGGCGGTCACGGCTTCTGCGAGGGCTACGGAGTCGGGACGGACGGCCAGGCGGTCGTCCGTGCCGCGGATCCCGGCGCCGAGTTCGGCCAGTCGTCCACGATAGGAGGGCTTGTCCCCGTTGGATCGCGCGCCCGCCGGGTAGACATCGAAGTAGCCGTCGGTGCTCACGACGATGCGCGCTTCAGGCGCAGAGAAGGACGTTCGGGACATGAAGGGGATCCGATCTTTCGCGCGCTGCGGACCAACGAGATGCGTGCCCGGCGCCGGCGATTGCCCCTCCACCATCGGGCCACGGGGCCAATCCGTCAAACGCGGTCGGCGGTGCGCAGTCGCGCGTCGCCCGCGAGGGACCCGCGGTATGTGAGACTTCCGTCGTGGGACGGGTCGACGCATGACGGATCGATCGGCCCGCAGCGCTTGCCTCATCGCCGAGGTTGGGGTCCGGCCTGTTGGTCGACCGCGGGGTCTGTCGCGCCAAGTGAGGGTTGCATGCATCTGTTGAGCCATCGAGCGTCCGACGGGGAGCGGCTGGCCGTCGTCGTCGGCGAGACCGTCGTGGACGTCGCGGACCTGCTGGGCGACGCCCCGTGGACGATGGCGCGGCTGCTGCTTGACGTCGACGAGACGCTGGCCTGGCTGCGGGCGGCGCTGGCGGCCGCGGGTCCGTCGCCGGCGGGTCGGGCCTTGGGCGAGATCCACGCACTTGCGCCCGTGCCGCGGCCCGGCAAGGTCATCGCGATCGGCCGGAACTACGTCGATCACGCCGCAGAGCAAGGCCTGACGCCACCGACCGAACCGACGATCTTCACGAAATTCGGGACGTCGGTCGTCGGCGATGGGGCCGACATCGAATGGCGCGCCTCGGACACCGCGAAGGTGGACTTCGAAGCCGAGCTGGCGGTCGTCATCGGTCGCCGGGCGCGCGACGTGCCCAAGGAGCAGGCGCTTGGCTACGTGCTGGGATATGCGTGCCTGAACGACGTATCGGCACGCGATCTCCAGTTCGCGGATGGCCAGTGGATCCGCGGCAAGAGCCTCGACACGTTCTGCCCGCTTGGACCATGGATCGTGACCGCGGACGAGATCACGGATCCGGGGGCCCTGCGTATCCGCTGCCTGGTGGACGGCGTCCCGCAGCAGGATGCCTCGACGGCCGACATGGTCCACGGCGTCGCGGACCTCATCGCCTATTGCTCGCGGTTCTTCACGCTGGAGCCGGGCGATGTCATCGCCACGGGAACGCCGGGCGGTGTGGGTGTCTTCCGCGACCCGCCGGTCTTCCTCGCGGACGGCAACGAGGTCGTGATCGAGATCGAGGGCATCGGGTTTCTGCGGAATCGCTGCCGCATCTTGCCGGATTGACGCAGCCGTCATGCACGGGTCACAGACGGTGCGGCTCGCCTACGGGGCGGCGGGAATGGATGTGACGCTCCCGGCGAGCGCCACGGTGATCGTGCCGAAGCACCGGGCTGCATCGCCGGATCCCGTCGCGGCTCTCCGCGAGGCGCTGGCCCATCCGGTCGCTGGGCCGCCGTTGGCATCGATGGTTCGTCCGGGACAGCGGGTGGCCATCTCGGTCTGCGACGTGACCCGGCCGCAGCCTCGGGCACTCATGGTCGGGGTCATCCTCGACGCCTTGGCTGCGACTATCCCGCCTGAGGACGTCGTCGTCCTGATCGCGACCGGGACACATCGGGCATCGACGCAGGAGGAGCGGCTGGCGATGCTGGGGCCGGATGTCCTGGTTCGCTGTCGTGTCATGGACCATGACGCTCGCGACGAAGCGACCCTCGTGGACCTCGGGATGGTGGGGGATGTGCCCGTGTCCCTGGCGCGGGCGTGGGTGGAGGCGGATCTGCGGATCACGACTGGGTTCGTCGAACCACACTTCTTCGCGGGGTTCAGCGGTGGACCCAAGATGGTAGCGCCCGGCCTGGCGGGGATGCGCACCACGTTGGAGCTCCACAACGCCCGCCGGATCGGTGACCCCCGGGCGACCTGGGGGGTCGTGGAGGGAAATCCCGTACACGACGCGGTCCGCGCGATCGCCGCGAAGACCGGCGTGAGCTTCGCACTCGACGTGCTCCTGGACGATGAGCAGCGGATCACCCAGGCCTTCGGGGGCGAGATCCTCACCATGCATGCTGCGGCACGGGCGAGCGCGAGGGAGACCGCGATGCAGCCGGTGCGCGGGCCGTTCGACGTCGTCATCACGACCAACAGCGGGTACCCGCTCGACCAGAACCTGTACCAGGCCGTCAAGGGGATGTCAGCCGCAGCGGAGGTGGTCCGCGAGGGCGGGCTGATCATCTGCGCGGCCGAGTGTCGCGACGGCCTCCCGGACCACGGGTCGTACGCTGCCCTGCTGGGCGCCGGCCGAACCCCAGCCGAGCTGCTCGAGCGGATCGCCGCGGCGCCGATGACGATCCCGGATCAGTGGCAGGTCCAGATCCAGGCGCGCGTCCAGATGAAGGCTCGCGTGCTGCTGCGCACGGACGGCCTGTCGCCCGATCAGGTGCGGGCAGCGCACCTGGAGCCGATCGACGACGTCACCGAGACGGTGGGACGCCTCCTGGCCGCAGATCCGGACGCCTCCATATGCGTCTTGCCACAAGGTCCACAGACGATCCCATATCTCGTCTGACCGAGGAGATTCACCAGGTCGCAGCGATGGCCAGACGCTCGCGCCAGCGCTCTCGCGCCGGCTCATCGGTCGCCTGATCCAGACGCTCCGTCAGCTGCTGCAGGGCCAGGCGGTGGAGGCGCTCCCGGGTCGCCTCGTCGGAGGACAGGCCGGCCGCGACGAGGAACGTCGGCCACGCGGCTGTCCAGGCGTCCGGATGGTGGTGGCGGACGACCCAGCTCCACCACGCGGCGTCGAGTCCTGGGGCGCCGGATCCGGCGTGCTCCAGGTCCAGCAAGGCGACGATTTCGCCGTCGTTGTCGACAAGGACGTTGATGGGCGCGAAATCCCCATGGGCGAACATCGTCCCGTTCGGCGGATCGGGCGGCCTGGTATCGATCACGCCAAGGCGCGGTAGGAGTCGACCCATCGCCCCGGCCAGGTGGATCGCCCGCTCCGGCGTGTCAAGCCAATCCGAACCTGGGTCACCCTCCACCCATGGTGTGACGAGCCAAGCTTCATCGTCGGCATCGACCATGGTGGCGGGCGACGGGACCGGGAGGCCGGCGTCAGCCAGACGAACCATGATCTGGGCTACCCTGCGAGACCGGACCGCTGACTCGGGCCCGACGAAGCGCCGGGCCGCGACGACACCTCCATCCCGCAGCGTGACCCGCCAGGTCGCCGCGGAATCGCCCCAGGGGATCGCCTCCGCCGCCACCACGCCTGACCAGAGCGCCAAGAGAGCTCCGCCGCCGGTTTCGCGCACGCGCCGTTCCAGCCCGCTCTCAGTCACCGGCGTCGCGCTTCTCGGTGTCGGCGAGCTTCTTCCGGTTCGTCTCGCGCGTCTTCATGATCGAGTCACCCGAGCGCGGCTTGATCTCGGGCGCGGCCATCGTCGAGCGTGGTGTCCGGCCGGCGGCCTTCGCCGCGGCGCGTGCCTCGACCCGGGCCGTCATGCGTGCCGCGAGCGTCGCCTCGTAGCCCTGATCCGTGGGCAGGTAGTAGCGACGGGCCGCCAGCGCGTCGGGCATGTACTGCTGGTCGACGTCGGCGCCTTCGAAATCGTGCGAGTAGCGGTAACCGACGCCGATCCCGTGCTGTTTCATCGCACGATGGGCGGCGTTGCGGAGGTGGAGCGGGACTGGGAGCGCGCCGCTCGCCTCGATATCCGAGACAGCGGCCCAATAGGCTTGCCCGGAGCGGTTCGACTTCGGCGCGGTGGCGATATAGGTCGTCGCCTGGGCCAGGGCGTATTGCGCTTCCGGCAGCCCGATCCAATCGAGCGCTTGACCGGCGGCGACCGCGACCTGCAGCGCACGCGGATCCGCGTTCCCGACATCCTCGGAAGCGCTGATGATCAGCCGCCGGGCGATGAACTTGGGGTCCTCGCCGGCCGCGATCATGGCCGCCAGCCAGTACAGCGCTGCGTCCGGGTCGTTGCCGCGCAGGCTCTTGATGAAGGCACTGGCCGTGTCGTAGTGGCCGTCGCCCGCACGATCGTAGGCGAGGACACGCTGTTGCGCGGCGGCTTCGACATCCTCGAGCCGCGGACTGACCCGGCCGTCGGCGTCGCGGATGCCCTCGGACTCTGCGAGGGCCGTCGCGCCTTCCAGGACGTTGAGGGCGGATCGGGCATCGCCGCCCGCGAGCGAGACGAGATGGGCGAAAGCCTCTGCGCTCAGCGACACGCCGCCATCCGGGCCGAGCGGACCGGCCAGACCGCGCTCCGGGTCGGCCATGGCTCGCGTGACGACTGCGGCGACATCCTCGTCCGTCAGCGACTCGAGCCGCCACACGCGCATCCGCGAGAGGAGCGCGGCGTTCACTTCGAAGTACGGGTTCTCCGTCGTGGCCCCGATCAGCGTGACCGTGCCGTCCTCGACGTGTGGCAGGAGCGCGTCCTGCTGGGCCTTGTTGAAGCGGTGGATCTCGTCGAGGAAGAGGACGCTCCGCGTTCCGTGCAGGGTCAGGCGCTCCTGGGCCTCGGAGATCGTGGTGCGCACGTCGGCGACCCCGGACATGACAGCCGACAGGCTCGTGAAGTGCGCCCCGATCTCGGTCGCCAGCAGGCGCGCGAGGCTCGTCTTGCCCGTCCCTGGTGGGCCCCACAGGAGGAGCGAGGCGAGGTGGCCGCGGGTGACGCTGCGGCGAAGCGGTCCGCGGTCGCCGACGAGGTGCTCCTGCCCGACGAACTCGTCGAGGCCGCGCGGGCGCATCCGGGCCGCCAACGGTTGCCGCTCAGGCGGTGGCCGGAATAGGGCTTCGGGTCTGGCGCCGGTCATCCGCCGGGCGGAAGGCATGGACGGATGGTAGCGCGTTGGCGAGCGGAGCCCGCCGTCGCCCAGTGGCTAGAAGAGCCCGAACCCGGTGACCCTGGTGATGGCCCAGAGCCCGACCAGAAAGACGATCATCGAGCCGCCCAGCAACGCGATCCGGCGGACATCGCGGGCGACGTACGCGTACTCCTCGGCCGCAGCGACCGCAAGGGGGGTGGACGATCTGACGACACCTGCATCGGCAGGGCGGACGGTGCGCGCCCGACGCTTCGATTCCTCGGCCTGTCGCTCCTCGGCGACGATGGCGGCTTCGAGCTCGCCGGCGCGGGCTTCCTCCTGCGCGGTCAGCGAGGCCGGCCTGGGCTGGACCGACGTCGCCGGGCTCACCGGTCGGGTCGCCTGGCGCTGCAGCGGCGGACGCTGGCCGGGTCGGGTCGTACTGCCTCTGGCGCGCTTGGCCATGCTGTGGAAGGCCTCCATGGATGGGTTGGGCTGGCTCTGGCGTTGATGTGCGCCTAACTTGGTCTGACGACGGCAGAGGATAGCATCCCGCGCCGCGCGGGCCCGCGGCTGTTCGCGATGCGGCCCCCGACGTGTCGCTGCTAGACTCGGCCGACCCCCACAGGAGGAACGTCGGATCGACCTCGCCGCGCTCATCGGACCGTATCTCGCACCCCTCGTCGTCGGCTTGGCCGTCGTCTTCGTGGTGCTCCTCGTGGCCATGATGCGGCTGGCTCGTCGGACGAGTCGGATCGATGCGCGCCTGCGCGATCTGACCCGCGGCGAAGGAGGGTCGAGCCTCGAATCGGTCCTCCAGGCGCACCTCGACAAGGTGTTCGCGGTCTCGCGCGGTCTCGACGAACTGGCCGTTCGGGTGGCGACCATCGAGGGCGCGCAACGGCGGACCTTCCAGCGGGTTGGCCTGGTCCGCAACACCCCGTTGGAGGAGACCGGCGGGAATCAGAGCTTCGCCCTCGCCCTGCTCGATGGTGCCGGCGACGGCTGGGTCATGTCGAGCCTGCACGCCCGGTCGGGGACTCGGGTCTACGCCAAGGCCATCAGGGCCGGACGCGCTGAGACGGCGCTCTCCGAGGAGGAGACGGCGGCCCTCCGGAAGGCGATGGTCTGACAGGCTAGGTGTCACGGCGGTCGGCGATCCTCCCGACATGGCCCCCTCGACACCCCGACCCCACGCGACGCCCACCATGACCCGGGCCGGCGCCCGTCCTCGACGCCAACCCTCACCGCTGGACCAGTTGCCCGCCTGGCGGGGTCTCTTCCCGGTCATGGGCGCGGAGCTCCCCGACGCCATCCCATCGGGGCTCGAGGCTCTCCTCGGTGGCCTCAATCCGGACCAGCTGCGTGCAGTGACCCACGGCGCGGGGCCGCTGCTCGTCGTCGCCGGCGCGGGCACCGGGAAGACCCAGGTTATCACCCGACG
>JBKJQY010000106.1:0-9644 GCA_046593725.1 Candidatus Limnocylindrales bacterium
TGCGATTCGTGCCATCGGTTACCCCTGCCGCTGCTTGTGCTTGGGATTGGTGCAGATGACCATCACGGTGCCGTGGCGACGGATGACCTTGCAGTTGTCGCAGCGCGCCTTGACGGAGGCTCTGACTTTCAACGGATCCTCGACTCGTGTATTCGTTTGGCCGTGGTCGGCTACTTGAGGCGGTAGGTGATTCGTCCGCGTGTCAGGTCGTATGGCGACAACTCCACGCGGACGCGGTCGCCAGGCAGGATCCGGATGAAGTTCATCCGCAGCTTGCCGCTGATGTGGGCGAGTACTCGATGGCCGTTCTCCAGTTCGACCGCGAACATGGTGTTCGGGAGCGGTTCGATGACCGTCCCCTCGACTTCGATCGCGTCCTTCTTGGCCACAGGTACTCGTGCTTCCCTTTCTCACGCGCAGTGTCGGCCCGCACGGGCCGACACACGAGCGCGTAGCGTATCAAAGACGGGCCATCCCGGCAACCGGTGGCTCCTCACAGCGCGGTCAGGATCAGCGGGCCTGATTCGGTCACCGCGATCGTATGCTCGAAATGGGCGGCGAGCGACCCGTCACGGGTCACGACGGTCCAGTCGTCCGGCGCCAGGAACGCCTCGTGACGGCCCAGGGTGAACATCGGCTCGATGGCCAGGCACAGCCCAGGCTCCAGCTTCCGGCCGGGACGACCGGTCCGGTAGTTGGGGACCTGCGGCTCCTCGTGCATCTCGGTGCCGATCCCGTGGCCGACGAACTGGCGGATGATCCCGAACCCGAACGGGAGCGCCACGTCCTCCACGGCAGCCGAGATGTCCTCGATGTGGTTGCCCGGCACGGCGGCCGCGATCCCGGCGAGCATGGCCGCCTCGGTGGCCGCGATCAGGTCGCGCACCGCAGGCGACGGCTCACCGACGAAGAAGGTCCGCGCCGCGTCGCCGTGCCAACCATCCAGGATGGCGCCCGCATCCACGGACACGATCTGGCCGTCCTTGATGGTCCGCTCGCCCGGGATGCCGTGCACGATCTCCTGATCCAGCGAGATGCAGACGCTGGCCGGGAAGGGGCGGCGCGGGTTGGCGCCCGGGTAGCCCTTGAAGGACGGGATCGCGCCGGCGCGCCGGATGTGCGCCTCGGCGAGCTCGTCCAGGTGCGCTGTGGAGACACCCGCTGCGATCTCGGCACCGATGAGGTCCAGGACCTCGGCGACGATCCGGCCGGCGCGTCGCATGCGCTCGATCTCGGAGCGGGACTTGCGTGTGACCACGATCAGGTCTCGTGGGCCGGCGCGGCCGGCAGGGTCGCCACCTCGGCGAGGAGCGCCGCGGTCACCTCGTCGATCGGCTGGAGTCCGTCGATCGCGCGCAGGACCCCGGTCTCGCGGTAGTGATCCACGACCTGTCCAAGGCTTTCGAGCTGGCCGGCCAGTCGGGCGCGGATCGTGTCGGGACGGTCGTCATCGCGCTGGATGAGAGGCGACCCGTCCAGGTCGCACCGGCCGGCGACGCGCGGCGGGTTGGACTGCTCGTGATAGACGTGCCCGGCATCGCGACAGATCCAGCGGCCGGACAACCGGCGAACGAGCTCATCGAGCGGTACGTGGATATGCAGGGCCAGATCGACCTGGCTCGCCCTTCCGGTTAGGGCCTCGTCCAGCGCCTCCGCCTGTGGGCGGTTGCGCGGGAAGCCGTCCAGGATCGCGCCCTCGATGGCATCGGGCGCCTCGAGGCGACTGAGGAGCATCCCGATCGTGATCTCATCGGGGACCAACTGGCCGCGCTCCATGTGCCGGCGCGCCTCGAGTCCGATCGGCGACCTATCGCGGACGGCAGCCCTGAACAGGTCGCCGGTGGCCACGTGCGGGATACCGAGGCGCTCGGTGAGGATCGCTGCCTGCGTCCCCTTGCCGGCCCCGGGGGCCCCCAGCAAGACGACGACCGTCATCGGTCTGGCGAAGCGCCGGATCCAGTGAGGCGATGCCCAGGCGCCGCCGAGCACGTGAGCGAACGCACCTGAAGGTGCGTGAGCGAACGCGCACAGGTGGCAACGCCGCCAGCGCCCACTGGGTACGGCGCCGTGGCCGCGACAGCGGCCGTCTCGCCGATCAACGGATGAAGCCTTCGTAGTTGCGCATCATCAGCTGTGCCTCGATCTGCTTCATCGTCTCGACCACGACGGAGACCACGATCAGCAGGCTGGTCCCGCCAAGCCCGATCGACCTGAGTTCCGGCACGAGGAGGGCGATCAGGGACGGCGACACGGCCACGATGGCCAGGAACAGGGCACCGGCGAAGGTGATCCGGTTCACGACGCGCGCCAGGTAGTCCTGCGTGGGCCGGCCCGGCCGGATGCCCGGGATGAAGCCACCGTTCTTGCGCAGCTGCTCGGCCGTCTCGTCCGGCTTGAAGGTGAACGCCGTGTAGAAGTAGGTGAAGCCCATCGTCAACAGGAAGTAGAGGATCACATGGACCGGCGAGCTGGGGCTGAAGAAGTTGAACACCGCCGTCGCGATGGACGATACGATCGGGATATCGGATTGCGTGAAGTACGACGAGAGCTGTTCCGGGAACAGCAGGATGCTCACTGCGAAGATGATCGGGATCACACCGGCCTGATTCACGCGCAGTGGCAGGAACGTCTGTCCACCCGAATACATGCGGCGTCCGCGGACGCGGCTGGCGTACTGGATGGGGATCCGGCGCTGGCCCTCCTGGATGTAGATGATCACGCCGACCGCGGCCACGGCTACCGCCGCGAAGACCACGAACGTCGCGATGTTGGGGCTGACGATGAACGCGCCGACAGCGCCGGGCGCCCGGCTGACGATGCCGGCGAAGATGATGAAGCTGATGCCGTTCCCGATGCCGCGCTCGGTGATGAGCTCGCCGACCCACATGAGGGCGATCGAGCCGGCGGTCAAGGTGGCGATCTGGGTCAGGGTCTCGAAGCTGGCGAGACCGAACACGCCGGTCAGGACGCCCTGGGAGTTGAGCAGGGCGAGGAAGCCGTAGGCCTGCAGGATGGCCAGCGGCACGGTCAGGTACCGCGTGTATTGGGTGATCTTGTTGCGGCCGTACTCGCCTTCGCGGCTGAGCGCCTGGAGGCTGGGCACGACGCCCTGCATCAGCTGCATGATGATCGAGGCGTTGATGTACGGGTTCATCCCGAGTGCCACGACCGAGAACGCCGCCAACCCGCCGCCCGAGAACAGGTCGAGCAGGCCGAAGATCGGGTTCCCTTCGAGGAACTTCTTGAGCTGGGCATGGTCGACGCCCGGCACCGGCACGGCGGCCAGCAACCGGAACACGATGAGCAGGCCCAGGACGTAGAGGACCCGGCGCCGGATGTCGGGCGCGCGGAAGGCGTTCAGCAGTGAGTCGAACACGGGATCAGGCGTTCAGGTCGGCGGACGGTTCCGTGGTCTCCGGCTCGGCCGACGGCGCGTCATCGCCAGCGGGACCGGTCGCATCGGCCGCCTCACCCGCGGCGGTCGCCTCGACCGGTTCGGCGTCGGCGTCGGCCTTCGGAGCGGACTTGCGGCTCTTCGACGGCTTGGCCGCGGGAGTCTCCTCGACCGAGTCGCCCGACTCTGGTTCGGCCTCGACGGTCTCGGCCTTGGCCTTGGCCCTGGCGGCGGGATCGTGCGGGGCAGCCGGGGCCACATCGACGCCCAGGGCGGCGAGCGGCTCGGTCGGCATCTCGAGGACGTTGACGACTCCACCGGCCGCTTCGATCTTCGTCCGGGCCGAAGCGGTGAACGCATCCGCGACCACGAAGAGCGGCACGGTCAGCTCACCGGCACCGAGGATCTTGAGCGGCTTGTTGAGCGTCCGGACGAGGCCGACGGCGCGCAGGATGTCCTGATTGACCGTGATCTGGCCGCCGCCCTTGGCACCCTTCCTGGCCGGCGCCTCGGCGGACTCGAACGCGCCGCGCGCGACGAGCGCATCGATGGCTCCGACGTTCACGACCTCATATTCCACACGGAACTTGTTCTTGAAGCCACGGAGCTTCGGGATGCGCATGTGGAGCGGCGTCTGGCCGCCTTCGAACCAGGGCGGGATCGAGCCGCCGGCGCGAGCTTTCTGGCCCTTGGTGCCGCGGCCCGCGGTCTTGCCCTTGCCGGCCGCGATACCGCGCCCGACCCGGATGCGGTCCTTGCGCGAGCCCTCGGCGGGCTGCAGATCGTGGAGTTTCATGCCTTCTCTCCGGAGTCGCCGTCGGCGATCTCCTCGACGGTCACGAGGAAGCGGACCTGACGGACCATCCCTCGCGTCGCCGGGTTGTCCGTGACGGTGCTCGTGCTCCCGATGCCGTTCAGCCCGAGGGCACGAACGGTCGCCCGATTCCGCGCGATGTGGCTGATGGTGCTCTTGACCTGGGTGACCTTCAGCTTAGCGGCCATCGACCACCTCCGTCCCCGGCGCGGGCTGGCCCGAGATCCGGCTGTAGAGCTTGACCCCGCGACGCGCACCGAGTTCCTCGGCGGAGTGCAGTGACGCGAGCGCCTGGATCGTCGCCTTGGTCACGTTGACCGGGTTGGTCGATCCGTACGTCTTGGACAGGATGTCGCGGATCCCGGCCGCTTCGAGGACGGCCCGGACGGAGCCGCCTGCGATGACGCCGGTGCCCTGCGATGCCGGCTTCAGCATGACCCGGCTGGCACTGAATTCGGTGTTGACTTCATGGGGGATCGTCGTCCCGACCATCGGGATCTTGATCAGGTTCTTCTTCGCGTCCTCCACGCCCTTGCGGATGGACTCCGGGACCTCGCCGGCCTTGCCCAGTCCGACCCCGACGTGGCCCGCGCCGTCACCGACGACGATGACCGCGCTGAAGCTGAAGCGACGACCGCCCTTGACGACCTTCGCGACGCGATTGATCTGCACGACGCGCTCCTCGAGCGCGAGCTTGTTGGGGTCGATCCGTGCCACTGTGGCTCCTTCCGATCAGAACTCGAGGCCGGCTTCGCGGGCGGCATCGGCGAGCGACTTGATCCGCCCGTGGTACCGGAATCCGGCTCGATCGAAGACCACGCGCTCGACGCCGGCAGCCTTGGCTCGCTCGGCAACGAGTCGACCGACGACTGCGGCCTCCGCCGACTTGGTCGTCTTGGAGCCGCGAAGCTCCTTCTCGACCGTCGAGGCGGCAGCGAGCGTGACGCCCGCCGAGTCGTCGATGACCTGCGCGTAGATATGGGTGAGGCTCCGGAAGACCACGAGACGCGGACGCGACTCGGTGCCAGCCAGATGGAGGCGGATGGAATGGTGGCGCTTCACTCGCGCAGCGCTGCGCGATGCGACCTGCGTCATGGGGCTGTCCCTTGTGTGGTGCGACGGATCACTTCTTGCCGCCGATCTTGCCGGCCTTGCCGGCCTTGCGGCGGATGACCTCGCCGGTGTAACGGACACCCTTGCCCTTGTAGGGCTCCGGCTTCCGCGTGGAGCGGACCTTGGCGGCGATCTGACCGACCAGCTCCTTGTCGATGCCCACGACCGCCAGGCGGGTGGGCGTCTCGACCTCGAAGCTGATGCCTTCCGGCGGATCGATCTCGATCGGATGGCTGTAGCCCAGGTTGAGCTGGAGCTTTCGGCCGTTCAGCGCGGCACGGTAGCCGACGCCGGTGATCTCGAGGCCCTTGCGATACCCGTCAGTCACCCCGACGACCATGTTGTTGACCAGGGTCCGGGTGAGCCCGTGGAGCTGCTTGTGGGTCTTCTGTTCGGTTGGCCGACTCACGACGAGCTGGCTCTCCTCGCGGCTCAGGATCATGTCCGGGTGGAGCGCCCGGGTCAGGGTGCCCCTGGGGCCTTTGACCGTGAGCGTCCGTCCGTCGATGGTCACGTCGACCGTGGCGGGAACGGCGATAGGGAGACGTCCGATGCGTGACATGGCTACCAGACGTACGCGAGGACTTCGCCGCCCAGCTGCGCCTTGCGCGCTTGCTGGCCGGTCATGATCCCTGCGCTCGTGCTGACGATGACGATACCAAGACCGCCGAGGACACGCGGGATGTCCGTCTTGCGCGCATAGACGCGCAGGCCGGGCTTGCTGATCCGCTTGAGTCCCGAGACGACCGGCACCTTGCCGTCGACGTACTTGAGGGTGATCCGTAGCACCGGCACGACGCCGTCCTGCTCCTCCTGGACGTCGGCGATGAAGCCCTCGTCCTTGAGGATGCGGGCGATCTCTCGCTTGGTGCGAGAGGCCGGCACGATGACCTCGGTGTGGCGCGCCCGCGATGCATTGCGCACGCGGGTGAGCATGTCCGCGATCGGGTCGGAGATGTTCATCAGTGTCCTACCAACTCGACTTTGTGACGCCCGGCAGTTCGCCCCGGAGCGCACGCTCGCGGAAGCAGATCCTGCAGAGTGAGAACCGTCGCATGAAGGCTCGCGGCCGGCCGCACACGAAGCAGCGGTGATACCCGCTGACCTTGTGTTTGGGGGTCCGCTTCGCCTTCGCGACCATCGACTTCTTAGCCATCAGTCTTCCCTCCCCGCTACGAAGCGAAGGGCATGCCGAGGAGTTCAAGGAGCTTCCTTGATTCCTCGTCGGTCTTCGCCGTCGTCACGATGCTGATCTCCAGCCCGCGGAGACGGTCCACCTTGTCGTAATCGATCTCAGGGAACGCAAGCTGCTCGCGCAGTCCCATGGTGTAGTTGCCGCGCCCATCGAACGAACGACCGGGCACACCCCGAAAGTCGCGGATGCGCGGCAGGGCCAGCATCGTCATGCGGTCCAGGAAGTCCCACATCCGCTCGCCGCGGAGGGTCACCTTGGCGCCGATCGAGTTGCCCGTCCGCACGCGGAACTGGGCGATCGATCGTTTGGCCTTGGTCACGATCGGCTTCTGGCCGGTGATGATGGTGAGGTCTCCCAGCGCGGCGTCGAGCGACTTCGCATTGGTCAGCGCCTCACCCAGGCCGATGTTGATGACGATCTTCGAAACGCGCGGCACCTGGTTCGGGTTGGCGTACTCGAACTGCTTCTGCAGCGCAGGCACGACCTCGGCCCGGTATCGCTCATGCAGCTGACTGGTCACGACTTGACCTCCTGCTGCTCGCCGCAGTGCCGGCAGACACGCACCCGCCGACCTGTCTCCAGGGTGGCGTGGGCGATCCGGGTCGGCTTGTGGCAGCTGGAGCAGACGAGCATGACGCGCCCGATCGGGATGGGCTGAGCGAGTTCGAGGATGCCGCCTTGCTGGATCTTGGGCATCCGATCGCTCTGGCCCTGCGACTGGCGCGGCTTGGTGTGGCGCTTGGCGATGTTGAGGCCCTCGACGACGACCTTCACGCCACCGGCGGCCGAGGTGCGCCGATAGACGCTCTTGCCACCGGTCGGCGACGGTAGACGACGAATGACCCGTTCGACCTTGCCCTGCTTGCCGGCATCCTTGCCGGCAAGGACGACGACGATGTCGCCCTTGCGGATCTCCGGCACCTTGGTGACCCGGACGATCGCGCTGGCCATCACAGCACCTCCGGCGCGAGCGAGACGATCTTCATGTAGTTCCGGTCGCGCAGTTCGCGTGCGACCGGGCCGAAGATGCGCGTCCCGCGCGGGTTGCCCTGATTGTTGATCAGCACGGCCGCATTCTCATCGAAGCGGATGTAGCTGCCGTCCGGGCGCCCATATTCCTTGGCCGTACGCACGATGACCGCGCGGACCACGTCGCCCTTCTTGACGGCGGCGTTGGGGATGGCCTGCTTGACGCTGGCGATGATGACATCGCCGACGCCGGCTTCGGTCTTGAGCGACCGACCCATGACCCGGATGCACTGGATGACCCGGGCGCCGGTGTTATCGGCGACTTTCAAGCGGGTCTGCGACTGGATCACGAGGCGGCCTCCTCGGCCGGGTCGGGATCCGTGGCGACCGCGTCATCACCGTCCGCGGCCCGGGTCCGACCCGGGTGCGCGGCCGCGTGGATAGCCTCCGTGGTGGCGGCCTCCTCGGACGCGACGACCTCGCCGGGCAGGCCGTGATCGCCGGCCCGAGCCACGACGCTGACGAGCCGCCAGCGCTTGGTGGCGGACAGCGGCCGCGACTCCTCGATGAGAACGGTGTCGCCGATGCGGGCATCGTTGGCCTCATCGTGCGCCTTGAACTTGGTGCTCAAGCGGATGACCCGCTTGTACAGCCGGTGGCGCGCCAGTCGTTCGACGGACACGACGATCGTCTTGTCCATCTTGTCGCTGACGACGCGGCCGACCTTCGTCTTCCGCTGGCCTTGCACTGGTGCGTTCGCTCCTGTCATCGCGTGATCTCCCTCAGGCCGTCTTGCCGAGCTTGCGCTCGCGTTGGACGGTCAGGATCCGCGCGATCGTTCGCCGCGTTTGCGGGATCGTGCTGTAGTCCTTGAGTTGTCGGGTCGAGAGCGCGAAGCGCGCTCCCCAGAGGTCCTGCTTCGCGTCACGAAGCGCGGTCTCCAGTTCTGCGTCGGACAGCGTCCGGACCTTGTCGATGTCCATCGTCACGCCTCCTTCGCTCCCTCACGGACGACCACGCGAGTGGTGACCGGGAGCTTGTGGCTGGCGAGGCGCATCGCCTCGATGGCGGAGTCGTGATCGACGCCGGCCATCTCGAACAGGATGCGGCCGGGCTTGACGACGGCGACCCAGTGGTCCGGGCCGCCCTTGCCGGAACCCATGCGGGTTTCGGCGGGCTTCTTGGTCACGGGCTTGTCCGGGAAGATCCGGATCCAGATCTTGCCACCACGCTTGACCGATCGGGTCATCGCACGACGAGCCGCCTCGATCTGACGGCTGGTGATCCAGGCCGGTTCCTGCGTTGCCAGTCCGTATTCACCGAACGCGACCGTGTGGCCGCCCTTGGCGATACCGGACATCCGGCCACGCATGACCTTGCGATGCTTGACGCGCTTGGGCATCAACATGGGTCAGGCCCCCAGCCCGGCCTGGGCCGGGAGTGCGGCATCGCGCTGGGCCGGGCGCTCCGGAGACACATCGCCCCGGTAGATCCAGACCTTGACGCCGATGCGGCCGTAGGTGGTGTGGGCGTGGACCTGGCCGTAGCTGATGTCCGCGCGGAGCGTGCCCAGCGGGATGCGCCCTTCGCGGTCCCATTCGCGGCGACCCATCTCGGAGCCACCGAGCCGGCCCGCGACGGCGATCTTGACGCCCTTGGCGCCCGCCTTCATCGATCGCTGGATGGCCTGCTTCATCGCCTTCTTGAAGGCGATGCGGCGGCTCAACTGGCCGGCGATGTTCATGGCGACGAGGTACGCATCAAGCTCCGGCTGGCGGATCTCCTTGATCTCCAGCTTGACCTTGCGCGTGGTCAGCGCCCCGACCTGCTGACGCAGGATCTCCACGTTCGCGCCACCCTTGCCGATGACGATGCCCGGCTTGGCGGTGTGGATCGTGACGGTCACGTGGTTGATGCCACGCTCGACCTCGACCCCACTCACGCTGGCGTTCGCCAGGCGGCGATCGATCAGCTGGCGGATGAGGATGTCCTCCTTGAGGGAGGCGGTGTATTCCTTGCGATCGGCATACCACTTCGCGGTCCAGGTGCGCGAGACACCCAGTCGGAAGCCGTACGGATGGACCTTGTGTCCCAACTCAGGCCTCCTGGTCCGCGACGACGATGGTGATGTGGGTCATGGGCTTGTGGATCGGGAACGC
>JBKJQY010000139.1:0-17767 GCA_046593725.1 Candidatus Limnocylindrales bacterium
CCTAGGGCTGCAGGTACACCGAGATGATCCGGCCGGGCGCGGCCTCGAAGCGATCCGTCAAGTCGTACCTGCGGGCTTCCGATGCCACGAGCTCGTCCTCCGCCGGTCCGCCGCACGCAGCCCCGATCGCGGCCTCGAAGCGGGCGTCGCAGACGATCACGAGGTTCGGCGGTCGCACGTCTGTCGCGACGACATGGCCGTCGCGGATCAGCGGATACGCGTAAGCAGCGGTCGACTTGAAGTCGGGGAGCAAGAGGAGCTCGACCTCCTCCGCGCCACCCAGCGCGGTGACGATCCGGTCCGCCGCCGCGTCCGCCGCTGGGAAACCACCGTCCGGGTTCACCGCGGGGGGCTGCGTGGCCAGGTTCCACCCGCACAGAACGATGAGAGCGGCCACTGTGGCGACCCTGGCGAGGGCCGCGGGACCGCGAGCCACGCCTGCCCGCCCCCCTGCCCGCCAGGCCGCGGCCGCTCCCAGCCCGATCACGGTGACGACCATCGGGTCGGCGAAGGCGTGGTAGTGGTCGTTGGGCAGGTCCGGGATCACGATGGCCAGGCTGGGTGCCGCCACGGTCAGGAAGGCACACGTCCACAGGAGCCCGAGCCCCAGCCAGCGGATCGCGACACGCTCGGACGGGTCCGAAGCGCGCCAGCGAAGGATCACGGTGGTGACGACCGCCACAGCGGTGAGGAGCGCCGGGACGATCGCCTCGGTGATCAGGCCGGCGAGCGGCCACGACAGCACGCGCAGGGACACGATCGGGAACCGTTCGAGGGGGCCAGCGACCGATGCATCGCCCCCGCCGCGCAGGTACGCCAGGGCCGCCTGAAGCTCCGAGAAGTCGAACTGCAGTTCGTGGACCGCTAGCGGCAGGTAGCTCGCCAAGACGATCGCGACCCAGGCGATGCCGGCGCGGACTGCCAGGCCTCGGTCCAGACCCGGCCCCCGCCGCCGCCAGTCCGCGACCAGGAGCGCGCCGACGACCGGGGACATCGCGATGCCAAGAACGTGGCATTGGACCGTGACGGCCGTACCGAGCGCAGCGACGACCCACCATCGCACGCGGTGTGTTGACCAGGCCCGCCAGGCGCCGGCCAGGGCGACCGCGCTCGACAGTGCGATGAGGTTCGGGTTCCAGATGAACGTGGATCCGTCGACAGCCGAGGTCGACACCGCGAGGACCAGCCCAGCGACCAGGCCGGCGACGGGCCCGCCGATGGATCGGGCAAGCCACCACGTGACCGCGACGGCGGCGATCCCGGCTAGCGCGATCTCCAGGACGACAGCAAGTGGCGACGTGCCGCCGGTCAGGAACGCCGCGGGTGCCAGCAGGTAGTAGTAGAGCGCACCGTGGTGGACGTCGCCGAGCGAGGTCGGTGGACCCAGGAGCGGGACATCCCCGCCGTTCACCCATGTCCAGAGGACCAGCATGTCATGGCCCTGGTCGGCATCCCACGTCCCGCGCGTGGCGAGGCTCGGGAGGCGCAGCAGCGCGGCCAGGACGATCAGGCCGGCGAGGACCACGAGCGGGTGTGCGGCGAGGCGCCGACCATCGGAAAGCATCCGGGGCATCGTACGATGCGGGACGTGGACGCCGACCTTCTCATCTCACTCAAGTCACTCGCAGACCCGAACCGGCTGCAGGTCGCCGGTGCCTGTGCGGCCGGTCCGAGGATGCCCGCCGAACTCGCCACGGCCCTCGGCATGCCGGAACCGGCCGTGCGTCGCCACCTGGAGGTTCTCTCCGCCAGCGGCCTGATCGATGGGAGCCCGACGAGCGGCTACAGGCTCAGGGTGGATGTCATCCACTCGATCGGTCGCCGGCTGGGTGGACTGAAGGCCGACGGAGCGCCGCCGCAGACCGAAGAAGCCAAGGTCATCCGAGCCTTCTTCCGCGACGACCGCCTCACGACGATCCCGAGCCACGAGCGGAAGCGCCAGATCGTGACCCGATACTTGCTCGATCGGTGCTTCACGGAGGATCGGTCGTACCCGGAGAAGGAGGTCAACCAGCGGCTGGCACTGTTCCACCCGGATGTCGCCACGCTTCGACGGGCGATGGTCGACGAGGGTCTGCTGGTCCGTGCGAACAGCGTCTATCGCCGGCCAGACCTGGGCGAGGCGCGCCCTGGAGCGGCCCGAGCGGCCCGAGCGGCCCGAGCGACGGTCCTGTGAGGACCGTGATCAGCACGAGTTCCTCGTGAACCGCGACGATCGCGACGTTCGATATCGGATCCGGCCGGTGGCCATGCACGTTCGACACGATCGCGGTCCCACCAGGACCGGCCCTACCCGCCCGACCTACCGGCCCGACCGACCCGAATGGTTCGGGCCCTTGCCCTTGGTGTACGGGCCACCCAGGACCGGCTCGATAACGCCGTAGTCCCCGTCGTCCCGGGCATACAGGACGGCCACGCGCTCGGACTCGGCGTTGACGAACACGAAGAACCGATGGCCCAAGTCCACCATCGCCGCCATCGCATCTTCCTCGAACATCGGCTCGATGGCGAAGCGCTTGGTCTTGACGATGCGTGGCTCTCGCGCCGGCCCGGCCGATCCGTCGGCGATCCGCCGCAGGATCTGCTTTTCCTCCTCTGGACGAGCCCGCAGCCGTGGCTTCTCGCGATGGTCCACGACCTGGCGCTCGGCCTTGTCCACGACCGAATCGATGGCGACCTGGTAGCTGGGACCCGCCGCGTGGCTGTGCAGGTTCCGGCCATCGATGATGACCGTCACCTCGGCGATGTGGGACTCAGCGGAGCTGCGATGTTGCTCGTTCCAGAGCTCGACGATGGCATCGGTCTGGTCGTCCGTCTGGCGCTCGAGCCGTCGCATGCGACGCTCCGCGTACTCACGAACGCGCTCGGAAAGGTCCGTGTTCTTGCCCTTGACGATCGTACGCACGGGTCACCTCGGGGTCTTCGCTCGGCGGTCGTTCGGTCATCAGTCGTCGGGGTTCGAGTATAGGCCTCGCACACATTCTGGTCGCCTCAGCGTTCGCGGGCGACGGTCACCGCGGATACGCCGAGCGCACCAGCGGCCATGAGGACGCTCGCGCACGCGGACAGGGTCGCGCCCGTAGTCGTCACGTCGTCCACCAGCACGATCCAGCGGCCGTCAAGCGGCGTGGGCCCGAGGTCGCGCCCGTTTGTGCCCACCAGCCGGAAGGCTCCATGCACGTTGGACGCTCGATGTCTGCGGTCCAGCTCGAACTGGGCCACCGTCTCGACGTGTCGCTCGAGCAGTCGGACGTGGGGAAGGTGGAGATCGTGTGCCGCAGCGTCGGCGATGAGCTCGGCCTGGTCGTAGCCGCGGACCGCGGCGCGCTTGGCATGGACCGGCACCGGGACGATGAGGTCGCCACCCGCGCCGGCTCGCGCCCAGCGCCTCGCGACCGCGGCGCCCAGTGGCACGGCGACGCGCCGCTCACCCTTGTACTTGAGGGCATGCAGGGCGTGTCGGACCACGCCGCTGAACGGGGCGCACCACTCGAGCTGAAGGAGAGGAGCCGGCAGGTCCGACGGCATCCCGAGCGGGACACCCGGCGCCTGCTCCAGACGCGCGTCAAGCGCCGGCAGGCAGACAGCGCAGATCGGCGCGCCTTCGATGCCGCAGCCGGGACACGTGGCTGGAAAGGCCGCATCCAGGGCACGGCCTGCCGCGGCACGGAGCAGGGTCATCTGCCGCAGTCTCGGGCGGGGGGCTCAACCGCGGCTTATCGACGAGGCGTGGGCTAATGCGAGGCGCACCGGATGCACGCAACGTGCACTCCGCCGGGACCGCCGACACGGGATATGGCATCGGATGCGCCATCGGCGACAAGAACAGGGCCGTAGTGCGTGATCTGCGGCATCAGAGGCCGCTCAGGAGTCATCCCGAGCGCGAAAGACCGGCTCGACTGCAGGTTAGGTGCATCTGGTGCACATGGGTCGCTGACGACCCCTCGGGCGCAGGCGTCTGCGGACCATCACGCTCAGGCGAGCACCAGCGTGTCGCCGACCTGCGTCCGGGAACGCTGGATCGTGCCGACCGGCAGTTCCAGCACGCCGTGAGCACCCCGCACCAGCGGCACCAACCCGACCCACGTGCGGAGCCCGTGGTGGACCGACACGACCTGACAGGCACCGGCTTCATCGCGTCGTCCTACGAAGACCGCATCGATCGGGAAGCGCATGAACATCATGTGGATCCCGTTGCTGTCGGGCAGCCACAGGCCGGCGTCGGGCGCCAGCGAGCCGCGTCCCATCAAGCCCTTGAATTTGCCCCAAAGCCCGTCGGCCACCTCGAGGTGGGCGGCCAGGACGGCGTCGCGGGTCACGTTCCGGGCGGCGAGCTTCGCGGTCACGGTGCTGCCCGGGCCGGGATCAGGTTTTGAGGTTCAGGACGATCAGGATGATCGCCGGCCCGAGGATGACGATGAACAGCGACGGGAAGATGCACCCGACTAGCGGGAACAGCATCTTGATCGGCGCCTTGGCAGCCTGTTCCTCAGCGCGCTGGCGGCGTTCGATACGAAGCTGCTCGGACTGCACCTGCAGCACCTTGCTGATCGAGACACCCAATTGCTCGGCCTGGATGATCGCGCCGATGAAGTTGGTCAGCGGCGTGACCTCGGTGCGGGGGACGATGTCTCGCAGGGCCTCGCGGCGGGCCTTGCCGACGCGAACCTCGGCGAGCGCCCGTCGGAACTCGTCGGACAGCGGGCCCTTCAGCTTGTCCACGACCCTGCCCAGCGCGGCATCGAACCCGAGGCCGGCGCGGACGGAGATCGTGAGCAGATCCAGCGTGTCCGGGATCATCAGCAGGATGGCCTTCTGGCGAGCCTTGACCTTGCGGCCAAGCCAGAACTCGGGCGCGACGTATCCGATGATCACACCGAGCAGGCCCATGAGCCCGCCGCCCAGGAGGCCCATCGACAGCAGGAACGTGAAGAGCAGGAAGAACAGGATGCCGCCGATGATGGCGCCGATGGCCTTGATGCCCAGCCAGTCCGAGACGCCCAGGTCGCCTGGGTTCCCGGCCAGCGCCAGGCGTTTCCCGGTCCGTTCGGTGAACGATGAACTGGTCACCCGCGACACGCTGCCCGACAGGCGGGCAGCAAGTGGGCGGAGCGTCCGCTCGATGAACGGCTGCTGCAACTCCAGCTCTTCGAGGTTCTTGGCCTGCATGGTCCCGAGCTGGGTCAGGCGGGCCTGGACCGGGTCGATGGGCGAACTGCCGGCCAGGGCCAGGAAGATCAGAAGGATCGCGCCGGCCGCGATCGCGGCCACGATGATAGGCATCAGGCTAGACCTCGATGTCGACGATCTTGCGAATGGCGAGGAAGCCCAGGAACATCATGAAGCCACCGAAGATCAGGATGACGACGCCGGCCGGAAGTCCGAGGATCTCCGGCGGATTGGAGAACATCGGCGCCATGAAGCCCGGTACGGCGACGAACAGGAAGGCGGCGAGGCCGATCGGCAGGCCGGCCACGACGTAGCCGGACAGGCGCTGCTGGGCGGTCAGGGTGCGGATCTCGCCGATGATCCGGACGCGCTCGCGGATGGTGTACGCGATCGAGTCGAGGATCTCGGCCAGGTTGCCGCCCACCTGGTGCTGGATGGAGATGGCCGTGGCCATCAGTTCGAGGTCGTCCGAGCGGACTCGGCGGACCATGTTCTCCAGGGCCTGGTCGAACGGAAGGCCCAGGTTGACTTCGCGGATGACCCGGCCGAACTCCGTGGAGATCGGCGGTCGAGACTCGCGGACCACCAGCTCGATGGCCTGCAGGAACGACGAGCCGGCGCGCAGGGCATTCGCGATCAGGGTGATGGTGTCGGGAAGCTGCTTGTTGAACTGGTTGAGGCGACCGCTCTTGCGGCGACCCAGCCAGAAGCGCGGGATCCAGAAGCCGATGAGTGCACCGATGAGCAGGAACAGCGGGCTGGCAAGGGCCGGCAGGAAGAACGAGAAGATGAACATCCCGACCGGGATGCCGATGACGCATCCGATCCAGATGAAGATGAACTCGGTCGGCTTCAGCTTCAGGTCAGCTCGCGCGATATCGCGCGCAAGGTTGGCTCCGAAGTCCCGTCCCTCGAGGACCTTGTTGAAGTTGGCGAGGGCCTCGCTCTGGGCGATCAGGTCGCTGATGGGACCCTGACCCGTGGACGCGGCCTTCTTGTCCGGCTGTTTGCCGGAGGCGTAGCGCTCCAGGCGGTCGGACATGCCCGAACCACCCGACGACGCGACGCCGACAGCGATCAGCAGGATCGCCAGCGCGGCGATCCCGGCAACGATCAGCGTCTCTACTTGCACGAGCGCAACTCCTTTCCGGGCCTAGTAGGTGAACCCGAAGAGGCCAGGCGGGAGGTTGATCCCCATGACCTCGAACTTTTCGACGAACTTGGGACGGATGCCGGTGGCCTTCAAGCGCCCCTGGATCTTGCCTTCGACGATGCCCGTCTGCTCGAACACGAACACGTCCTGCATGACGATCACGTCACCTTCCATCCCCTGGACTTCGGTGATGTTGACGATCTTGCGGGTGCCGTCCTTGAGGCGGTTCTGCTGGACGATGAGGTCCACGGCGGACGCGACCTGCTCGCGGATGGCCCGCAACGGCAGGTCCACGCCGGCCATCAGCACCATCGTCTCGAGTCGCGACAGCATGTCGCGTGGGCTGTTGGCGTGGCCGGTCGACATGGAGCCGTCGTGACCGGTGTTCATGGCCTGGAGCATGTCCAGGGCCTCACCGGAACGGCACTCTCCGACGATGATCCGGTCTGGCCGCATCCGCAGGGCGTTACGCACGAGTTCGCGGATGGGGACCGCGCCCTTGCCCTCGATGTTGGGCGGGCGGGATTCCAGCGTCACCACGTGCTCCTGGCGGAGCTGCAGTTCGGCGGCGTCCTCGATGGTCACGATCCGCTCGTCGTTCGGGATGAACGACGACAGGACGTTCAGGGTGGTGGTCTTGCCGGAACCGGTGCCGCCGGACACGAACAGGTTCAGCCGAGCTTCGACGCAGGCGCGCAGGAAGTCGAACATGTCCGTGGTCGCCGTGCCGAACCGGATGAGGTCCTCCACCGTGAAGGGCGAGGCGGAGAACTTCCGGATGGTGATGACCGGGCCTACGAGGGACAGCGGCGGGATGATGGCGTTGACGCGGGAGCCGTCGGTCAGCCGGGCGTCGACCATCGGCGACGACTCGTCGACGCGTCGACCGATCGGGGCGATGATCCGATCGATGATGCGCATCACGTGGTCGTCGTTCTGGAAGACGACGTTGGTCAGCTCCAGCTTGCCCGATCGCTCGATGTAGACCTGGCGCGGGCCGTTGACCATGATCTCGGTGATCGACTCGTCGCGCAGGAGCGGCTCGAGCGGGCCTAGGCCGATGATCTCGTCCGTGATCTGCTCGAGCATCCGTACGCGTTCCGCGCGGGTGAGCGCGAGACCCTCCTCGTCGATGACCTTGCCGAAGATCTCCTCGATCTGGCGTCGGACCTCGACCTGGTTGGACAGGTCCAGCTTGGGATCCAGGTCCTGGATGACCCGGCTCTGGATCCGGAACTTGACGTCACGGAACGACTCGCGAACCGGCGCCTGGCTGGTGAGCCGGGGCGACGACGGAAGCGTCGGTGGGCCGCCGGCTACGGGAGCCGGCAGGTTGGATCCGGGCGCGGCCGGCGCGGGGGTACCGGCTCCAGCCGTACCCGGTCGAGCACTCTCGATCCGCTTCAGGAGGGACATCGCCTACACCCCTTCTCGCCCCGACGGGCTCACTACGTACACGGTCAGCGCCATGCGAACAACGATTTCTTCTGACCCGACTTGGCGGAGTCGTCGGAGGACGCGACATGCGTCCGCTCGCCGACCACTGCTCGGGTCAATCTGAGGATGTCCTGGGAGACCTGCGCCTCCCGATTCGACATGAAGAACGGGACGCCACGGTTCAACGCGTAGACCACGCTCCGGCCGTCGCTCACGATGGTGTCATCGACCTTACGACCGATCGAGTGTTCGACGTCCGCGACGCGGATGCCAAGCGCCGAGTCGGCGCGATTGAGGACGAGCCGGATCTTGCCGGTCTCGTACCCGAGCTGCTGGGTGACCTCCAGGAAGAGCCGCATGTTCTTGATGCTCGTGATCTCGAGGCTGAGCATCGTGAGGATCACGTCGGCGCTGTCCAGGATGGCCAGGGTGGTGTCGTTGAAGTAGGAGGTGCAGTCGATCACGATCAGGTCGTGCTCGCGTCGGAGCGCCTCGATGACTTTCTTCACACCGGTCGCCGTGACCAGCTCGGCCATCTCCGGGGAGGGCGGCGCCAGCAGGACGCGGATACCCGCTGAGTGGTTGATGACGAAGGTATTCACGGACTCCAGCTCGCCGGCTTCGAGTTCCGGGATGAGGTCCGCGATCGACTTGTTCTTGGGGTTCAGGTTGAGCAGGACGCCCACGTCACCGAACTGGAAGGAGCCGTCAACGACGACCACCTTCTTGCCGAGCTCGCTTGCAGCGGCGACCGCCATGTTGACCGCGACGGTCGTCTTGCCGACGCCTCCCTTGGGGCTGAACACCGCGACGACCATGCCCGGCTCGCCGGAACTGGTCCCGGAGGGTCCGGAGGACGACGCGGCGGGAGCTGCCACGAGGGCTATACGGCTCTGCTTGTCGCGCTCGCGGCTGTGGACCTGGCGGATCGACGTCGTCAGTTCATCGCTGCTGAACGGCTTGACGAGGAATTCGCGGGCCCCGGCCAGCATCGATCGACGAAGGTAGTCCGCTTCGCCCTGGACGGACATCATGATCACGGCGGTCGCCGGCGCCGCGGAGCCGAGTTGCTCCGTGGTGGCGATGCCATCCATGTCCGGCATGTTGATGTCCATGAGGACCACGTCCGGGGTGAGCGTCACGGCCATCCGCAGCGCCTCCTCACCGGACCCCGCAGCGCCGACCACGTCGATGTCACCCTCGAAGCCAAGCAGCTTCGTGAGGTGCTCCCGGGTCTCCGGGATGTCATCGACGATGAGGACGCGGATCTGGTCGGCCATCTCGCTCTTCAGGGTGTCAGGGGTTCTGGGGTGGATACGTGGGTCAGGGGTCCCCGGATCGCAGCGGGCGTCGGACCCGTGGGTCCTGCCCGTCGTCCCCGGGGCTATCAGCCGGCCGCCGAGGTGGCCGGCTGACTCCTGGCAGTTAGGGGGTGACCGTCTCGACGAGTTCCGGCGGCAGGACGCCGTAGGTCTGGACGAGGGTCTTGAGGATGATGCCCGTGGTCGTGGTCGGGACGACCGTCGTGATCGGATCCTTGGTGATCGGGTCGATGAAGTCGTCAGCGGAGCGGAGGACCAGGGAGATGGATCCATCCAGCTGGGCGAACTTGATCACTTCGGCCTTCTGGGCATCGACCGCGAGGATGACGATCTGCTGCTGCCCGTTGAGGGTAGTGGTCGTGCCGCCACTGGTCGTGCCGCCACTGGGGGCCGGCTGTGACGTGTCCGCGGTGGGCGGCGGGAGCAGCGTGCCAAGGACCTGCATCCCCTGGAGGAGCAGCTTGACGCTGGTGCCGTTGAGACCAGCCACGACGACGAACGAGTCGTCGACCGGGTTCTTGGTCACCACAGGGAACTTGTCAGAGGCGAAGCCCACGATCATGTCCACGTAGTCGCCGGTCTTGATGACCGTGCCGACGCCACTGACCTGATCCACCTGGACCGAGATCGCGCGCAGGCCGGGCGGCACCACGATGTTCAGGACGGAACCGCCAGAGTCGAAGGATTCGCTCGTGACCTGGGCGCCGCTGGTGATCGGCTGGCG
Source organism: Candidatus Limnocylindrales bacterium (assembly GCA_046593725.1). Taxonomy (GTDB): domain Bacteria; phylum Chloroflexota; class Limnocylindria; order Limnocylindrales; family CSP1-4; genus SPCO01. The sequence goes on from JBKJQY010000139.1 coordinate 9,806, forward strand.
GACGACCTTGCCGACGACCTGCGTGATGTCCGTGTAGGCACCCGGGAGGATCGCCTTTAGTTCCTTCGTCTCGATCTTCAGCTGGCTTTCCTGGACCTTGGTCGACAACGGGATGTCGGCGGTCGCGACGACGACCGGACCCGTGGTCTTGGCCGGTTCAGTCTTGGTGCCGCCGCCGCTCGAGAGCACGATCACTCCCACGAACGCCACGATGGCGAGGAAGACCCCGATAAGCAGGACCAGGCGATTGGAGCGCTTCAACTTGATTCTCCCCGAAGAGTTGGGTGTCATATGTGACAGGTGGCAACACTGTAGCACCGGGAAAATGGTGCGCGACTATACCAAAGGGCTAGGACCATTAGGAGGAAACGGCAGGAAATCGTGCACGATGCAAGGTCCACTGCAAGGTTGCGGCGGGCACCGGACATGGAACGGCCGCCGGGCCCCCAAAAGGGTCCCGGCGGCCGGCTCAGATGGGTCGGAACGCGGTGCTAGACCGAGTTGCCGACGGTGCTGAGGATCTTGGAGACCTGGCTGCCCAGGAAGATCAGCGCGACGATCGCCACGATGGCGATGAGCGCAAGGATCAGGGCGTACTCCGCGAGCCCCTGGCCTTCTTCGTCACGATCGAGGATGTTCATGATTGCAAGGTAGATGTTCGTCATTGGATGCGGTACCTCCTTTCTGTCGATCTCCTCGCGGACACACCGAGAGGGACGGTCAAGGTACGGGCGAGTCCGGGGCTTGTCAAGACGCCAACGCGAGCTGGTGGTGCCCCCGGACACAGCGACTCAGATGGGTCGGAACGCGGTGCTAGACCGAGTCGCCGACGGTGCTCAGGATCTTGGAGATCTGGCTGCCCAGGAAGATCAGCGCGACGATCGCCACGATGGCGATCAGGGCGAGGATCAGGGCGTACTCCGCGAGCCCCTGGCCTTCTTCGTCACGATCGAGGATGTTCATGATTGCAAGGTAGATGTTCGTCATTGGATGCGGTACCTCCATTCGGTCGCTCTCCTCGCGGACACACCGAGAGGGACGGTCAAGGTACGGGCGAGTCCGGGCCCCGTCAAGACTTTCAGGCAAGCTGGTGGTGCCCCCGGACACAGACGAACGCCGGGCCCCGAAGGACCCGGCGTTCGCGACTCTGGTGAGTCGGGTTCGGTGCTAGACCGAGTTGCCGACGGTGCTCAGGATCTTGGAGACCTGGCTGCCCAGGAAGATCAGCGCGACGATCGCGACGATGGCGATCAGGGCGAGGATCAGGGCGTACTCCGCGAGCCCCTGGCCCTCCTCGTCGCGGTTGACCGCGTTGAGGACCTTGAGATACAGATCGTTGAACAGTGCCATCGTGGCCTCCTGGATGAGTACTCACCCCCGATCGAGGGCTGCGCCACTATAGGAAGATCAGGGGCCACTTCACACTGGGCTGATAGTACTCATCGAGTAGGGTGACTCCGGCGGTCGGGAGCACCAGTCCGCGCACCAGGCGGGTGGACCTCAGCGCCCACCCGTCGCCGCATCGATCGCGCCGCCGATGGCCACCAGTACGTCTGCCAGCGTGCCACCGAAGACGACCAGGATGAGGACGGTCAGGACCGTCGTGAGCGCGAGGATCAGGCCGTACTCGACGAGACCCTGGCCCCTCGACTGCGTCACGCCCCGGGCGCAGCTGCCCCGGGCGCAGCTGCCCCGGTCACCAGCACCAGTTGCGACCCCTCGTCGAGCAGGTCTGCGTTGACCCCGATGGACGCGGCCCTGGCCTGGATCTCGCGCCATGTGCCGGGGGGCATGATGACGATCGCCTGCAGCCGGGCGGCTTCGGCGGCGTCCCGTTCGTCGGCCATCCGCTCCTCGATCATGGCCGCGAGAGCGGGCGGCATCTCCTCGGTCGGCCCGTCCTTGCCCGACTTCTTCTTCGGCTCCGCGCTGGCGACGGGTGGTGTAGTGGTCGCGATGAACAGCGGCGTTCGCGAGGCGGCGACGCGCAGTTCGACCTGGGCGGTCCACTCGAGCTTGAGCGAGACGCGGTCCGGCGCGAGCTCCATGTAGGCGGCAAGTGCGTCGTCGACGATCCGGAAGAGGCCGCTCTCCATGTCCATGGGGAGGCGCCGGTCCTGGCCCATCGAGTCGAACTCGACCGTGATCCCGGCCCGACGTCCGCGCTCGCGCGCCGCGCGTCGCAGCGTGGGCAACAGGCCCAGATCGTCGAGGACCATCGGGCGGACGTCGAAGATGAACGACTTGGTCGCGTCCAGCGTCTGCTGGACCATGGCGATCAGCTGGCGGACCTCGCCGTGGGCCGACGCCGGGTCCTTGGTGACGAGCCGTTCCACGATCTGGGCCTGCAACACGATGTTGGTCAGGCTCTGGGCCGGTCCGTCGTGCATGGCCCGTGAGATCTCACGGCGCAGGTCCTCCTGGGCGCTCATGACCATCCGCGACATCGCGGCCGGCATCGGCTCGACGGCATCGAAAGCTGGGTCGAGCTCCGTTGCCTCGATCTCGTCGGACTCGATCTCCGGTGGCAGGCCGCCCGCCACGGCGGCGTACTCAGCGACGGCATCGCGATATCGGCCGAGCGCTCGCCGCTTGCCCTCGAGGACATCGACCTGCGATTCCATGAGCGCGGCACGCTTGGTCAGGGTCACCAGCTGGGCGCTCAGCTCCAGCAGGTCCTTCGGGTCCGAGGCTTCCGCCTTCTGGAGGGCGGCCAGCTTGTCCGCGGCAGCCGCGCGGCGGGCGACGTGACGGGCCGCCTCGGACTTGGCCTGGTCGACGAGCAGATCCACCTCCTTGAGCTCGACATCCAGATTCCGGGCGTCGTCCACCAGCCTGCTGGAGAGCTGAGACAGGCTGGTGGGCGGCGCTGACGTCTGTGCGTCGGTCATGCGGATCCTGGGTCGCGCGGTAGGTGAAGGTCGACGATCAGTCTTCCGGCATTCGGATCCAGCCCTGGCGCATCGCATAGACGACGGCCTGGGTCCGGTCGTTGACGGACAGTTTGCGCAGGATCGAACTCATGTGGTTCTTGACCGTCTGCTCGCTGATCGACAGCGCGTAGGCGACCTGCTTGTTCGTCATCCCCTGCGCGATGTTGTCGAGGATCTCGACCTCACGTGGGGACAGGGGCGCGAAGATGGGAGCCGCATCCTGGCCATACACGGCCAGTTCACGGAACTCCTTGAGGACGCGCGACGCGACCGCAGGCTTGGCAAAGACCTTGTCGTTGATGAGGTATTCGCCATCCACCACGCGGCGGATGATGGTCACCAGGTCGTCCGGCCCGACATCCTTGAGGATGAACGCGGCCGCACCAGCCTTGATCGCATCGAACAGGGCGTCCTCGTCCTCGCTGACGGCCAGGACGATGATCGCGGTCGACGGCAGCTCGCGCTTGATCCGCTGCGTCGTCTCGATACCACCAGGTGCCGGCAGGGACAGGTCCATCAGGACGATGTCCGGGGACGTCTCAAGGGCGCGTTCGACCGCGCTCCGCGAATCGTCCGCCTCGCCGACGACTTCCATGTCCGATTCCTTGCCGAGGATATTGGCGATGCCCACCCGGAACAGGGCGTGGTCGTCCACGACCAGGATCCGGGTGACATCCTCCGGGTTCCGTCGGTCGGGTCCACCCCGCCGTCGGTCCGGGCCGCTGTAATCGGTCGTGCTCATGTGCTCTCCTTCGCTCCCGTCTGGGCTCGGGTGGGGATCGCCAGTCGAACGACGGTGCCGTCGCCTGGTCGAGATCGTACGTCCAAGCGGGCCCCGATCAGGTCCGCTCGCTCGCGCATGAATTGGAGGCCGAAGTTCCGTCGGCCGCGGGCCGCCGTGGCCCCGACATCGAAGCCTTTGCCGTCATCGGCGACCTGGAGGACCCATGCCTCGGGTTCCAGCGCCGTCGAGACGGTGATGCTGGAAGCCACGGCGTGTTTCCTGACATTCTGGAGGGACTCCTGGGCCACGCGCAGGACCACGGTCCGTTCGGCGTCCGTGAGGCTCTCGGACGGGGCCTCGAGCTGCGACGTCACGGCGGCGCCGGTGACGGAGCGGACCCGGTCGATGGTGTCCTGGATGGCTCCGTCGAGGCCCAGTTCATCGAGCACAGGCGGGCGGAGCTGGCTGATGAACGAGCGGACATCGCCCAGGTCGCGGCGGAGCAGGTCACGCAGGTGGTGCAGCTCGGTCTGGGCGAGTTCGACATCGGACTCGACGACCCGCTGGATGAACTCCACCTGGAAGATGGCGTTCGAGAGGGCCTGCGCCGGGCCGTCGTGGATCTCCTGTGCCAGCCGCAGCCGCTCGGCCTCCTGCGCCTCGATGATGCGCATCTGGACGTCCGACGCAGCGGGGCCGGTGCCGGCCTCGGCGACCAGGGACGCGTCGCGGCGGCTGAGGAAGAGCCACGTCCGCTCGAGGGTCTCGTGGGCCACTTCCAGCCGTCCCAGTTCCGCCTTGACCTCGCCCACCTCGGCGGTCAGCGCCTCCACGTCGGTGTGCAGGCGACCGAGCGACGCCCTGTCATCGTCGGTGGAGGCGGTGCGCTCGAGGCGTTCGAGCCCGGTGCGGAGCTCCTGCAGCCTGGCGACCGCGACGACGCCCGCATTGCGATAGTGGTCCCGGGCGGTCCGAAGCGTGTTCGCACTGGACCCGACGGCTGCGATCGCCTCCGCATGGAGTCCGTCGATGCGGCTGTCTCGAGCCTCGGAGCGGGCACGTGCGGCATCCATCGACGTCCGAGTATACGGGTCGCCATTCATGGGCAGCCGATCACGTACACGCGCACGTCTCCCAGTGGATCCGGCGTCACGCCGGGGAGTGGAGCCCCGAGGTCGACTGGGGCGTAGCACTCGGTGCCCGGCATGTCCGTATCGAGGACGGCCGGCCAGGCCCCGTGGTCCTTGCCGATCACGACGAGCAGGCGGGTGCCCGGGAACGCCGCCGCAAGACTCAGGACGTCTTCTGGCGTCTCGTCCGGCAGGGCCAGGGACTCCACCCGCTCCGCCCAGGCCATCCAGATCGGGAAGTTGGCGATGACCGGGCCTGTGTTCGCATCCAGCGGCTCGCCCGCGAGTGCCATCCGACGCCCCAGTTCCGTGTACAGGGTGGCAGAGCCCTCGGTCCCGGACGCGAACGACGGCAGGAGCGTGAGCGAGAACAGCAGCGAGCCGAAGACGCCGAGGAGCGGACCCAGCCAGGCGACAGGCCGGGTCCAGCCCAGCCGCACTCCCAAACGAGCGATCCCGGCGTCCAGCGCGAGCAGCGCCGACAGGACGATCAGCACGTTCACGGGTCCGGACGCATGCAGGAACGTGCCCCATGTGGTGGACACCGGAAAGAAGACGGTCGTCACGAGGAATGTCAGGGCACTTACCAGCACGAGCGGTCGGAGCGCCGCGCCGCGCCACTGCCACGGCAGGGCCAGCAAGCCTATGAGCGAAATGGGCAGGCCTGGCAGGGCCAGGACATTGAACACGTTGTGCGTGAAACCCTCGACACGCATCTCGAGGAGCCGCGCCGGTCCGACCGCGAGGTAGCGTGAGATGGTCGGCGGATCGTTCCAGGCGAAGATGTCGAAGCCAGTGACGCTCAGGGCGTTTGCGGCGGCCTGGCCGGGCAGCGGACTGCCGAAGGCGATCCAGTCCCGGAGCATCCAGGGAGCGAAGATCAGCATCGCCACGACGCCCGCGACCCCGATCAGGCGAGCTCGCACCGCGCGCGACGGTCGTGGGTCGCCGGCGCGCCAGGCGACGATCGCCCAGGCCAGGGCCAGCCACAGCGCCTCGTTCCGGGTGAGCGCGGTCAGGCCGATGACGACCCCGAGCGCGATCAGACGCGGGTCCGCCCAGCGGGCGTCGCGCGGCTCCCGAACGATCCGAGCCATCAACAGGCAGGCGGCAAGGACCAGGACCGTGAACGGCATCGTCGAATCGGGCAGGGCCGAGTGGAGGACGAGCGGCAGGTAGACCGCAGTCGTGAGGCCCGTCCCGATGGCGAGGGTCCGGGCGCGACCGGTGGGCAGGCCTCGTTCGGCGGCCACCTCGGCGGCCAGCCGCCAGGCGAGGACGGGAACGAGCGCGCCGACCACGACGGAGGACACCTGCGCGGCGGCGAACGTGGCACCCAGGACGGCCATCGGGAGCGCGGCGAGGAACGTGGGGAGCGGCAGCCAGACCTCGAACGCCGGCCTCGGGAACCCCAGCGGTGGCGTCTGGAAACTCCAGATGGCGTCCGAGACGAGGCCTCGTCCGTCGACGAGGTTCCGCGCCACGTCCACGTAGTAGGCGGTGTCCTCTGGCTTCGGGAAGACGATCTGCGACGCGAAGACGACCCGCGTCACGAGCGCGACCGCAAAGATGGCCAGCGCAGAGGCGAACGTCCCGCGCCGCGTCACGGATTCACTCTGCAGCGGTCATCGCCCGGCGCGGTGCAGACCGGGTAGACGGCCAGGTCGGGGTCGCCCTCAGTCGCCTTGAGGACGCCCAGTCCGCCAGCCGAGAATTGCGCGACGGGCGGCCCCACCCATGACGGTCGGTCGCCGGCCAGGATCGGGCCGGCCATGGGGCTGGATTCGCCGCGGTCCAGGACCAGCCAACGGATGTCGTAGGCGGTCGCGACCTCGTACACCGTGTCAACCGGGTCGTTGACCAGGACGACACCGCCGCGACCGGACCAGTACTTCGTCGAGGCCGCGTCGATGGACATGACCCGGTCCGTCAGCGCGGCGCCGGCGTCATCCAGGGCCACAGCCACCGCCAGGTTGCGCTCGCGACGCCCGTCCCAGACCGTGTGGACGACGAGCGTCCCGAAGACCGCGCTCATGACCGCGAACCCCACGATCGACGCGCTGAAGAGGCGTGTGGCTGTTGCGGCGTCCCACGTGCGCCGCCGAGCCGCGACCCAGGCGACACCTACCGCAACGCCCTCGAGGGCCAGGATGTAGCTGTACGGCGCGAGCGCCACGGCCGAGTGGATGAACGTCCCGCCCGGGACGTGGACCGCGGACACGATCGCGGAGAACGCGAACAGGATCGCGGCGTAGGCGAAGAACGGGCGCATGTCGTCCGAATGGCGTCGTGCCCAGCCGCCGATGACCATGAACGGGGCGAGCACGACGCCCGCGACCAGGGTGATGTAGATGGTGAGGGCGGCGACCAGGCCACCGATCCGCGACACGATGAGCGGACCGATGCCCATCCCGAGCAGGTGATCCAGGTTCGCCGGGGTCGTGATGCTGTTCCATTCGCCGATGTCGCGGATGAACAGGACCTTGCCCGACGCCGTGGACGGCGAGATGGAGCCGAATACCGCCAGCTGGCGCAGCCACCAGGGCGCCATCACGACGACGAAGACCCCGACGCAGGCGACCGCGGCCGCGAACGGGATCGTCGGCGTCCGCGCCCCGGCGGAACGCCAGGCTCGCCAGCGATCGAACAGGAAGATGAGACCCAGGCTCGCAAGGACCAGCATCCCGTCATTACGTGAGAGCGTGGCCAGGCCCGCCAGGAGCCCGGCAGCGACGAAGGCGCGCCCGGCGCTTCGGCCGCGGAGGGCACGTGCGCCCATCCACAGCGAGGCGATCACCAGGGGCTGGTACAGCGAGAAGTTGTCGGGCTGGACGAGATAGACGGCGGAGAGCAGTGGGATCGCCGTCAGGATGCCCGCACCGACCGCGACGGTCGAGCTCGCCTTCGCATCCCGGGCGATGGCCCAGGTCAGTGGCGCCGCGGCCGCGCCGATGATCGCGAAGGGGGCAGCGGAGGCCCAGGCGACGGTCCCGAACAGCGCCATGAACGGCACCTGGACCAGGGATGCAAGCGGCATCCAGTGGGCATTCGATGGGATCGGCAGGACGGGGACCGCCGGGATCTTGCCACCGACCTCGGCGAAGATCCAGATGAAGTCGACGTTGAAGCCACCGCCGCTGTGGAGGGACTGGGCGACGTCCACGTAGTAGGCCGA
>JBKJQY010000066.1:0-47164 GCA_046593725.1 Candidatus Limnocylindrales bacterium
CTCGGCGGCGACGTCGAAGCTCATGGGCGGATGCTACACACTCACGTAGGCCTCGGACTCGAGGGCGTCAGCAACCGAGCTACCGTTGCTGCCCAGGCCATCGGGATAGTCCGCCCCGACCGCACCGGTCGTCTCGGATGGCCGCTGCGGCGCGGTATCGGCAGCCGGGAAGGCGACGGCGTCGTCGGTCTGAGCGCCACGACGCATCTCGGCGACGCGCTGACCGGCCATCGCGACGGCGGCCTCAAGGCGTGTCCGGACGGCCGTCCAGTTCATCGCGATCACGGCGCCGGCCGCGAGCAGCAGGCTGGCACCAAGTGCGTAGGGCCAGCGCGGTCGGGCGGGCTTGATGAGTCCGACCGCGGCGGCGGCCGAGGTCAGGGCCTTCGGGAGGTGGATGTCGGGCATCTCGAAGTCGGGCAGCTCGAACGATGCGCGATCGGGCACCTCGGGCAGGTGGAGGTCTTGCAGGCGGGACGGTGTTGACACGTTCATGGGTGACTCCTGTGTGTGGACCTCGACCGTACGTGCCAGGCGGGGCGTGTGGGCCAACCGGTCGGCGCCGGAGTGTCGCAACCGCGTTACAGCAGCACCGCCAAGTCGCCGGGCCCGCTCTGGTACGCTCGACCGATGGCCACGATCCAGCCGTTCCGCGCCCTCCGGCCCCAGCCTGAGCAGGCCGCGGCTATCGCTGCGGTGCCCTACGACGTCGTCGACGCTGCCGAGGCACGGGCGCTCGCCGCGGACGATCCGCTCAGCTTCCTCCGGGTGTCGCGTCCAGAGATCGAGCTGCCCGAGGACACGGACCCGCACGCCGACATCGTGTATGCGACGGGCGTCCGGAACTTCGTGCGGCTGCGCGCGGCGGCGCCCCTCGTCCAGGAGGCCATGGCCAGCCTGTACGTCTACCGCCTGCGGATGGGCGCGCACGAGCAGACCGGGATCGCCGGCTGCTTTTCCGTAGACGAGTACGCCACGGACGTCATCCGCAAGCATGAAAGGACGCGCGAGGACAAGGAGGACGACCGGACGCGCCACATCCTTGAGACGCGAGCGCAGACCGGGCCGGTCTTCCTGACCTACCCGGCGACCGCTGCCGTGGACACCGTCGTGGCACGAACGGTCGCCGGATCGCCGCTGTTCGACTTCATCGCCCCGGACGCGGTCCAGCACACCATCTGGGTGGTCGCGACGGCGGACGTCGATGACCTGGTCACCGGGTTCGCGGGGATCCCATCCCTGTACATCGCTGATGGGCATCACCGGGCGGCCAGTGCCCTGCGCGCGCGCGATGCCGTCCGCGCCGAGAGCCCCGGCACCGGACCCATCGAGGCGGACACATTCCTCGCCGTCGCCTTCCCGGATGACCAGACCCAGGTCCTGCCGTATCACCGGGTCGTGAAGGACCTCGCCGGGCACTCCCCGGCGTCCTTCCTGGACGGGCTCGCGGAGCATGTCGGCGTGGGACCCGGTGGCGAGACGCCGGCCGGTCCGGGCGAGGTGTCGATGTACCTGGCCGGCGGCTGGTACACGCTGCGGCTCATCCCTGCCGCCGATGGCACGCCGGCTGCGGAGCGCCTCGACGTCCAGCTGCTCCACGTCCAGGTCCTCGAACCGCTGCTTGGTATCGGCGACCCGCGGACTGACAAGCGCATCGACTTCATCGGCGGCATCCGTGGACCGGTCGCGTTGCAGGAACGCGTGGACTCCGGCGCTGCAGCCGTCGCGTTCGCGATGGTCCCGGTGAGCGTGACGGACCTCATGACGATCGCCGACGCGGGCGGGATCATGCCGCCCAAGTCCACTTGGTTCGAGCCCAAGCTCCGAGACGGTCTGCTGATCCACCTCATCTAGGGGAGTACCGCCGATGAAGGTCCTCGTCGCAGATCCATTCGAACCATCGGGCGTCGAAGGCTTGAAGGCTGCCGGCTGCGAGGTCGTCCACGACCCGGCCCTCAAAGATGCGGCGCTGGTCGCGGCCCTCGCCGACACGCAGGCGGACGTCCTGGTCGTCCGATCCACCAAGGTGACCGCCGAGATGCTCGATGCAGGGGCGCTCGGGCTCATCGTCCGCGCCGGGGCTGGCTACAACACGATCGATGTGGCCGCGGCCTCGGCGCGCGGGATCTACGTCTCGAACTGCCCGGGCAAGAACGCGGTCGCCGTGGCGGAGCTGGCGCTTGGCCTGATCCTTGCGCTGGACCGGCGCATCCCGGATAACGTCGCGGAGCTCCGCGCGGGCCACTGGAACAAGAGCGAGTTCACCAAGGCGAAGGGCCTCGCCGGCTCGACGCTGGGGCTGCTCGGGTTCGGGAGCATCGCCCAGGAGGTCGCGCGTCGAGCGGGGGCGTTCGGGTTGGACATCGTCGTGTGGTCGCGGCGGTTCGCCGACCAGCCAGACGTCGACTTCGCGGCGTATGGACTCGCGTCCACACGCGAGTCGCGGATCGCCGTCGCTGCCACGCCGGGCGATGTCGCGGCGCAGGCGGACATCCTGAGCATCCACCTCGCCCTTGCGCCGGATACACGCGGTCTGGTCGGCGTGGACGTCATCGGTCGCCTGCGCGACGGCGCGTTCGTGGTGAATACCGCTCGCGCTGAAATCGTGGATCACGATGCGCTCGCTGCCGCTGTCCGAGACCGCGGCATTCGCGTGGGCCTGGATGTCTACCCGGACGAGCCCACGACCGGCACAGGCGAGTACGCCCTGCCGCTCCTCCTGCTCCCCGGCGTCTATGGCACGCACCACATCGGGGCGTCCACGGAACAGGCCCAGGAGGCCATCGCCGCGGAGACCGTCCGGATCGTCCGTTCGTTCAAGGAGACGGGTCGCGTCCCGAACGTCGTCAACCTCGCCCGTCGAACGCCTGCCACGCACATGCTCGTCGTGCGTCATCGGGACCGTCCGGGCGTCCTCGCCCACGTCTTCGAGCACCTGAGCGGGGGCGGTCTCAACGTGCAGGAGACCGAGAACATCATCTTCGAAAGAGCCGAGGCCGCCGTGGCGCGGATCAACCTGGACGGCGCCCCCACCGATGCCCAGCTTGCCGCCATCGAGAGCGGCAACGAGCACATCCTGAGCGTCCAGCTCGTGGCCATCTGAGGAGCCCGCCGCCATGACCATCGCCGTCGAACGCATCTACAACTTCTCGTCCGGCCCGGCCGTCCTGCCGGTGTCCGTGCTGGAGCAGGTCCAGCGCGACCTGGTGGCGCTGCCGGGTGTCGGCATGTCGGTCATGGAGATCAGCCATCGGTCGTCCACGTTCGAGGCGATCATCGGTCAGGCCGAGGCGGACATCCGTCGGCTCGCCGGTGTGCCGGACGGCTACAGGATCCTGTTCCTGCAGGGTGGCGCAAGCCTGCAGTTCTCGATGGTGCCCATGAACCTGCTGACCGAGGGCACGATCGCGGACTACATCAACACCGGTTCGTGGGCCGAGAAGGCCGCCAAGGAGGCGCGGCGCGTAGGGTCCGTCCATGTGACGGGGCTGCCGGATGGCGCGCCGTTCGACCGGATCCCGACCGACGCCGAGTGCGAGTTCACGCCAGGCGCGGCGTACGTCCACATGACCTCGAACAACACGATCGAGGGAACCCAGTGGCACCGGCTGCCGGCGGCGGGCGACGCGCCGCTGGTCAGCGATGCCTCATCGGACATCTTCAGCGAACCGATCGATATCGCGAAGTACGGACTCGTCTACGCCGGGGCGCAGAAGAACCTGGGACCGTCCGGAGTGGTGCTGGTGATCATCCGGGAGGATCTCCTGGCGCGGTCCACGAAGGCGCTGCACACGATGCTGGACTACGCGGTCCAGGCTGAGAACGGGTCGCTCTACAACACGCCGCCGGCCTTCGGGGTCTACGTCCTGGGGCTGGTGATGGAGTGGCTGCTGGCACAGGGCGGCCTGCCGGCGATCGCCGCGATCAACGAGCGCAAGGGCGGCAAGCTCTACGCGGAGCTGGATCGGACCGGGTTCTGGCGACCCACCGCACAGGCCGACAGCCGCAGCCTGATGAACGTCACGTTCCGGCTGGCGACCGAGGACCTCGAGAAGGCGTTCGTCATGGAGTCGACCGCGGCCGGCTTCGATGGCCTCAAGGGTCATCGCTCCGTCGGTGGGATGCGCGCGTCGATCTACAACGCGTTCCCCGAAGCCGGCGTGGACGCCCTGATCGACTTCATGCGCGAGTTCGAACGCCGCAACGGGTAGGCCGCCGCGCGGCTCGTCCGATTCCGTAGACTCGGGTCATGCGACCCACCGATACGCGACGCCTCGTCATCCTCGCTGAGGGCTACTTCGGCGACAGCCATGCCAAGACCGCCTACGGCGTGATCCGGTTCGGCCGGGATGACGTGGTCGCGGTGCTTGATTCCTCCAATGCCGGACGGGATGTGGACGACTTCCTCCCAGGGCACCCGGCCCCGATCGTCGCGACCCTGGCCGAGGCGCTCGCCTTGCAGCCGCCGCCGGATGCGCTCCTGATCGGCATCGCGCCAACCGGAGGAAGGCTGCCGGCGTCCTGGCGGGCGACGATCCTCGAGGCCATAAAGGCCGGGCTGGACGTGCTGTCCGGGCTGCACACCTTCATCGGCGACGACCCGGAGTTCGTGGCGGCCGCCACGGCACAAGCGACCCGGATCGTGGACTATCGGCGGCCGCCGGACCGCATGGAGACCACGACCGGTCGCCGGCATGGGCGCGGCAAGCGAGTGATCCTGACCGTCGGGACCGACTGCGCGATCGGCAAGATGTCCGTCGCGCTGGCGCTTCGGCAGGCGGCGCGCGACCACGGCGACAGCGCGGTCTTCGTGCCCACCGGCCAGACCGGGATGATGATCGACGGCTGGGGCGTCGCTGTCGATCGGCTCATCGCCGACTTCGCCCAGGGCACCGTCGAGTGGATGGTCGAGCAAGCCGAGAGTCGCGGCGACTGGATCCTGGTGGAGGGCCAGGGGTCGCTGGACCATCCGGCCTACTCGGCGGTCACGCTCGCGCTGATCCACGGCGCCACGCCGCACGCGATGATCCTGGTCCACAAGCCCGGCACGACAGAACACGACTTCGACCACCTGCCGGACCGGTCGTTTCCCATCGCGTCGCTGCCCGGGTTCATCCGGATCCACGAGCAGGTGGCCGGGCTCGTGGCGCCATCGACGGTCGTGGCCGTCGCGTTGAATACGTCCCTGTACCCGGACGAGGCAGACGCGCGTCGGATCATCGAGGAGACGGCCACCGAGACTGGCCTCCCGACCGACGATCCGGTCCGATTCGGAGCGGACGGACTCTGGCAGGCGATCCACGAGCGCCTGCTGGAACTTGTCCCTTGAGTCTGCAGCTCATCCAGGAGACGCTGGTTCTGGGGTTACGTGATCCATTCCGCATCGCCCGGGCCGAGCACGGCGGTGGTCAGGTGTCCACGACCGTCATCGTCGAGCTGCGTGACGACCGGTTTCCAGGGATCGTCGGGGTGGGGGAGGGGTATCCGGACGCCTTCTATGGGGAGACCCCCGAGACGATGGCGGCCGTGTTCCCGATGCTGCTGGACGCGATCGACGGACCGACGGCGGATGCGATGGGTCTTGAAGCAGCAGCGTCGGCGATGGAGGCCGTCATCCGCGGCCACGGGGCAGCCAAGTGTGCCGTTGACATCGCCCTGCACGACCTCATCGGCAAGGTCGCGGGCGTGCCGGTCCACGCGCTCCTCGGACTCTCGGCCGACATTCCGGCGACGGATTTCACTATCGGGATCGACGAGCCGGCGATGGTGGCTGAGCGCGCGAGCCGGGCGGCCGCCTTCCCCGCGCTGAAGATCAAGTTGGGCGGCGCCGCCGACCTCGCCACGCTGGAGGCCGTGCGGGAGGTCTTCGCCGGCCCGATCCGCGTCGATGCGAACACGGGCTGGCAGCCGGACGAGGCGGTCGCCCTCCTGCCGCATCTCGAACGTCTGGGCGTCGAACTCATCGAGCAGCCCTTCCCGGCGCGTCGACTCGACCAGCTGGCCTGGCTGCAGGCCCGTTCCTCACTGCCCATCGTCGCCGACGAGAGCTGCGTGTTCCCCGAGGACCTCGAAGGGCTCGTCGGCGTCGTCCGTGGCGTAAACGTGAAGCTCGCGAAGTGCGGCGGGATCGCGCCGGCGCGGGCGATGCTCGAACGGGCACATGAGCTTGGCTTCAAGACGTTCCTCGGCTGCATGGAGGAGACGCAGGTCGGCATCGCTGGTTCGGCCGTCGTCGCGTCCCTCGCCGACTGGGTGGATCTGGACGGCTGCCTCCTGCTGGCGGACGACCCCTTCGAAGGTCTGGAGTTGGGGCTGGACCATCGTTGGCGACCGTCGTCCTCGCCCGGACTGGGGTTGTCAAGGCGGCCCAGCTAGCGACCTCCACGCTCGTATCGCACGGGCGTTCACCGAACGCGCGTTCGTGTGGATAAGTTGGTGGACGAACTGGTGGACAAGCCCCCTTCACGCCCCGGCGGCGCGGGCCTACGATGGTCGGCACACCGGTCGGGGATCCCTCGGAGGGAGGACGACCGGGCAACCAAGGCCCCAAGTCAGGCCGCCGATCCCGCATCGATCGGACGGCAGGACCGGGCATCGTATTGTCATCGCGCGCCGCCGGAACCCCCAAGCCGGTTGCCCGCCGATGCGGAAGGAGGGCACCCCATCGATGGAGCCGCGGACCGCCGCCAGTCAAGGGCCGGACCCGGAGGCGGTCGAATTCATCCGCTTCTGCTACCACCGCCGACGAGTGGGGTGGCCGGAGCTGTATGACGAGATGTGTGCGGTCGCCGCACGCGGGCTCTATCGCGGGTACGGGTCGGACGACCTGGCCGAACACGGCATCGGGTTCAGCCTCTTCGAGATGCCGTCGTTGGCGGCCATGTCGGCGGTGGTCGTGGCCGAGGAGCAGGCTCGACGCCGATCGGTGAGTGTCGCGATCCGGGCGGCGGCTTCGGCGGCGGTCGCAGATCCGGCCGATGCCGTCCCGGCGGAGGCTGTCGAAGTCATCGTCAAGGTGCCCATCGCTCCGTCCTCGATCATGGTCCCGGTGCGTCCGCAGCCCGTCCCTGTGATGGAGCCTGACCGGGCGGCCGGTCCGACCGTGCGCCTCACGCTGGCGCCGACCACGGCCTGACGGGCCACCACCGGCGCTAGGGTCGTTGACACCGGGCTGAGTCGAGTGCATCGTCCCGTGCGTGATCCGTTCCTTGGTAGCCGTGGTCGTTCTGGCCGGTGTGCCGTTCTCCTGCGGCGCCAATGACCAGCCTGGGCAGGTGGAGTTTCTGGGTACGCTGACGGTCATCAATCGGACCGTCGCGGAGGTCACCGTGACCAGCGGGCCGCGAGTCTTCAACGTTCCGGCGTGCGACGAGGTGACCGAGTCCGACTTCCCGCTCAATTGGTGGGATCTCACGTCCTCCGGGCGCGACACCTTCCACAGTGGCGGTGGCGACTACGGTCCCACGTCGTACCTGCTGGTGACCGATGTCGTCGAGCAGCGGGTCGCGCGACCGAATCCGCTGCCTGCGTGTGAAGGGCTCCTGCAGCCGGCCCAGCACTGATATTGGCTCGTCAGGTTCGGTCTCCCGGCATCGGTAGACTCCGGCCATGTCGCTCGCTCGTCCTCGAAGGGGCGCAGATCGTGTTCGTCCCGCACTTCGTTACGACCGCTGATGGCTCCCTGCCGACCCGCTGGTGGGACGCCTCGAACCCGTACAACGAGAAGGCCCTGCTCGTCCGCGCGCTCGAGAACTCGATCTATATCGCTCAGTCGAATGTGGCGAGCTCGAACCAGGGTTCCATCACCGGCATCGTCGGCCCGGACGGCTCGTTGGTGGCGAGCCTGCGCCACGGTCAGGTCGGCGTGGTCACAGCGGACATCGACCTCGCGCAGGCGGATCGCCGACTCGCACTTCGATGGGCGCCCGAGCGGAACGCGATCTCGCCCTGAGCGTCAGGCGCGGATGCGGCGCCTCGCCATCTCGCCTTCGATCTGCCGTTCGGCGTCCACGTACCTGTCGATCTGCTCGCGGAGCTGGTTCGCCTCGGGAACGTAGAGGTGGACCTGCTGCTGGAGGATGTACGACAGCCGCCGGCTGGTCATCCGCACGTGGTCCAGGTTCTTCATGAGCACGAGCGGATCCATCGAGGCCAGGTCGGACGGGTGGTACATCTGCTGCATGGCCGCATTCTATCGGGCCGCCGCGGCCCCAGGTGTGATGCCCAGCGGAACCCCCTGCGGTCCTGTGAGGATCGAGATCAGCACGAGTTCCTCGTGAACCTTGATGATCTCGACGTGCGCTGTCGGATCCGGCCGGTGGCGATGCACGTTCGACACGATCGCGGTCCCACCAGGACCGAGGCGGTCGCCGCGGACCTAGAGGGGGCGCAGCGCCCTGGGAGGCCACGTCCAGTCCACATCCATCGCGGCGGCTGACAGCGCGCGGCGTCGGCCGGCTTCGGTGGCGCCAAGGACCAGGATCCGGTCCGTCTTGGTCGCCTGGCCGGCTTCGTCGCCCCAGAGTTTGGTCATCTTGCGGTTGGGAGCGACGTCATCCAGCGCCACCCCAGCCAGCTTGTAGCCCTCGGGCTCGGCCGCGGCCTCCCATGTGCGCTCCGCCAGGCCCACACCGCCACGGATCCGGCGGCCACGGTCCGTCTCCACGTCACCGATGACCAGCACGACCACCGCGTCGTCCGCGAGGATCGGGCGGAGGCCGGCGAGCACCTCGCGCATGAACTGCAAGTAGGGCTCGCGGTGGTGGGCGTCGTCCAGTGTCGCATCGATCTCGCGCGCATCGAAGCCCAGGAACCACGTGCGCAGCCAGTTGTAGTAGCCGTACTTGACGACTCGAAGGTACGGCGGCGACGTCACGACGAGGCGAGCACGCTCGGGTCGGCCCATCGCCCGTAGGCCCACGCGCGTCCGCTCGGCGACGTCGCGGGCATCGCCGAGCAGCGCCAGCCCTTCCGTGCGTGGCGGGAGCTGTCGGAAGAGCCGATCGAGCTTCTTGCTGAGCCCATCGAACACGTCGCGCTCCGGGGACACGAAGTCCGTTCGAGCGGCGAAGTCACGGACGTAGCGCGGGGCCATGCTGAACGTGTTCGGCATCAGGACGGACAGGTAGCTCGCGCTCTTGCCGTGGAGGATCCCGGTGATCGCGGCGGCCAGGAAGCGATCCGTCCGGTCATCGAGTCGCAGCACGGTCCGAACGTAGAGCAGCTGCGCAAGCGTCCGTGCATGGAAGGCGAGGGCGACTTCGATGGGGACGAGCTCCACCCCGGCCGAAGCCGGCGCGCCCGAACCTGCGCGCGGGATCATCGAACTCGACGCCCCGGCGTCCGCCGACACCTTCGCACCGAGCGCCAGCCACTCCCCGGAGACGGCGTTCCAGCTCAGTCGAAGCTGGGCGAGCCGGATGACCGCGTCGGCTCGGGTCGCCGGCTGGACCTTGGCGGCCGTCAGGAGATGGGCGAACGGGTTGAGGTCGTTGCCAACCCCGATCCGACCCTCGGCGCAGGCTTGGAGGGCGGTAGTCCCGCGCCCGGAGAATGGATCCAGGACGACGTCACCGGGTCGTGAGTAGCGCGCGATGAAGGCGTGCGTGAGTGCCGCCGGGAAACTTGCGAGGTACGAGCACATCGGGTGGAAGGCGTGGCCCCACAGGCGCTGCTGGTCCTTCCACTCACGCGCGAGCGCCATTGCGGGCAATTCGAGCGGCCGTTCCAGCGGCAGTTCAAGGGCGAGCTGACCCGCGTCGAGGCTGCGGCTGCGGCCGCCGATCGCGCGCTGTGGAGGTGCCGACATGGGCGCTCCGGGTCCTCCCTGACCCCGCTCGGATCCCGGTCCGGGCGATGGGTCGCGGAGCATAGCACGGCCGATTCGGCGCTCCTGCCGGAGCCCGACCCTAGAATGTGGCCTTCGACATCATCACCTCGACAACCCACCTGAGGGATGCCCGCGATGCGCTTCGGATTGCAACTCTGGTCACAGTCGACCGACTGGGCGACGTTCCGCGACGCCGCGCTGTCCGCGGAGGCGCATGGCTGGGACTCGGTCTGGACGTGGGACCACCTGCTGGCGATCTTCGGGCCGTGGGAACAGCCCATCTTCGAGGGCTGGACCGCGATGGCCGGTCTGGCTTCGGTCACCTCGCGCGTTCGGCTGGGCCTCATGGTGGGCGCCAACACGTTCCGCAACCCCGGTCACACGGCCAAGCTGGCGACGACGCTAGATCACATCTCGGGCGGGCGTGCGGTCCTGGGCATCGGTGCGGCGTGGTTCGAACGTGAACACGACGCGTTCGGCTTCGAGTTCGGGGCGAGTCCAGGGGAGCGGCTGGACTGGCTGGATGAGTCGGTCGCACTGATGCGGCGACTCCTCGACGGCGAGCGGTTCTCGCACGAGGGCGACGCGTACTCGTTCCACGACACCCTGAACGCACCGCGGCCGGTCCAGGCGCACCTTCCGATCCTCATCGGCGGTTCCGGGCGACGCAAGACGCTCCGAACGGTCGCCGAGCGGGCGGACGGCTGGAACGTATCGGGCACGCTCGACGAGGTCCGTGACGCGCTCGCAGCCCTCCAAGGACACGCCCGAGACGTCGGGCGCGACCTCGCGACCCTGGAGAAGACGATCAGCTTCCCGATCGTCATCGACGACGACGCCGCGGAGGCGCAACGGCGCATGGACGCCCTGATGGCCGCGAACGGGGTCACGAGCATGGGCGGCGGGCCGCACCTGGTCGGCTCACCCGATGAGGTCGCCGATGCGATCCGACCCTACCGCGACCTCGACTTCGAGACCGTCATCGTCCGCGTGCCGGCGCCGTATGACCGCCAGACCATCGAGCGCATCGGCGAGGTGATGGAGCGACTCGCGGGCTAGGTGCCCTAGGGGCGTCCGGTACTCTGTCACTTGGTCCCCGTAGCTCAGTGGACAGAGCAGCCGCCTTCTAAGCGGAAGGTCGCAGGTTCGAATCCTGCCGGGGGCGCCATAAGATCTCGATCGACACGGTCGCCCATGCCAAGCGCCCGCCGGGACCCCGCGCTCACCACTCGCAGCGGGCCTGCGTGAGGACGTGCCAGAGCGCTGGCGACTGCTCGGAGTACTTGTCCGTAGGCGCGTGGAAGTACGTCGCGGCGATTTCGATGGAGCCGTGCCCGGTCGGCAGCGTGTCGGGAGCGATCAGGCCGATCGCGACTGACTGCGGCTGGAACCTGGTCGCGCCAAGGTCGATGCCATACAGGATCGCCTGCGTCTGGCCGAGGTCGATGTTCGACTGCACGATGCCCGGGCTCGATCCTCCCGAAAGATCCATCCGGTAGCCCGTGAGACCATCTTCTCGAACGGTGTACGTGCTCAACGAGATCGTGTCGGTCCCCGCGGGCCAAGGCTCACCGTGCGACCATGACCACGCGTATCGGCCCTGCACGAACGTCGGGGGCGAACCCGGTGTGCTGTCACAGGTGACCACCAGGCTTGCTTGGAGGGCGTCGCGCCCATTGACGAGTGGCCCGCCGGGAGCAAGCAGGGTCGGATTGACGAGCGGCCACGCCGTGCTGAAGAGCATCGCCCCGATGACCAGTGCGCCCGTGAAACCCCACCTCGGGGCCGGCTCGCCGGCCGTGGGCCGCGACCGCCTCGGCGCACGCAGGGCCCACACGGCGAGCAGCGCGACGAACGGGATGGCGATCGTTCCGTGCGCGAGAGCCGAGATCACCTCGATCGCTCCGGCGAGTACGAGAACCTTGAGCAGTGGCGACATCACTGCGACCGCCCACCCTCGGCCGGATGCGAGCCCGAACGCCGTCACAAGCAGGGCGACCACGCTCAGCATCACGCCGCTGACGAGGAGGACGCTGCGGATCGTCGGGTCGACCCAGAACGCGCCCTGGTACACGAACAGGAACCCGGGGGTGAACAGACCGCCAAGCAGGAACGTGGCGGTCGCGCGGTATTCCCGGGTCGGGCCGCCTGAGCCCACAGGTGGGAGCGTCATGTCACCTGGGACGCGCGGCCCGCTGCTTTGTCACACGGGCAGGTGCGGCAGCGAGATCCGCGTGTCTGCCACCTGCCCGGTGGCGCCACGTTCTTGCACTGCCATCCGTTGCCGCAATCCACTTGCGCCGGGTGTCACACTTCCGGGCGACGCACGTCCTCGATAGGTCAATGCCTGTGAGTGAGGTTGGATCGTGTCTGACGCAGCGACGAACATCGACGTCGACGGCCGCCCGAAGGCGCTCCTCCCCACCCGCATGCTGCTGCGGATCTCCATGTTCTGGCTTGGCCTCACCGCCATCGATGCGGCCGTTGCCAGCGCGGTCCAGTCCCGTCTCCTCTTTGACGAGCTCGTCCCGGCAGGACAGGTCGGGGCGGCGATCGCGGCCCTGACCGCGGCGGTCTTCATCTTCTCGTTCTTTATCCAGCCGACAGCGGGCTCCATCAGCGACTACACGGTCACACGCTGGGGACGGCGCAAGCCGTACATCGTGATCGGCGCGACCCTGGACGCGGTCTTCCTCATCGGGATCGCCACGGCGAACACGTTCGTCGCCCTCGCCGCGTTCGTCGTGCTGCTCGCGGTCAGCACCAATGTGGCCCGCGGCCCATTCCAGGGGTACATCCCGGATCTCATCGCCGGTCCGCAGGTCGGGTTCGCGAGCTCGCTGGTGGGACTCATGCAGGTCGTGGGGAACATCGTGGGGTTCGCGCTCGCTGCCCTGGCCGACCTGGAGGGCAACGTGGGCCTGGCGCTGGCCGCGGTCGCCACGATCGAGGTCGTGACGATGATCAGTGTCGTCGCCCGCGTCCCGAACGGCCCTCCGGCGAAGCCCAGAGAGGGACGATCGTGGCGGTCGATCGCAGCGGAGACCTGGGGGACGGACATCCTTCGGGAAAAGAGCTACGTCTGGCTGCTGCTCTCCCGACTCCTGGTATTGATGGGCGGAGCAGCGCTCGTCAACTTCATGGTGCTGTATCTGGTCAACGTCCAGGGCATGACCCAGGCCGAATCCGGCGAAGCGCGGCTGGCGATCCTGGCGGCCGTCGCGATCTCAAGCATGGTGGCGATCATCCCGGCAGCGCGACTGTCCGATCGGATCGGGCGGAAACCTGTCATCTACGTCAGTGCGGGTCTGGGCGCCCTCTCGCTCGCGATCGCGGTGGTCGCTCCAAACCTGGCCGTGATCACCGTCGCGGCGGCCTTGTTCGGAGCGTCGCAGGGCACCTTCCTGGCCGTTGATTGGGCTCTGATGACGGAGATCGTCCCGAAGGCTTCAGCCGGGCGCTATATGGGTATCTCCAACGTGGCGACGCAATCCGCCTCGACCCTCGCGGGGGTCATCGGCGGCCTGATCATCTTCCAGCTGAGCGCCTACGCGGATGGGACTGGGGTTCGCGTCGTCTTGGTGCTCGGTATCTGCAGCTTCATCGCCGGCGCGTTCGCCCTTCGGCCCGTGGTCGAGCCGAAGCGGGTGGTGCCCGAGACCGGAGCGGTCGCCGCCGCCTGACATATCCTCAGCCGATGACGTTCTTCTCCACGACGGGCCGGCCGGCGGCGATCCGTTCGTAGCCGAAGATCGAGAGGTCCAGCGTCTGATAGGCGCTATGGACCAGGAGCTCCGCGATCGCGCGGCCAACGGCCGGGGAGTGCTGGATGCCGTGGCCGCTGAAGCCGGTCGCGAACAGGAGGTTGGTCAGTTCCGGGTGCCGCCCGATGACGGCGTTCTGGTCGAACGTGCTGTATTCGTAGTAGCCGGCCCAGGCCCTGAGCCGCCTGATGGAATCGAAGGCGGGTACGCGCGCCGCGAGTGCCGGCCAGACGCGCTCGTCGAACTGGCGCTGATCGACGGTCAGCGGCAGGTCTGGGAGGTCCTCGGCAGCCGATGGTCCGATCGCCCCGATGAACGCCTCGCCTTCGGGCCGGAACCAGACTCCGGACGTGTCGATGACGAGCGGGCAATCCGGTGTCTCCGAGCGGGACTCGAAGCCGAAGACGCACCGTCGCCTGGCCTCGACCGGCAGGTCGATGCCGGCCAGCGCGGCCACGGCCGCTGACCAGGGGCCGGCCGCATCCACGACCTGGCCAGCGTGGATGGTCGTCCCGTCACCAAGGCGGATACCGCTGATCCGGTCGCCGGCGACGTCCAGGCCGACGGCTTCTGTGGCGAGGTATTCCGCGCCGATCGACCGGGCCTTGCGCCGGAATGCCTGCATCAGCCCGTAGCCATCGAACCAGCCCTCGCCGGTCAACCCCAGTGATCCGAGGGCGACATCGTCCACTGTCATCCAGGGAAATCGCTCCGCGATCTCGTCCGGCGTCAGCAGGACGATGTCGGCGCCCTCTGCGACCTGCGTGGTGTGGTTCTCGCGCAGGACCGGTTCATAGGCGGCCGTCGTCAGGTACAGGTACCCGCCTTCGCGCAGCCCCACGTCGACGTGATCGCCGCCTTCAAGCGACAGATGTCGACCGATGTCCCGCAGGAACACGATCCCGAAGAGCGACATCCGGATGTTTTCGGGCGTCGAGAATTGCTGGCGGATGCTGCTCGCCGACAGGGCCGACGAGGCTCGGGCATAGGTCGGATCGCGCTCGATGACGACCACCCGCCCGTCAAACGTCGGGTCGCTCTTGAGGAAGTAGGCGATGGCGCTGCCCATCGCCCCGCCGCCGATGATCGCGACGTCGCAGCTCGTGCTCACGTCGGACAGGGTAGGACGACGGCCTGACGCTCGCTTGCCCCGAAGCGCAGCCGCGAGATCGATCGGTCCGATCGATCGAATCGCGGTCAGCCGCGCTGCTTCCGCGGTCGATACGCCGCGATCCGCCGTCGGCCACGCTCACGTGCGCCGGAACCGATCGCCGGGGGCGATCAGGCGCCGCGCTCAGGCCCCGCCGCGCGCCACGCACCACTCCGCCCGTGTACGGTTCGGGCGTGCAGCTAATCGCCGTCATCCCCGGCTACCAGGAGGGTCCGCGGATCGCGCAGGTCGTGGAGGCGACCCGGGCGTTTCTCGCGGTGGTCGTGGTGGACGACGGTTCCACGGACGACACGGCCGCTCAAGCCGAGGCCGCCGGAGCGACCGTCCTGGTCCAACGACCCAACGCCGGCAAGGGAGCGGCGCTACGCCGCGGGTTCCGTCACGCGCTGGAGCAGGGATGTGAAGCCGTCGTCACGCTGGACGCGGACGGTCAACACGACCCGGCCGAGATCCCGGCCTTCCTCGCCGCCTACGAAGCGTCTCGGCCGGAGCTGATCATCGGCCGGCGCGACTTCGGCGCCATGCCCCCGGTCCGGCGGCTGTCCAACTCGCTCGGCGGCTGGGTACTCTCGGCCGCGGTGGGGCGGAACGTGCCGGACAACCAGTCCGGTTACCGGCTCATCGGGCGACAGCTGATGACCGCGCTCCTGGACAGCGACGAGCACGGCTTCGAATTCGAGGTCGAGATGATCGCCCGCTGCATCGCCCTGGGGCTCCCGATCGGCTGGGTCCCGATCCGAACGATCTACGAGGGCGAACCCAGCCATATCCGGCCGTGGGGGCACTTCACGAGCTTCCTGCGAGTCACTCGCGACGCTCACCGGATCGTGAGCGGCCGGGACTGAGCCTCGCGGCCGGGTCGTTGGTACTGGCGGGTACCCCAAAGTACGGCTTGGCGCTACCCACACTCCACCCCTACGCTCTACCTCGCAGCGGCACGGACCATACCCCTGACCACAGTGGGGTCCCGCAACCGCAGACAAGTGCACTGAACGAGGCAACGACCACATGGCATCGATGGCCGTCAACGAACTTGGACCGATGCTCACGGCGACCGAAGTCGCCGAGATGCTCCATCTGCACGTCAATACCGTGAAGCGTCTGGGCGACCGTGGCGAGCTGCCGTTCTACCGCGTGTGCAAGCGCGGCGATCGACGCTTCCGCTACAACGACGTGCTCAAGTTCCTCTCGCAGAACCGCTGACCTGACGGTCGCCCCGCGACTGTCCCAGCTCCCGGAAGTTCCCCGCGCCACTCGCCG
The DNA here is from genome assembly GCA_046593725.1 of Candidatus Limnocylindrales bacterium. GTDB lineage: Bacteria > Chloroflexota > Limnocylindria > Limnocylindrales > CSP1-4 > SPCO01. The sequence goes on from JBKJQY010000066.1 coordinate 16,025, forward strand.
AGCGCCCGACCCTGTCGGGCGCTCGTTGCTGTCCGGGATGTAGCACGTCGTGGCGGGCCGTGGCGGGCCGTGGCGGGCCATCAGCGGTCGCCTCACAGCGGCGGCGCGACCGCTGCGCTCCCGAGCGACCGCTGCGCTCCTGTCAGATGCACTTCGGCGACAGCTGAGCGTGGACCCAGCGTGATTCCGGCGCTGGATGCAGTCTGGTGCTCGATCCACGAGGCGTTCATGGCGAATGTGCATCTGGTAGATGCATCCACTCGAAGATACGTCGCGGGTGAAGCCGTCCTGCTTCACTGAGCGACATGAAGCCACTGAGCCTGGCGTTCGCCGAGCGCTCGCGGGCCACGAGGATCGGACTCGCCATGACCCAGCGCGAGCTCGGCGGCCGAGCAGGCGTCACCCGCGGATACATCGCCAAGATCGAAGGTGGGCGGGCGAACCCATCGTTGAATGTGGTGACACGCATCTCGAGAGCACTCGGGATGGACGCCGACTTGATCATCCGCCCGCCGCTGATCGTGGGAGGTCGGCAACAGCGCGATGCGATCCACGCGCGACGCTCTGGGTATCTCGATCGGCGGCTCAAGTCGGCCGGGCTTCTCACGGCTCGCGAGGTCGAGATCGCCCATGCACGATCGCATGGATGGATCGACCTGTTGGCCTTCGAACCGAAGTCGTCGACCCTGCTGATCATCGAGATCAAGACCCGGATCGACGACCTTGGCAGTATCGAGCGACAGGTCGGTTGGTACGAACGGGCCGGGCCGGGAGTCGCCCACGGCCTGGGCTGGGATTCCGTGCTGGTGAGGACTTGGCTCATCAACCTCGCCAGTGACCAGGTCGAAGCCACCCTTCGGGCGAATCGCCTGATCCTGGATGCGGCGTTTCCCGCACGAGCGCGAGATGCGAACGCGTGGCTCACTACACGCGGTCGACCGCCAGCCGGGAGGGTGCTTGCCCTGGTCGACCCGGCGAGTCGAAGGCGGGAGTGGCTGATCCACACCCGAGCCGATGGTCGCCGTTCTGCGGCACCGTACCGGGACTACCTGGACGCTGCCTCCCGGACGCGCATCTCATAGATGCACATTGACGATGAACGCCTCGTGAACGGTCGACACGACTGCAGAGATCGCAGTGATCGAGTCCGGTCCGCGCTCATTTGTCTCGAATCTGCATCTGAGAGATTCCGGCGCGGGCCTGAGCCCCCGGCCGCCTCAGCCCTAACTGCGCGGTTGCCTTGAGAGGGTCTCCCCGAAGATCTCGACCGCTTCGGCGATCTCCGCCGCGGTGACATCGATCGGCGGCAGCCAGCGGATGACCTCGTGCGATCGGCCACAGGTCAGCACCAGCAATCCGGCGTCTGCGCAGGCGGCACTCAGCGCATCCGGCATCGCCCCATCTGGTTCGCGGGTCGCCCGCGACCGAACGAACTCGACGCCGACCATCAACCCAGGCCCCCGGATGTCGCCGATCCGGTCGTCCTCGGCGGCGATCCGACCCAGCCCGGCCGTCAGCTCGGCGCCACGCGCGACCGCATTCGCCACGAGGTCCTCGTCGCGGAACGTCTCCAGCACTGCCAGGCCGGCCGCGCAGGCGACGGGATTCCCGCCGTACGTGGACCCGTGGGCGCCGCGGCCCCAGCGCTCCTGCAGATCGCGCGACGACACGATCGCCGATAGCGGGAGGCCGTTCGCGATCGCCTTGGCCACGCACACGACGTCCGGGACGATCCCGGCATGCTCGAACGCCCACATCTTTCCGGTCCGCCCGTAGCCGGATTGGACCTCGTCGGCGATCAGCAGGATCCCGTGCTCGTCGCACAGCGCACGCAGGCCCTGGAGGAACGCCGCCGGAGCCGGGTGGAAGCCACCCTCGCCCTGGACCGGCTCGATGAGGATCGCGCCCACCTTCGAAGGCGAGATCTCGGTCGAGAACAGCGCTCGCAGGGCGGCAAGGCTCGCCTCGGTGGCCGCCGCCCCATCCCCGTCGAACTCGTCGTAGACGAGCGGGAACGGTGCGAAGTGGACGCCCGGCACCATCGGCTCGTAGCCGGTCCGGTAGTTGAGATTCGAGGTCGTCACGCTCATGGCCCCGAAGGTCCGCCCGTGGAAGCCGCCGCGGAAGGCGACGATCCCCGGTCGCCCGGTCACGCGCCGCGCGAGTTTGAGCGCGCCGTCGATCGCCTCCGACCCCGAGTTCAGGAAGAAGACGGAGTCAAGCGGCTCGGGGAATGTGGCCGCGAGCTCGGTCGCCAGAGCGGAGATCGGGCCTGTGAAGCCCAGTGCGGACACCGGGCCGATCAACTTGTCCACCTGGGCGTGGATCGCGGCGGTGACACGCGGATGGGCGTGCCCCAGCGTCGTCACGGCGATCCCGTTGGCGAAGTCCAGGTAGGCCTTGCCGCTCGTGTCATACAGGCGATGGCCCACGCCGTGGCTCCATTCGCGCTGGAAGTAGCGGCCCAGGACGGGGGTCAGATTCGGGGCATGCTCCATGGTCCCGAGTGTATCGGGTCGGACGCCTACAATCGCACTGACACGCAGCCGCAGGAGGACCGGTGGTCGAATTCGCGCTGACCGATGAGAACAAGCTCGTGCGCGAGAGCGTCCGCGCCTTCGCGGAGGCGGAGATCCTGCCGCACATCCGCGAGTGGGACGAGAAGGGCGAGGTCCACCGCGAGATCTTCGCGAAGATGGGCGAGATGGGCTTCCTCGGCGCGCCGATCCCTGAGGCGTACGGTGGCGCCGGGATGGACTACACGAGCTTCGCCATCCTGTGCGAGGAACTCGAGCGTGCCGACACCGCGTTCCGGGTCGTCCAGAGCGTGCACGTCGGGCTGAACTCGCTGGCGCTCCTGCAGTGGGGGACCGAGGAACAGCGCCAGCGCTGGCTCGTGCCGCAGGCTCGAGGCGAGAAGCTCGCGACCTTCGGGCTGACCGAACCGGGCGCCGGGACGGACGCCGGCAGCCTTCAGACCACGGCTCGCCGCGACGGCGATGTCTATCGCCTCAACGGCTCCAAGCTGTGGATCTCGCTGGCGGACATCGCGGACCACTTCCTTGTCTTCGCATCAGTGGATCGGGCGAAGAAGCACCGTGGCGTGACCGCGTTCATGCTCGAGCGCGGGATGGCCGGCCTGACGACCGGCACGCTCCACGGCAAGCTCGGGATCCGGGCGGGCAACACCGGGCTCATCACGATGGACGACGTCCCGGTCCCGGTCGAGAACCGGATCGGCGAGGAGGGCGAGGGCTTCCTCGTCGCCATGAGCGCCATCGACCAGGGGCGGTTCACCGTCGCGGCCGGCGCCGTGGGTCTGGCCCAGGCGTGTCTCGATGCCAGCGTCAAGTACGCCCACGAGCGCCACACCTTCGGCATGGAGATCGGGGAGCACCAGCTCGTGAAGCAGATGATCGCCAAGATGGCCGCCGGCACCGAGATCGGCCGGCTGCTCGTCTGGCGCGCCGCGTGGCTCAAGAATCAGGGCCTGCGCAACACCCGTGAGACGAGCCTCGCGAAATGGCACGCGACGGAGCATTCGGTCCAGGCTGCGCTCGATGCGATCCAGGTCCACGGCGCCAATGGCTACAGCAACGAGTTCCCCGTCGAACGATACCTCCGCAACTCGAAGGCCGCGGTCATCTACGAAGGCACGAGCCAGCTCCACACGCTCATCCAGGCGGACTACGCGATGGGCTATCGCGAGGACAAGCCGCTCCGCTGCGAGGCATGGCCGGCGCAGGGCTGGGAGCGCCCTAGCGCGTGACCGCGGCCGCACCGCCACCCGGAGGCTGGACGGAACGGGAACTGGCGACCCTGGCCGACCTCGCCGAGACGTTCGTCCCCGGTGAGGCGGTCCGGCGGGCGCATCTGGCGGCCGAAGCGTTCACGAAGGCCGCCGACCCCGAACAGGTCGCCCAGCTCCGTCTGGTCCTCGGCCTGATCGAGCGCCGCTCGCTCAATCTGGTCCTGGGCGGCGGCGCCCGGGCCTTCCGCGACATGACGCCGGATGCACGTGAGCGATACCTGCTGCGCTGGGCCGGGTCGCGGCTCGCCCTGCGCCGGTCCGCCTTCGGGGCGTTTCGCAAGGTGCTGACGTTCCTCGCCTACGCGGATCCAGGCGTGGAGTCGCCGAACCCGCGCCTAGCGACCATCGGATACGACACGGACCCGCGGCCGGTCGCCGCGGACGTGACGCCCATCCGGCCCACGACGCTGCCGTTCGCGCCCGGGACGCTGGATGAGCCGATCATCCTGGAGGCGGATGCCGTCATCGTCGGGTCCGGTGTGGGCGGAGGCGTGACCGCAGCAGCCCTCGCGGCGGCGGGCAAGGCCGTGGTCGTGCTGGAGGCAGGCCCGTTCGTCGACGAGCCGACGATGCCCACGAACGAGCTGGACGCCTTCGACCGGCTCTACCTGGATCACGGCTTGCTTGCGACCTGGGACGGCTCGGTCACGATGTTGTCCGGCGGCGCGGTGGGTGGTGGGACCCTGATCAACTGGATGACGACTATCGCCCCCTCGGACTTGGTCCGGACCGAGTGGGCACGGGAACATGGCCTGAGCGGCGTCACCGGCGCGGCATGGGACCAGGACGTCGCCGCGGCCGAAGGCGATCTGGGGGTCGCTCCAGCGGCCGTCATCCCACCCAAGGACGCTGCGATCCTGCGCGGCGCCGCCGCGCTCGGTTGGGAGGCCGCACCCACCAGGCGGAACGCAGCGGACTGTGGCGAGTGTGGCAGTTGCCCGTTCGGGTGCACTCGAGGGACCAAGCGATCCGCGATCCGGGTCCACCTCGCACAGGCGTACGCGGCGGGCGCCCGGATCGTGCCCGACGTCCGTGTCAGCAGGGTCCTGCTGCAGGGAGGCCGGGCGGTCGGCGCAGCAGGCGAGACGATCGGGACGGATCCAGCCACCGGCGCGCCGGTCAGGCGACAGGTCGTCGTGCGTGCCCCGATCGTCGTCCTGTGCGCCGGGGCGCTGCGCACCCCGGCGATCATGCAGCGGACAGGCCTGGATCATCCCGACATCGGGCGGCACCTGCGCGTGCATCCTGTTTCCGTCGTCGCGGGTCGGATGGTCGCGCCGGTCGACATGTGGCGCGGCACGATGCAGGCGGCGCGGTCGCTCCAGTTCGGTGACGCCGCGGCCGGCCGCAACGGCTACGTCATCGAATCCGCGCCGGGTCATCCGGGACTGGCCGCCCTGACGTTGCCCTGGGAAGGCAGGCAAGGGCACCTCGAGATGATGGCGATGGCCCGCCACCTGGTACCCCTCATCGCCGTCACGCGCGATGGCGGTGAGGGCCGCGCCACGCTCACGAAGGCCGGCCGGGTTCGTCTCGACTACGCCCTGGATGCGAGCGGCATCGCGACCCTGCGGCACGGGCTCGTGTCGATGGCCCGACTCGTCCGGGCGGCCGGTGCGACCGAGATCGTCGCCGCCGGGACGCCGCCGGCCTGGTTCGGGCGGGATGGGACGACGTTCACCCAGTTCGAGGAGCGGCTGGCCGGGTTCGACTTTGCACCGAATCGTGGGACCGTCGTCTCTGCGCATCAGATGGGTTCGGTTCGGATGGGCGCAGATCCGGCCACGCATCCGTGCGACACGGGTGGTCGGGTCCGGGCGAGCGCACGCGGCGACGCCGTGGTGCCGGGACTCTATGTCTCGGACGGCTCCCTGTTCCCGACCGGTCTCGGGGTCAATCCGATGATCACGATCATGGTGTTTGCACGACAGGTGTCGCGGACGATCCTGTCGGAGGCGTGACCACCGAGTCGCGGGCGGCCGGTCGCGGTAGTCGACCCCGCGCGCTGACGATGAGGACGACCGCGATGACGATCACCGCCCCCGCGACGAGGGTCCGACCGTCGATCGGTTCCTGGAGCACGATCCAGCCGAGGATGACGGCGACGACCGGATTCACGTACGCATACGTGGAGATGAGCGGCAGTGGAGCGACGCCAAGCAGCCAGCTGTACGTCGAATACGCGACGAGGCTGCCGACGACCGTCAGGTAGGCGAACGCGAGGAACGAGTCCATCGAGACGGCCGCCGGGTCGAAGGTCTGCCACTCGCCGCTGATCGCGGCCATGCCGGCGAGCACGAGGCCGCCGGTGAGCATCTGGGCCCCGGTGGAGACCAGCGGGCGGCCCGGGAGTCGGGCTCGATGGGAGGCGAACAGCGACCCGGCCGCCCAGGCGATCGGCGAGATGACGATGGCCATGAGGCCGGCCGGATCCATCGCACCGGAGCCGCCGAACGCCGAAGGACCGACCAGGATCGCGACGCCGAGGAAACCGATGACGATGCCGACGATGGCGAGGCGCGGCAGCCGCTCACCGAGGAAGATCCCGCCGAGGACGGCCACCCAGACCGGCATCGTGGCGATCATCAGGGCTGCGATCCCGGACGGGATGGTCTGCTCCCCCCAGGCAACCATGCCCATGCCGCCTCCGAGGAGCAACGCCCCGACGATGGCCGAGTCGCGCCACTCGCGCCGCGTCGGCCAGACGAAGGCATCGCGCGATCGTGCGATGGACCAGCCGAAAAGCAGGGCGCCCGCGAGCAGGAACCGGGTGGCCGCCATCACGAACGGCGGGAACGTCGTCACCGCGATGGCGATGGCCAGGTAGGTCGAGCCCCAGACGGCGTACAGGATGAACATGCCGAGCCAGACGGCCTGCCGCCCGGTCGGGGCGGCCGTCGCAGGGGTCGGGGTTGTTGGCACAGTCGGATGGTCCAAGGTGGGTGCAGTCTACGACGTTGCGGCGAGGGCCGGTCTCAAGCGGCGGCGAGGCTCGTCGCGGATGCCGGCTTGCAGGCCAGGCAGGACCGGTAGCCGCCTTCGATGGCGTCGCCCAGCGAGCGGAACGTGACGCGATGCGCCACCGTGATCCGCCTGGCGTGATGGCAGGTGGGCAGGCACACGATGTGGGTCGTATCCGAGCCAACGAACCGGATCCCGACGCGGGCCTGCCGTTCGAGCCCATCGGGGTCCAGTCCCTCGGTGCGCAGGATCGTCCGCTTGTTGGCGGGTCCGCCCAGGGAGTACTGGCCGATCGTGCCGTCCGCTCGGACGACGCGATGGCACGGCACGATCAGTGGCACCGGGTTATGCCCGAGGGCCGTTCCCACAGCCCGGACCGCCTTGGGTCGCCCGATCTCGCTGGCGACCCAACCGTATGGTCGGACTTCGCCGACGGGGATCTCCAGGGTCTTGGCCCACACGTCGCGTTCGAAGTCCGTATGCCCTCGCAGATCCAGGTCGATCTGGACGCGCCGGTCGCCGTCGAGTCGGCGCGCGATGGCGGCCTCGAGGTGCGCTGGCAGCGCCGACGTGGCATAGGCAGGCCGGCCGGTCCGGGTGCGATGGGCCGCCTCGAACGAGCGATCGTCCGTCGCGGACTCGACCACCGAGACGCCGATCCCGTTCCAGGCGACGACGAGCGGCCCGATCGGGGAGGCGAACCGCGCGAAGCGATCCGCCAGCCCGACCTCGACGAGGACATCCGGCGCCAGGCTGGACGGAGCGCGGATCGCAAGGCCGGCCAAAGCTGCCTCCAGGGTGCGGTCGTCGACGGTCATTCGGTCACCTCCTCGGGATGCAGACGCTGCGCGGCCTCGTAGGCGGCGCGCAGCTGGACGAGGCCGCGATGGACCTGCGCCTTGACGGTGCCCTCGGGCTTGCCGAGGGCCGATGCGAGTTCGGGATAGGACAGGCCATCCACGTGGCGGAGGACCACGGCCTGTCGATGCGCGGTCGGCAGAGTGAGCAGCAGGGCCGCCCAGGTGTCGTGTCCCGCGTGCCGATCGGCGACCGCCGCTGGCCCAAGGGCGACAGGCGTCCGGGGCTCTACGTCGACCGGCAGCGGGACGTCGATGGACAGCGTCGTCCGGGATGTCGCCGCGCGACTCCGCCGCGTACGGCACACGTTCAGCACGATGGTCGCCAGCCACGGCCGGAGCCGAAGCTCGCGGATGCGTGCCTCCTCGTAGCCGGCCAGGGCTCGATACGCCCGGACGAAGGCGTCCTGGGCCGCCTCCTCCGCATCGGCCGGGTTATCCAGCACTCGCAAGGCGATCGAATAGAGCCGGTCCTGGTGTGCGCCGACCAGTGCCTCGAATGTCCCGTCCAGGTCCGTGGCCAAGCCCACGGTGAGCGTGTCGTCGGTATCCATCGAGCTCCAGAACCCGGGGTGGGTCCCATCCGTTGCAAGTCCCTTGCCAGGCCCTTGCAGATCCCATGCACGTCCGCCGCCGACTGATACGGTACCCGGCCCATGTCACGGTCATCGGGTTGCGTGCGACAATCGGCAGACGATGGCCATCGACGATCGCTTCGACGACCTGATCGGCAGCCTTGCCGGCTTCCACCGGACCTGGTTGATCTATCTCGGCGTCGAACTTGGCCTGTTCGAGCGACTCCGCGAGACCGGAGGGGGTGGCCTGACGTCGTCCGGCCTGGCCGCGGCGACCGGGTGCGTCGAGAGCGCCGTCGAGGCATGGCTCTGGGCGGCCGACGCGCACGGGCTCATCACCATCCATGATGGCCGGGCGACCGTGGATGACGCCATCACGGACATCCTGCTCGACGAAGCGCGGGCCGAGTATCTGGGCGGTCAATTCGTCCACGCGGTCGTCGCCTCCCTCGACTGGGACGGCATGCTCGACTACTTCCGGACCGGTCGACCGATCGCCGAACGTCCGGACCGGTATCGCGCCTCGATCGAGCGCCTGACGGTGCAGGACATCGCGGTCTTCTTCGGGGAGGCCCTCGCGGCGTTGCCGCAACTCGTGGCCGATCTGTCACGCGGCGGACGAGTCGTGGATGTTCATTGCGGTGGGGGGCGATGGCTGATCGCGATGGCCCAGCGATTCCCGGCACTCGAGCTGGTCGGCGTGGAATTCCAGCCGGATTCCGTGGTACGGGCAACGGCCAATGTCGCCGCCGCCGGTCTGACCGGTCGGATCGCCATCCACCAGGCCGATGTGACGACCCCGGACAAGGTCGACGCCTATGACCTGGCGTACTTCCAGTACGCCCTGCACCAGCTACCCGATCCGACCGCGTCGCTGCGCGCGGCCTGGGCCGCGCTCCGCGCCGGTGGCTGGCTGCTCGTCCTCGACTGGCCGGTGCCGTCCAGCCTGGATGAGTTCCGGACCCGCCACGGCGAGCTGATCGCAGGTGTCCAGCTCGACGAGCTATACCAGGGCACGGCGCTCGTCACCCGGGAGCGGTTCATCGGCTGGTTCAAGGAGGCCGGCCTGCCGGAACCAGACCTGATCGACCTGCCGTCCGGGGCCTCCCTGTTCGTTGCGCAGCGACCTGCCTAGCTGATCTTGATCGTCCCGGTCATGGACGAGTGGATCGCGCAATGGAACGCGTACGTCCCGGCCTGGCTGAAGGTCAGTCCGCCGGTCGCACCGCCGACGAGCTTGTCCGTGCCGCAGTCGCCTACATCCAGCGTCGCGGTATGCGTGGCCGAGCCCGAGTTCGTGAAGGCGACCACGTCGCCCACCTTGGCGGTGACCGCCGCCGGGGAGAACTCGAAGTCCTTGATAGTGACCGCGACCGTGCCAGGCTTGGCGGACTTCGCGCAGACGTCCGCCGCCGGAGCCGCGGACACGGCCGTGCCGGGGGCGACCGTGGCGGCCGATCCGCCGCACGCGGCAAGCGCCAGGGTGGAGAACAGGGCGAGGATCTGGATCGGACGTCGGGTCATGGTGCCTCCCTGGGATGGTGGATCTGCCGGCTCGGACTCGGTCGCAGTGTGTCGCGATGGAGTACGTCCGGCAAGTCCCTCTGGTTTTCGGCCGGTATCGTTGACCCATGCGAGGCATCGGATCGGCTCGGATCGACGTCGACGCCGCGACGATGCGGCGGCTACTGCTCCACGAAGCGCGGGTCCACGCACTTCCGGGACGCGAGATCCGGGACCTGGGGGACGCGATCCTGCTGCACGATCCGATCGACCCGGAGCCGTTCTGGAACCGCGTCGAGGGCATCCGCTGGCCGGCGGAGCCCGATGCCTTCGATGCGCGGCTGACCGAGATCCTGGTCCTGTTCACGTCGCTCATGCGACAGCCGCACGTCTGGCCATCGCCCCTCCACGATGCACCCGGGGATCTCGTGGCTCGGCTGGAAGCAAACGGGTTCCGTGACGTCGGCGGTGGGACACTGATGGCCCTGGCCGACCCGGACCTCGCGCGTCGACGGGCAGGCATCGCCCTCGACCCGGGCATCCGCGTGGACCGCTTCCACGGTCTGGTGGGCGTGCCGGCGAGTGAGGCGGCGGCCAACGTCGTGTCAGTGCTCCTTGACGCCTTCGAGGTGGACCCGGATCGGCGGGCCGTGATCGAGGCTGAGACGGCGGCCTCCATGGGCCACGCGGCATTCACGTACTACCTCGCCAGCCTCGGCGGCAATCCGGCAGCCGTCGCCCGGCGGGCGACGTTCGATGGCGCCAGCTACCTCTCGTCGATCGGCACGGCGACGTGGGCCCGCGGGCGCGGGCTCAGTCGGGCCGTGACGGCCACTGCCACGCTCGATGCGGTCCAGGAAGGGAGTGCCTGGACCTATCTGGGCGTCTTCAACGAGAACGGTGTCGCCCAGCGCGTCTATCGCGACGTCGGGTTTGTCCAGGTCGGCGACTCGTGTCCGGACCTGCTGCTGATCGGATGACGCCCGATCCACGTGACGAGTCGGCGGCCGCCACGACGCTGCGTGATGCACTGGTGCGCATCGGCGGTATCGACCCCGGTCTCGTCCCGTTCGCGCTGGGATGGGCGACGGTGGACCTCGACCGCGCCGAACGATCGTTCCTGGAGACCTTCGCGGGCCGCGTGGAACCGATAGACGCCGGCCCCGACGACGTCCTGCTCGGCGCCAGATGCCGAACCCTCCGCGCGACCGACCCGGGCATGCCCCTGCTGGTCCTGGTCGAACCGGCCACGGAAGGTCGACTGGCCGCCCTGCTGGCCCGCCACGGCGAGGGCCCGGCCGTCGCGTGGCTGCGCTCCATGACCGTCGTCGGGAGGCCAGCCGGGTTCGTCGCGGCCGACGGTCCGTTCGGCCCGGAGACGCTCCTGCCCGGCGGCCTCAGGCATGGCCCCCACCGGCTCCTGGTGCTGGCCGAGGCGGGTACCATCACGTCATGACGGACGCGACGATGCTGCTGCGACCCGCGGCTCCGGCTGACGCCGAGGCGATCGCCGCCCTGTTCACCGACGAGGGCTACCCGGCTGGGCCATCGGACATCGCCGAGCGACTGGCGCGATTCGGGCCGCCCGATGGAGCGGTCCTCGTGGCGGAACACGAGGGTGCCCTGCTTGGCTTCGTCGCCGTCCACGCCCTGCCTCGCTTCGAGCATGGCGATTCGATCGTCCGGATCCTGGCCCTCGTGGTGGACGCCGGCGCGCGCGAGCGTGGGGTCGGCCGCGCGCTGATCGGCGGGGCCGAACGGTTCGGGACAGAACGAGGTGCCGCTTTCGTCGAACTGACCGCGGGGCATCATCGGCCGGACGCGCGCCACCTGTACGAGTCGCTCGGCTACGACGCGACCGTAGCGGCGTACCTGCGCAAGAAGCTCTGACCGAACCGTCGCCGGCCGCCTCCTCGTTGCCGCGCCTCCGGCTGCGCGATGGCGCCGGGGCACTCCTCGACCTGCCATGGGACCGATCTCTTGCGGACTGGTCGTCGGACCTGCTCGACTTCCGGGACCTTCCGGTCGGGCCGTCGCGCCATCTTGTCCGCTTTCTGGTCCTGAACGGCCGGACATACGCGCTGAAGGAGGAGCCCCTCGGGGTGGCGACCGCGGAGTTCGACGTGCTGCGCCACCTGGAGGAGGCCGGGCTCCCTGCGGTGACGGCCGTCGGCCTGGCCGCCGCACCGGAGCGCGATTCGGCCATCCTCATGACGGAATACCTGGCGTTCTCGATCCAGTACCGCCGGCTCCTGATGCGCTTTCCGATGGGTCCTGGCCTGTACCGAGAGCGGCTTCTGGACGCGATGGCCTGGCTGCTGGTGGATCTCCACCGTTCCGGCGTTTACTGGGGTGACTGCTCGCTCGCGAACACGCTCTTTCGGCGTGATGGCGACCGCATCCAGGCGTTCCTCGTGGACGCCGAGACCAGCGAGATCCACCCGTCGTTGTCGGACGGCCAGCGCGGTTACGACCTGGACATCCTCGTGGAGAACGTGGCGTTCGGCCTGGCCGATCTGGGCGCGATGCAGGGCCGCGAGGATGCCTTCGACGACGCCGTGGACGCGGCCGAGACCGTCCGGACGACGTACCTCGGTGTCTGGGCCGAGCTGACTCACGAACCGCTCGTAGCTCCGGATGACCGCCAAGTGGTGCGCGCGCGGATCCGTCGCCTCAACGACCTTGGATTCGCCGTGGATGAGATCGGTCTGGTCCCGAGTCGGTCCGTCCCCGGGTCCGTCCGTCTGCGGATGGTGGTGGCGAACCGGCGATTCCACGCCCGTGAACTGGAGCGCCTGACCGGGATCGTGGCGCTGGAGGGCCAGGCCAAGCTGTTGCTGAACGACATGCGCGAATATCGCGCCTGGGTGGAAGACCGGGACCGGACTCGGTTGACCGAGATGGAGGCTGCCGAGCGCTGGCAGCGCAACGTCCTCGAGCCGAGTCTGGCCGACCTGGTCCCGGTCATCGGGCCCGGCCGCGACCCGATCCAGGCGTACTGCGACGTCCTCGAGGAGAAGTGGATCCTGTCGGAGGTCGTCGGTTCGGACGTGGGTCTCGAGGCGGCGACCGACGCATATCTAAGCCTCGGCGCCCCGGCACCCGAGGATGGCGTGGCCGACAGCGAGGGCTTGACCGCGCTGGACCTCTGATCTCATCGATCCAGAAGGTGCCCAGCCCGACTCGGCGGCCGCTCGTCTGGCCTGTCAACAGCGGGGGATGCAGCGGGCTCGGGATGCCCGCCCGATCGCCCTACCAGCGCTCCTCGTGGACCATCTCTGCGAGGGCGAGGCGCCCGCCGGCCTTCGCGGGTCGCGTCAGGTCGTCGCCGTCCACCGGGTAGCCGAACGACAGCAGGTATTCGCAATGCATGTCGTCCGGGTAACCCAGCGACCGCCGGGCCAGGTCGTGCTCGTACACGGTCGCCGGGACGCTGCCGATGCCGAGCTCCCAGGCGACCAGCATCATGTTCTGGGCTACCTGCCCAAGGTCGAAAAGGATCGAAAGGGGCGCGTCTGGCCCGCGCGGGTCCGGCGTGACCAGCGCGACGGCGACCCCGGCTCCGGCTACGTGGCCAGCCCACGGACCCAGGTTGGACAACTCCTGGAGATGGCCACGATCCCGGCAGACGATGAAATCCCAGCGCTGCAGGTTCTTGGAGCTGCCTGACCGCCGGCCGGCGCGGAGGATGCGATCGAGGTGTTCCTGCTCCAGCGGTCGATCGGTGAAGCTCCGGATCGCGCGCTTGCTCGAGATGGCGGCCCAGACAGGGTCGCTCACGCCCCGTCCTCGCTGCCGACGCCGGCGGCGACGCCTTCGACCGGAGACTCGTCCCGGATCACGGGCTGCATCGCACCGGGGAGGGCCACACGAGCGAGCGTCCGCAATCCGCCGGGCTCGTCGGCGACGGCGGCGAAGCGGACCTCACCGTCCGGGATCCGGTCCGATGCGGTGTCGGCAGCGACCCGACCGGCGTCTTCAGGCGAGAGCGGACCCTCGAGCGCCGTCGCCAGGAACGAGGCGACGGCCCGCCGATAGCCCGGGAACTCGTACAGCCAGGAGTGCTGCCCTCCCTCGACGAGCAGGATCTCGACGGGGGCGGGGTCCGCTTCAGTCGACCGCGCCGCGTTCACGGCTCGAGCCAGGCGCGCCAGGTGGGACGGCGGCACCACGACGTCCTCGGCGCCGTGCGTCAGAAGGATAGGTCCGTCGTAGCGAGCGATGGCCCGAGTCGCGGAGATCTCGCGCACGACATGACCCCGAGGCTGGAGGTAGACGCGGGTCGTCAACCAGGCCAGCGGGTAGGCGATGAGGTTCGGGATCGGGAGCCGGGCCAGGCGGAAGGTCTGGCGGGTGAGCCGATACGGGTCGGCCGGCGCGGACGTCGACACCACGGCCGCCACCCGATCGTCGGCCGCCGCCGCCAGGATCGCCCCGATGGCCCCCATCGAGTGGCCGGAGATCGCCGCGTGCGTGACCTCGGGCCGCTCCAGGATGGCCCGGAAGCCGGCGAGCGCGTCCAGGCCGAATTCGCCGGCACTGATCGGATCGATCTCCGCTTCGTTGGCACCGTGGCCGCGTACGTCGAACGTCAGGCAGTGGAACCCCGCCGCGTGGAGGAAGACCGCCATCGGCAGCGTTCGGTCGCGGGCGGACTCCCAGCCGTGGACGAGGACGACACCCGGTCCGGGTTTGCCGTCCCGAGCCGGGATGAACCAGGCCGGTAGGTCGAGATCGCCGGAGCGCACGACGATCGTCTCGAACGGCAGACCGAGATCGCCCGGGGTGAGCCGGGGCGACTGCCGTCGCGGATAGCCGGCGCGCGCGCGATAGACCAGCGCAAAGCGATAGGCGAGCCCGAACGGCGCGATCGCGAGCGCGGCCAGGCCGGCCCGACGGAACATTCCCATACCGGTAGGGGACGTCACCGGAGGGGAACTGTCAAGCGCTGTGGGCGCGCGAGCCGCGGGCACGTAGAATCAGGCGGATGGTGCAACGCGATCCGCACGTCGTCCTGGGCGTCCAGGCCGGCGCAAGCTCAGCCACGATCAAGGCCGCCTGGCGCCGACTCGCCCGGGAGAACCACCCGGACCTGACCGGAGACGATCCGGCGGCGTCGCAGGTGGCGACACGGCGGATGGCGGAGATCAACGATGCCTATGCGGCGCTCGTCCGATCCGGCGACGCTTCGTCCGATGGCGGCAGGCGACCGGATGGCACCTCGTTCGATGACGAGACACCGGCCCGTCGGGGCGGTCCGCCGGCCCCCAAGCCCACGCGACCGGTGACGGGACGGGTGGACACGAGCGCGACGTACCAGGCCAAGAACGAGGCGAGCTCGGATCGATCGAGCGGCGTCCCGTTGTCGGGCCAGCCGCCGCTTCGCGCGGACGTCGTCAGCCGGGAGACGCCCCGGGCGTCCATCCCCAACGGCCCACTCGTGCGAGACCACGTTCGCGGGTTCAAGCGGCCGACACCACCCACGCTCGAAGCGGCGAGGGCCCACGTGTTGGCGTTCGGCAAGTTCCACGGCCACTCGCTGGGTGAGGTCGCCGCCTTCGAGCCGTCCTACGTCGACTGGCTGGTCGGGACGGTCATGCGCGATCCCGACATGGCGGCGTCCGCGCGTGTCGTGCGGGCCGATCTGGACCGTCGCGGCATCCTGCGCCGACGCCACTCGCCCCCCAGCGACGGCGCGGCCTGAACGCGACGAAGCCCTCCGATACCGGAGGGCTTCGTGATCGCTGAAGTGATGATGCTGATGAGCGCTGCCGTCCCGACGGTCCACCAGGCCTGCTGGCCGTCATCCTGTTACTCGGCTCGTGAACCTGGACCGGGATCGCAGACCTCGAACCTTCCTCGAGAGCTGAGACCGTTCCCTGTTCCGTGACCGACGCCCCAGGTGTGTCCCGGTTCGATCGCGGGTCGGCGTACTCAGAACGGTACGCCTCGGTCGGCGGCGGGGACAATACGCCTGTCGTCCCGGTCGGGGTCGGTCGATGGTCGGGCGCATCCTGGCACCGGACCGGGTACCCATGTACCAGGTGTCCGAACGCACCGCTCGCCGACTCCGGCTACGCTGCCCCACATGCCACGCTCGAAGCGCCTCGCGACGCGTCTCGCCGCCGCCTTGCTCTTGGTCCTGGCCGTAGTGGCGTGCGGTTCGGCTGCACCCTCGTTCGACCCCACCGGTGCGTGCTCGACGGACGGTTCCGCAGCGGGTGCCTACCCGGATCTCGAGGCGCTGATCCCGATCAGCTACATGGACCAGGCGCCGGAGTCCCTCGATTCGGGCCGAAACTGTTCGGACGCGAACCTCGGCAGCCTGAAGGCCGCCGGGATCTCAGAAGTCCGGTTCGCCGGAGGGACGTGGACATTCGGCGCCGAGCGCGCAGCCGTCCTGGCGGTGTTCACGGCGCCGGGGCTGACCGCCGTCGACCTCGCGGACCTCTACCTCGAGAGTGCCCGGACGGCCAACCGGACGAAGATCGTGAAGGCGTCCCAGCCAACCATCGAGGGTCGCTCTGGACGCCGCCTTGACACCGAGACTGGCTCGCGCACCCAGACGGTCGTCGTCTGGCCCTCGGCGACGACCGACCAGGTGAACGTGGTCATCGCGAATGACCTGCCGGATGCCCGCATCGACGACGCCGTCGCGGCCTTCGCCGGCCGCTGAGGGCCTCAGGTCGGAGGACGATGCCGTGCTAGAGTCGGGGCCATGACGGACCAGCCGACCGGCGAGGGCGAGGGCTCGGCTAGACGACGACGCTGGGCGGTGGAGCGCCTCGAGCCGGCCCTCGCGCGGTCGCCAGAACGACGAACCCGCTTCTCGACGATCGGCGATACCACGGTCGATGGCCTGTACGGACCGTGGTCGCTCCCGGACGACGACCCCCTGGAGCGGATCGGGTTCCCGGGCGAGCTGCCCTTCACGCGGGGGATCCATCCGTCCGGCTACCGCAGCCGACTGTGGACGATGCGGATGTTTGCCGGCTTCGGGGCAGCGGAGGACACCAACGCCCGCTTCCGCCAGCTGCTCGCGGCCGGCCAGACCGGCCTGTCGGTCGCGTTCGACATGCCCACGCTGTACGGCTACGACACAGACGATGCCGAGGCGGAAGGGGAGTTCGGCACATGCGGCGTCGCGGTCAGTTCGCTCGCCGACATGGAGGTGCTCCTGGGCGGTCTGCCGCTGGACCGTGTCAGCACGTCGATGACGATCAATTCCCCGGCGGCGCCGATCTGGGCGATGTACATCGTGGCCGCGGAGAAGGCTGGTGTGCCCCGCCACGGGCTGGAAGGCACGACCCAGAACGACATCCTCAAGGAGTTCGTGGCTCAGAAGGAGTACCTGTTCCCGCCGGCGCCGTCGATGCGACTCGTGACGGACACCATCGAATTCGGGACGCGCGAGCTGCCGCGCTGGAACACGGTCAGCATCAGTGGGTACCACATCCGCGAGGCGGGCTCGACGGCGATCCAGGAGCTGGCGTTCACCATCGCGGACGGCATGGCCTACGTCGAGGCCGCGCTCGCGCGCGGCCTGCCCATCGATGACTTCGCCCCTCGGCTCAGCTTCTTCTTCAACAGCCACAGCGACTTCTTCGAGGAGATCGCCAAGTTCCGGGCCTCGCGTCGGATCTGGTCGAAGCTCATGACCGAGCGCTATGGCGCCGAAAGCGAGCGCTCAGCGTGGATGCGCTTCCACACCCAGACTGCCGGCGTGTCGCTCACCCCCCAACAGCCGCTCAACAACCTGACCCGCGTCGCCATCCAGGCGTTGGCGGCTGTCCTGGGCGGGACGCAGTCGCTGCACACGGATGCCCACGACGAGGCGCTGGCGGTGCCGACAGCAGAGGCCGCCCTGCTGGCCCTCCGCCAGCAACAGATCATCGCGGAGGAGACCGGCGTGGACGCGACCGTGGACCCGCTCGGTGGGTCGTGGTTCGTGGAGTCGCTGACAGACGAGACGGAGCGCGCCGTCTGGCGCTATCTCGACGAGATCGACCGTCGCGGCGGGATGGTCGCGGCCATCACCGAGGGCTACCCGCAGCGCGAGATCGCAGATGCGGCGTACCGCTACCAGCGCGAGTTCGATGCCGGGGAGCGGCGGGTGGTCGGGGTCAATGCCTATGTGGACGAGACCGAGGTCACGACCGTGCCAGTGCTGAGCGTGCCGCCCGGGTCGCTGGAGGCGCACATGGGCCGTCTGGAGCGAACGCGCCGGGAACGGGATGCATCCGCAGTGGAGGCCGCGCTCGCCGGCCTGCGCGATGCCGCCGGGCGCCCGGAGAGCAGCGAGACGAACCTCATGCCGCATTTCATCCGGTGCGCCGCCGCATACGCCACGCTCGGCGAGCAGTGTCGGGTCCTGCGCGAGATCTTCGGGGAGTATCGCGAGCCGGTGTCGGTCTAACCCTCGGTCGGGAGCGCGGCCGCGTTGTCGACCGCGCCGCGGCCCCCCTGCGATCCGGTGAGGATCGTGATTTGCACGAGGTCCTCGTGAACCTCGATGAGTTCGACGTCGGCTGTCGGATCCGGCCGGTGGCCATGCACGTTCGACACGATCGCGATCCCACCAGGACCGGAGTAGTCGCCGCGAGGCATGGCCAGGACGATGACACGAGCCGGCACCGGGGGCTCCCGCCCGGGGACGCCGCCAGGCTCCGTGGCCCGATCCTCGGCCTAGCCATCGATCGGTATCCGGCGGATGCCGTGAAGCTCACAGGCACCGAGTTCTGGCGCCTTCGCGTCGGCGACCTACGTCTCGTGTATGCCATCGATGAGCCGACCCGGTGTCGTCCTCAAGGTCGCGCGCCGCTCCGAGAGCACGGATCGGCGCATGGAGCGTTGATGCCGCCGACAGACATCACGACCAGCACACGGGTCGCTAGCGCCGCGGCTCGTACTCCAGGAGCACGCTGCCCGACGAGAACGTCCGCGTGCCGACGAGTCGCAAGGGCACGGGAGCGTCCAGCTCCGACCACAACGCCTTCCCTTGCCCGATGGCCTTGGGCGTGACGAGGATCTGGTAGGCGTCGATCAATCCCGCGCTCGTGAGCGTCGCCAGCAGCGCGGCGCCGCAGCCCAACCCGATGTCCGGGCCATCGCCCTGCTTCAGTCGTCGGACGGCCTCGATCGTGTCCGGGCCGAGCAGCTGCGCGTTCGGACCCAGCTCTGGCGTGCCGCGCGACGCGATGTGCTTGGGAACTCCGCGCCAGGCCAGAGCGAAGTCCCGTTCGATCTCGGGCGTCGCGGGATCGTCGATGTCCAGCGCGTCCCAGTAGCCCATGAAGTCGGTGTACATGACCCGGCCGATGACGATGTCTCCGGCGCCACGGACCAGGTCCTCAGCGTAGCGGTGCTCGTCGTCGGCCGGCTCGTAGTAGTCGAGCCCGCCATGCCGATCGGCATACATGCCGTCCGCCGTGAGGATGATGTAGAACACGAGTCGTCGCACGACCGGACCCTACTCGACTGGCCGGAATCGCGCGACACGCGTGCGGCGATCCCTCGTTGACATCGAGGTCGGCGCGGCCTATCTTCCCCAGGAAGTCATCATACGACTGATGACTATGTGGTCGGGAACGCAAGGACTGCGATGTTCGCGATCGGGTGTGACATCGGCTCGCAGAGTCTGAAGGGGATCCTCCTGGACCCGTCCGGGGCGGTGGTCGGGCAGGCGGCGGCCTCCTACGACACCGCGCATCCGCACCCGGGCTGGGCTGAGCAGGATCCACTCGCCTGGCGGCGTGCCCTCACTGACGTCGTCGGTCGACTCCGCGTGGCCCGCGGGCTCGGGCCCTCTGAGATCGGGGCGATCGGGCTGGCGACCCAGGTGGATGGTCTGGTCGCGGTGGACGCAGACGCCGAGCCGCTGCACCCTGCGATCATCTGGCTGGACCGGCGGGCATCCGCTGAGGCTCGAACCCTGGCAGGAGCCAGCGGGCTGGATGTCGACGAGATCCGCCGGATCACGGGGCTGAACCTGGATGCCTCCCACGTGGCCCCGAAGATCATGTGGCTTCGGGCCGTACATCCCGAGGTCTATCGGGGCGCTGCCGGACTTCTCCTCCCCGGCAGCGCCCTGGTGGCCTGGTTGACCGGCGAGCGCGTCGTGGACCATGCCAACGCCTCTTCCACGCTCCTGTACGACCTGACGACTCGTTCCTGGTCGCCGAGGATGCTCGCCGCGGCTGATATCGATCCCGGACGGCTCGGCGACATCCGCGCCGCGGCGACCGTCGCGGGACCGCTCACCGGCGCCGCCGCGCGCGCTCTGGGGCTGACGACGCGGACGCAGGTCGTCGTCGGGACGGGCGACGAACATGGGGCGACTCTCGGCGCCGGCGGGGTCCCGGGGGTCGTCGTCGACATCACGGGCACGGCGGAACCCGTGTGCGTGGCCTCCAGCACGCCACAGATCGACGAGACCGGGCTCGTCGAGACCCACGGACATGCGGATCCGCGGATGTGGCTCATGGAGAATCCCGGGTTCGTTTCCGGGGGCAGTGTTCGCTGGTTCCTCGATGCCTTCGGGGCTGATGGCGCCACGGCGATGACCATGGATGCCGCGGCGGTCGCCGGGACCGTGCCCGGCTCGGACGGGGTCACGTTCCTTCCCACCCTGTCCGGGGCGACGGCTCCGCGCTGGGTCGATACCGCGCGAGGGGTCTACGCCGGTCTCTCGCTCAACCACGGCCGCGCCCACCTGTATCGGGCGGTGCTGGAGGGATGCACCTTCGCCCTCCGGGACATCGTGGACCGGCTGGACGCCCTGGGCCTCGCTGGTGACGAACTGCGGGTCGTCGGTGGGGGCGCGCGCAGCCCGTTCTGGCTCCAGATGAAGGCCGACGTCACCCGACGCCGGGTTCGAGTCCTGACCATGAACGAGGCCACGGCCCTGGGCGCCGCGATGCTCGCCGGCGTCGGGTGCGGGATCTTCCGCGACCTCGACGATGCGGTGGATCGCCTGACCGTCCTGGAGCCGAAGACCTACGAGCCGGACCCGGCGACGGCCGCCGCGTACGACGAGGCCTATGGTCGCTATCGCGCAGTGTTCGACGCCATGGAACCGAGGTTCGTCGCGTGACCGTGGACCGTCGGCTTCTGCCAGACCCCACGGACCTTGATGGGCTGCGCCTACGCCTCGTCGGGGATCATCGTCCGATCGGCCTACAGCGTGTTCGGATCGGCGCCCGGGCACTGGACCACCTCGCCGACGACGTCGCGGCCGTCAGGCGCGACGGGCCGGTGGTCGTCGTGATGGACCACACGCCGATACACCGCGCGGGCAAGGACTTGAAGGCGGCCGTGCTCGCCATGCTGGGTGCCAGGTTCCCGACCCGTGCCGCCGTCATCGGTTCGCCCGGCTCTGAGCTCCACGCGGACGAGGCGGCCCTCGCCGAGGCGGATGGACACATGGCCGGTGCCGGCTGCGTCGTGTCCGTCGGCTCTGGCACCATCACGGACATCGCCAAGGACGCCTCCCTGCGCGCCGGTAGCATCCCGTTCGTGGTCGTCCAGACAGCTGTATCGGTCAACGCCTTCTCGGACGACATGGCGGTCCTGCTGCACGCCGGGGTCAAGCGCACGGTGCCGTCCCGTTGGCCGGATGTCCTGATCGCGGACCTGCAGGTCCTGGCGGACACACCGGCGGCCATGAACCGGGCCGGCTTCGGTGAATTGTGCTCCATGTTCACCGCCCCGGCGGACTGGTACCTCGCGAGCGCCATCGGCATGGACGACCGGTATGACCCCTCCATCGTCGCCCTCTTCCGCGATGGCGCCGACGCGTTGCTCACAGGAGCGAGCCGGATCGGGGACGGCGCGCCGGATGCTGATCTCCTGGAGGAGCTGGCCGCGCGGATGACCCTGACCGGGATCGCGATGGGCGTCGCGGGTCTCACCGCCCCGCTGTCCGGGACGGAGCACCTGCTCAGCCACCTGCTTGACATGGCGGCTGGCGTCGCGGGCCGACGTCTCGCTTTCCATGGCGCCCAGGTCGGGGTGGCCTCACTGTTTGCGGCGACGCTCTGGGCGGACACGCTGGACGGACTGGATCCAGACAGGTTGATGGACGACGCCGCATTCCCGGAACGAGTCGTCGTCGAGCGGCGCGTCCGCGAGGCGTTCGATCCGATCGATCCGACCGGCGAGATGGCCACCGAGTGCTGGCGCGACGTGCAGCGCAAGCTGGATCGCTGGCATGCCGCTCGCCCGGCCATCGCGGCCTTCGCGGCAGCCTGGCCGCGCCATCAAACGGCGCTCCGCGGTCTCGTGGAGCCACCGGATCGACTCCGCGATGCCCTGGTGCGGGCGGGGGCCGCGACCGTCGCCGCGGAACTGGACCCACCTGCGTCGCCGGATGTCCTGCGCTGGGCGGTCCGGGGGCTGCCGCTGATGCGGGATCGGTTCACGGTCGCGGACCTCCGGTTCTTCGCGGGCGAGTGGGATGATGACAATCTGGACGCGCTGCTGGCGCAGTCCGGGATCGTGCGGGCGCATCCATGACCCTGCGTCGGCCGACCCGTGTCTTCGGCGGCTATGTGTTCGACCTGGATGGGACGCTGTACCTGGGCGACCATCTGTTGCCTGGCGCGGCAGCGACCGTGGCGGCGATCCGTGCGGGCGGCGCCCGGATCGCCTTCCTGACGAACAAGCCCATCGAGACGCCGGCGACCTACGCGGCAAAGCTCACCACCCTGGGCATCCCGGCTCAGGCCAGCGAGGTCGTGTCCTCGACCGATGCGCTCGTGCGATACCTCCATGCCAACGCCGCCGGGGCGAGGATCCTCGCTATCACGGAGCCCCTTCTCGTGCGCCTGCTGCGCGAAGCGGGCTTCCAGGTGGTGGATCCGGGTGAGCGACGCGGGCAGGCGACAGCCGGTCCGGTCGCTGTCGACATCGATGTCGTGGTCGTCGCCTGGGACCGCACCTTCGATTACGCGAAACTGCTCGCCGCCTTCCGAGCGGTCCGGGCCGGCGCCCGGATCGTGGCGACCAACCCTGACCCGTTCTGCCCAGATCCGGATGGCGATCTGCCGGACTGCGCGGCGATGCTCGCCGCCATCGAAGCATGCACCGGGGCTCGAGCGGAGGCGATCGTGGGCAAGCCCTCGCGCCACATGGCGGCGGCGCTACTGGACCGCCTGGCCCTTCCCGCCGACGATACGCTGCTCGTGGGCGACCGCCTGCTGACTGATGTCCGGATGGCCCACGAGGCCGGCATGGCGTCCGCCCTGGTGCTGACCGGGGCGACCTCGGCGCGCGACCTCGCCGTGTCATCCATCGTCCCCGACTTCGTCCTCGGCGGTGTCGCCGAGGTCCTGCCCGCCTAAGGAGTCGCTCATGCTTCAGTTCATCTTCATGCTGACACGCAACGACCAGACGGTCTCGAACGCGGAGGAGGTGTACGACACCCTCCGCGACGGCGACTTGAAGTACGTCGGGTTCAAGGACATCGGCCTGCCTACCGCGCGCCTGCGCCAGCTCGCGACCGCGATGCGGGCTGACGGCCGTGAGGTCTTCCTCGAGGTGGTCTCGGAACGTGCCGCGGACGAGATACGCTCCGTTGAGGCCGCCCTGGAGATCGGCGTGGACTGGCTCCTGGGAGGTACCCATCCAGATGAGGCGCTGGCCATCCTGGATCGTGTCGGCCCGGCCGGCACGCCCGGTCGACCGCGCTACTGCCCGTTTCCTGGCCGGATCGTGGGGCACCCCAGCATCCTGGAGGGGACCATCGAGGGCATCGCCGATTCCGCCCGCCAGCTCACGGCTCGTCCCGGCGTGCACGGCCTGGACCTGCTTGCCTATCGCTGGGCAGGCGACGTTCCGGCTCTGGTGCGCGCCGTGGTGGATGCCGCCGATGGCCCGGTCATCGCGGCCGGCTCGGTCGACTCGAGCGAACGCATCGAGGCGTTGGCGGACGCCGGTGCCTGGGCCTTCACGATCGGTGGCGCGATCTTCGATCATCGACTTCCGGCGGGCCCGAGTGTCCGCGAACAGGTCGAATGCGCCCTTGCCTTGACGGCGGCGGCCGCTGGAAGGGAGGTGGTCGCCGACGACGCCTGAGCCCGCCCGACGAACCCACCCATGGGTCGTCCGATCACCTGCCATTCGGAGGAGGAACGATGACTGGGGAACCTGAGCCGACCAAGCGACGAGACGAAATGGACATCACGAGACTGGCCTTCGAACGCCGGTTGAACCGACGGACGTTCATCGTGGGCACAGGAGCGGGGATCAGTGCTCTGGTCCTTGCCGCCTGCGCCCCGCCGACCACCTCGACGGCGCCGAGTGCGGCCGCCAGCGCAGCCCCTAGCACGGCGGGGTCGGTCGCCCCGAGCGCGACCGCCAACCTCGGCGACACGCTCAATCTCGCGACCTGGCCGAACTACCACAGCCAGGCCGTCCTGGATGGCTTCACGGCCAAGACGGGCGTCGCCATCAACGCAACGGTCTACGGCTCCACTGAGGAGATGGAGGCGAAGCTCCGGGCCGGAAGCTCCGGCATCGATGTCGTCGTCCCATCCAACTATGCGATCGAGGGCTGGGTCGCCGACAGCCTGATCGAGCCCATCGACTACGGCCGGATGCCCAGCTTCGTTCTGGCCGATTGGAACTCTCGGTTCATGGACCAGGCGTTCGACCCCGGCAACAAGTTCTCCATCCCGAAGAACTGGGGAACCACCGGGATCGCGTTTCGAAGCTCCAAGGTCAGTCCCGATGTGACCAGCTGGAAGGATTTTTTCGAGCTGGCCGGCACGAAGTACGCTGGCAAGACCATGATCGTGGACCACCAGATCAGCTCGTTCGGTTCTGCCGCGGTCGCGATGGGCTACTCGCTGAATACCATCGACCCGACGGAGATGGCAGCAGTGGAGGCGATGCTCACGGCGCTCAAGCCCAAGTTGTTCGGGATCTCGTCGGACGTCCAGCCGCCGTTGCGGGCGCTCGACACATGGCTGTCCGTGGCCTGGACCGGCGACGGCGTCCAGGTCAGCCGCGACAATCCAGATGCCAGGTATCTGGTCGCCACCGATGGCGGCGAGCTGTGGATCGATAGCTACACCGTCGCGGCGGATGCGCCCCACAAGGACGCAGCCTACGCATTCCTCGATTACATCACCCAGCCCGAGCAGGCGGCGGCGGAGACGGAGTTCTGTCTCTTCCCGCACGCCAACGACAAGGCCACGGCACTCGTCAGCGACGAAGTTCGGACCAACCCGGTGATCTACCCACCGGCTGCGTCGCTCGAAAAGCTCGAGTACGCGGTCAATGCCACGTACAACAGCCCCGAGCGTGCCGAAACGTGGGCTCGGATCAAGGCCTCGTCCTGATCGGCACGACGACCGCGCAGTGAGCCAGGGCCGTCGTCGACCGCGCGGCAGCGCGGCCCTGCTCGCGTTGCCGGCGATGCTCTGGTATGTAGGGTTCCTCCTCGCCCCGATGGGCGTGCTCATCATCATGTCCTTCGGGGAACGAGGACCCAACGGCGGCTACGTCCCGGCGTTCACGTTCGATCAATTCGCGAACCTGAGCACGCGGATCGCGCCGCTGGTCAACACCGTGGGCATGGCGACGCTCAACACGGTCATCTGTGCGTTCGTCGCCTTTCCCGTGGCCTATACCCTCGCCCTCAAGGTTCGCGGAAGCTGGAAGCTCATCCTGGTAGCGCTCGTCATCGTCCCGTTCTGGACGAGTTTCCTGATCCGGACGTACGCCTGGATGACCCTGCTCGGGGGGAACGGGATCCCGCGCATCCTGGGCTGGATCGGATTCGAGGACGTCCAGCTTCTCAACACGCCGTTCGCGGTCTCGCTCGGCATCGTCTACAACTATCTACCGCTCATGGTCCTGCCCATCTACGTCAGCCTGGAGCGCCTGGACCGCTCGTTCCTGGAGGCATCCCGGGATCTGGGCGCGGGACCCATCGGCACGCTTCGCCAGATCGTGCTGCCGTTGGCCGCCCCGGGGATCCTGTCCGGGATCGTCCTCGTGTTCATCCCGATCATGGGCGAGTACCTGATCCCGGTCCTGCTGGGCGGTGGCAAGACGTACTTCCTCGGCAATGCCCTGGCCGACCTCTTCCTCCAGTCGCGCAACTGGCCGTTCGGTTCGGCGTTGGCGGCGGTCTTCGTGGGCGGGATGATCGTCTTGGTGACCGTGTACCTGGCAGTCTCCAGGCGACTCGTCCGGACCGGCCGTGAGGCGAGCCTGATATGAGCTCGACCATGCCGGCGCCCGGGGTCGGCGTCGGACCGCCCGACCCCGTCGCGTTTGACCGGCGTGCGGCCCTGCGAGCCGCACGCCTGGAGCGGCTGGGCGATCGGCTCGCCTGGATCTACACCGGGGCCGTGTTCGCCTTCCTGTTCCTGCCGATCGTGATCGTCGTCATCTACTCGTTCAACGCGGGTCGGCATGTGACGGAACTGCTCGGGTTCTCGACCAAGTGGTATGCCGAGGCCTGGTCGGACCGGTTCCTGATGGTCGCACTGGGCAACAGTCTGTCCATAGCGTTCACCAGTGCCGTCCTTGCGACGATCCTGGGGACTGCCTCCGCCCTGGCGATGGACCGGATGCGACCGCGCGTGCGATGGGCGTTCGAGCTCCTGACCTACATCGCGATCATCGTGCCGGGTATCGTCATCGGCATCGCGACGTTGATCTTCGTTGTGACCGCGTTCGACTGGTTGAACCCGTGGCTGGCCTATTTTACGGGCGGCAAGGGTCCGGAGCTGGGGCTCGGGACGTCGACGGTCATCGTCGCCCATACGTTGTTCACGATGGCCATCGTGAACGTCCTTGTCCGAACCCGGATGCGAGGCATGGACCGGACCTTGATCGAGGCATCCGAGGACCTCTATGCCACGCCATTCCGCACCTTTCGTCAGGTCACGTTCCCGCAGCTGTTGCCGGCGATCATGGCAGGAGCCCTCCTCGCGTTCACCTTCAGCTTCGACGACTTCATCGTGGCGTTCTTCACGAGCGGCCAGAATCAGACGGTCCCCATCTACCTATTCGCGTCGATCCGACGCGGCGTCAGCCCGGAGGTCAACGCGATCGCCACGGTGATCCTGGGCGTGACTGTGCTCGCGATGCTGACGGCTGCGCTCGTCTTCCGGCGCGCCCAGCGGCGCAGTGGCCCCCGGCTCGGTATCAGCGGGGATGTGGCTGCGGCCCGGGTCGAGGTCAACTTGGCGGGCGACTCGTGACGGTCGCCAGTCGCGGGACGACGAGGCCACTCCTCGCGGATGTCGTCCGTGATGGACTGCGTCGGGCTATCGTCACGGGGGAATTCCCACCCGGCTCCAAGCTGCCCAACGAAGACGCGTTGGCATTGCGCTTTGCCGTCAGCCGGGCCACGATCCGGGAAGCCGTTCGCGGCCTGGTCGAGGAGGGGTACCTCCGACGTCGCCAGGGGTCCGGCACGTACGTGACCGCTCGACCGCTCCTGCGCAACTCCCTCGACACGAACTTCTCCTACACCGCCTATCTCGAATCGACCGGGATGCGCGGCGGTCGACGGATCCTGGGCCTGATCGATGTCGCGGCGGACGATGACATCGCGGAGCACCTCGAGCTTGAGATCGGTGATCCGGTCGTGGAGCTGCGGCGCGTCCGAACCGCGGACGGTCGGCCGGCAGTCTTCTCGATCGATCGAATGCC
This sequence comes from Candidatus Limnocylindrales bacterium, assembly GCA_046593725.1. GTDB lineage: Bacteria > Chloroflexota > Limnocylindria > Limnocylindrales > CSP1-4 > SPCO01. Next base: position 43,402 of record JBKJQY010000066.1, read on the forward strand.
GGCGGACGTGGTCGACGCCGTCCGCGATCGCAGGGCCCTTGGCGGTTCTGTCTATGCCCTCCTGACGGCACGTGGGCATGCCGTCCATCACGGCGAGACGGTCGTGGCGCCGCGAGCGGCGGACCCGTATCTCGCCACGGTGCTGGATCTGCCGGAGGGCACGCTCCTCCAGCACCTGGAACAGGTGGATGTGGACGTGACGGGGCGACGTGTCCTGTACTCCCTGGAGTGGCACGTCCCATCGGTCATCGAGCTGCGGGTCTACCGTCGAGGTCCCGGGACGGCCTAGGCAGGCGGCGTCCTACCCGGCGAGCTTCTTGTAGCGGATCCGGTGCGGCTGATCGGCGGCGACGCCCAGTTCGCGGTGGCGGTAGGCCTCGTACTCGGTGAAGTTTCCCTCGAACCAGCGGACGACGCTGTCGCCTTCGAAGGCGAGCACGTGCGTCGCGATCCGGTCCAGGAACCAGCGATCGTGGCTGATGATCACGGCGCAGCCCGGGAACGTCTCGAGTCCCGCCTCGAGCGCCCGCAACGTGTCCACGTCCAGGTCGTTGGTGGGTTCGTCCAGTAACAGGACGTTGCCGCCGGACCGCAGCAGCTTGGCGAGGTGCACGCGGTTCCGTTCGCCGCCGCTTAGCTTCCCGACGAGCTTCTGCTGGTCGGGGCCCTTGAAGTTGAAGCTGGACACGTAGGCACGGGCGGGCAGTTCGCGGGGGCCCACCTTGATGAATTCGTCGCCCTGAGCGATCTCGTCGAAGACGGTCTTGTCGGAGGCCAGGTCGTCGCGGCTCTGGTCCACGTAACTGAGCTGGACGGTGTCGCCGATCTCGATCGTGCCGGCATCCACGGCCTCCTGCCCCAGGATCATTCGGAATAGCGTCGTCTTGCCTGCCCCGTTCGCGCCGATGATCCCCACGATCCCGGCCTTCGGCAGCGAGAAGGTCAGGTCGTCGATGAGCAGCTTGTCGCCGAACGCCTTGCGCAAACCCTTGACCTCGATGACGGTGTCGCCGAGCCGCGGTCCGGGCGAGATGGCGATCTCGAGCTCTCGTTCGTTGGTCTTGTCTGCGCTCGCCTCGGCCAGCAGCTTCTCGTACGCACCGAGCCGGGCCTTGCCCTTGGACTGGCGGGCCCGCGGTGACAGGCGCACCCATTCGAGTTCGCGCACGAGCGTTCGCTGGCGCGCGTCGGTGGCCTTCTCCTCGCCGGCGAGCCTTGCCAGCTTCTGTTCCAGCCAACTGGAATAGTTGCCCTGGAACGGGAGGCCCCGACCGTGATCCAGCTCCAGGATCCACTGCGCGACGTTGTCGAGGAAGTAGCGATCGTGGGTGATCGCGACGACCGTCCCCGAGTACTCCTGCAGAAACCGCTCCAGCCAGTACACGGACTCGGCATCCAGGTGGTTCGTGGGCTCGTCGAGAAGCAGCAGGTCCGGATGCCGGAGGAGGAGTCGGCACAGGGCGACCCGCCGTTTCTCGCCGCCGGACAGGGTCGAGACGTCGGCGTCGTCCGGCGGGCAGCGAAGCGCGTCCATCGCGATATAGACGTTGCGCTCCAGGTTCCAGGCGTCCGCGGCGTTGATCTTGTCCTCGAGCGAGGCCTGTTCCGCGCCGATGGCGTCGTAGTCGGCGTCGGGCTCCGACCACTTGGCCATCACCGCGTTGTAGGCGACGATCAGGCCGTGGACCTCGGCGACGCCGTCCATGACGTTGCCCTTGACGTCCTTGGTCGGGTCGAGCTGCGGTTCCTGGCTGAGGTACCCGACGCTGAAGCCGGGCGTGAGCCGGGCCTCGCCGCTGAACCCGTCATCCAGGCCGGCCATGATCCGCAGCAAGCTGGACTTGCCGGCTCCATTCGACCCGATGACGCCGATCTTCGCGCCCGGGTAGAACGAGATCGAGATGTTCTCGAGGACGGTCTTGTCCGGCGGGTAGTGCCGGGCGAGCTTGTACGTGGAATAGATGAATTCATGGGGCATGGCGCAAGGGTAGCGGGCCTAGGCGTCGGCGGCGGGCGTCGGCGGCGGGCAGCGGCGGGAGAGTGTCGCCTCGGGGGCGACGAAACCGGGGTTCACAAGCTGCAACCGCTGCCCGCGAGCCGCTGGCTGACGTTTTGTCGCATGGGAGTCGACGGATCGTGACTTGTGCGGGCTCGGCACCAGGCGAGCCCGTGTTTCGTCGCCTGTGGGGCGTCGGCCGGTCGCGGGCACCGGTAGGTCAAGGGTAGCGGGCTACGCGTCGCCCATGCGGTAGTAGTCCCAGCCCGATAGCCAGGCGCGCGCAGTATGACCGTCGATGACGGTATCGAACCTGAGGCGCTCCGGACCGAGTGGGTCCTCGCCCACGCGGTAGCCCTCGTCACCGGTGGGGATGAGCGGCTGCTCGTCTTCGAAGCCGTCCGGCGCGGACCAGAAACAGAGCCACGGAACGTCGTCGCGGAGGACGACGCGGAAGGTGGTGGTCCAAGGATCGTGGCTGCGGTATGTGCCGGTGATCTCGCTGGTCGCGGATCCGGGGCTCGTACTTGGTCCCTCCTCCGCCCTGGCACGGTCGTCCGCATCGGCGGCGGCCATCACGGCCAGATTCGCGGCCAACGCCGCCCGGGGATCCCGGTCCTCACGAGACGCCCGCACGAGCTGGAGCATCCACCGCGCGAGTTTGTTCGGACCGTGGCCCGGCCCGTTCTGGAGCACCACGGCCCCTAACCCCGCCTCGGGGTCCAGCCACATCCCCGCGATGAAGCCGACCATCCCGCCGGTGTGCCCGAGCAGCCGCCGACCATCGAATGCGCGCGCGTAGATGCCCAACCCGTACCCCTCGCCGGCAAGCGCCTCGACAGGTGTCGTCATCTCGGCGAACGCCGCGGGTGAGATCAGTCCGCCGCCTTCTGCCAGCAACGCCCGCCCGAAGATGGCCAGGTCCGCCGCGGTCGATGCGATCGCACCGTCGGCCGTGCAGGTCGTCAGCCACGTAGCAGGAAGCAGGGGATCGCCTTCGTTCCAGGCTCGATCGTCGCGCGCGGGCTCGTAGCCCACGGCGAGGCGCGGGCGAATGTCGTCGGTGATCTCCGGCTCCGTGGCGGTCATCCCGAGCGGAGCCAGGAGGCGGCGTTGGACCACATCGGGGTATGGCACGCCTTCGAGTCGTTCGATCATGAGCCCGAGCGCCTTGTAGCCAAGATTTGAGTAGTGGAAGCCGTGGCCGGGTTCGGCGCCCGGCGTCAGGTCGCGTAACCGCCAGACCTGGAACGCTGCCTCCGGCGTGCCATCGATGCCGGCCGTGATCCCGGCCGTGTGGCTCAGGAGATGCCGGATCGTGATCCGCTCGCCGGTCCCAGGGACCTTGAACCAGGGCAGGTGTCGCACGATCGGGTCGTCCAGTCCGACCCGACGCTCCTCGACGAGCTGCATGACGACGAGGGCGCAGAACGTCTTCCCGATCGATCCGATCTCGAACAACGTGTCAGAGGTGACCGGCCGCCCGCTCGCGATCTCCGCGTGGCCATAGACCCGATCCAGCACCAGCCCATCCCGATCCGTGACCGCGATCGCGATCCCCGGGATCGACCCGTTGGCGCGGATGTCCGCGACGCGCTCGTTGATGGCGTTGATGGCTTCTCGGGTGTCGTCCGGCATCACCCCATGATGCCTCGCCGCGCGCTCCGGCGCGATATCCCCAGTCCTGATGTCTATCGGCGGCATCAGATGGGTGGCACCAGTCGCATCAGTTGACGTTCAGTTGGAACCTCTGTCGACATATCGGAT
>JBKJQY010000134.1:0-2917 GCA_046593725.1 Candidatus Limnocylindrales bacterium
CGGCTGGAAGGATCAGGCGCTGCCGATGTTCTTCGACGAGCACCTGGAGCCGCTGCCGGTCGCGCTGCCGCACAGCGAGCTCCTGACGCGCGACTGGCGCCGGGCCGGCCTGATCCATCCCGACGAGCGCCCGGGACCACGGCCACCCTCGGCGCGGCGGGTGCGCAATCGCAAGACTGATCGCCGTCCGAGCTAGGGGGTGTCCCTAAATCCAAAGCAACGCACAGGCGACGCAGAGGAAGCCGGTGTAGCAGGCGCTCGTCTTCTCGTACCTGGTGGCAATTCGTCGGTACCGCTTCAGGTCGTGGAAGAGTAACTGTCCGAGGATCGACGGTAGGCAGTCGGCCTCGACGCGGTCAGAGTCGCCCGCATGCGACGACCTCAATCGTTTTGGGAGATGCGGGTGGCCGAGCTGGCGCAGGGCCGCAGCGTGGAGAGCGTGGCCGCACGCCACGGCGTGAAGGCCGCCCGTCTCCGCTGGTGGCGGTGGCGGCTGGCCACTCCGGCGTCGACTGCGCTCGCGGTGACGAGGATGGTCGAGGTCCTCAGGCCGGAGGCGCCGCTGGCCGAACCGGGCTTGCGCATCCGCGTCGGCCAGGCCGTGCTCGAGCTGCCGACGCAGGTGTCGGCTGAGTACGTCGGCCGGGTCCTCGCGGTAGCCGGCGCCGCTTGCTGACGGTCGCGTCGGGCACGCGGGTCTACCTGGCGAGCCAGCCGGTCGACCTGCGCCGCGGTCACGATGGCCTCTGCGCGTTGGTGCGCGGCACGCTGGGCCTCGATCCGTACGGCGGCCAGCTCTTCGTCTTCGTCGGACGCCGCGGCGATCGGGTCAAGGTCCTGTTCTGGGACCACGGTGGCTTCGTCGTCTACTACAAGCGGCTGGCCAAGGGCCGCTTCCGTCTGCCGACGCTCGATGCCAAGGCCGACCGCGTCGTCCTCGACGGCACCGAGCTGGCGATGCTGCTCGGTGGCTTCGACCTCGCGCGGACCCGTCGGCAGTCGGCGTGGCGTCCGATTGTTGCCCAAGCAGATCGATCCATTGCGCGATAGCGGTTGGCTAGGGATCGACTCGCCGATCCGGATGTGACCAATAGAGGGCGGTGAGCCCGCCGCCCGACGAACACGACTGCGGCTGGAAGTCGTACGCGGCGGAACAGCGGACGGAGCTCGCCCGGGTCAGCGCAGAGCTCGCCGAGCTCAAGCGGCTCCTCTTCGCGCGCAAGAGCGAGAAGCGCCGCGCCACCAGCAAGCTACCGCCGCCGCTGCCGCCAGAGCCGGTCGACCCGAAGTCGATCGCCGCGACGCGTGCGGCTGCGCGCGCCGAGCGGCGCGCATCGATGCCGACCGAGACGGTCCCGGTAGCCGTGCCCAAAGACGACCGCACCTGCCCGGACTGCCCAGGCGCGCCCGCCTTGCAGCCAATGGCGGAGACGACCTCCGAGGTCATCGACTTCGTCCGGGCGCACCTGCGGCGTCGGATCTTCTGTCGGGAGACGCTGGCTTGCACCTGCGGCCACATCGTCGCCGCGCCAGCGCCCGCGCGCTTCGGCGACAAGGGCCAGTTCGGTGCTGGTCTCGTCGCCCACCTGGTGGTGGCCAAGGTCGGGCACGCGATCCCGCAGAACCGTCTCGTGACGGCGTACCGCGAGCTCGGCCTTGACCTGCCGCGGCAGACGGCGTGCGACCTCCTTCATCGTGCCGCGACAATGCTCACGCCGCTGTACGACGCCGCCCTCGCGCTCGTCCCCGCCGCGCTCGAGGTCCACGCCGACGAGACCTCGATGCGTCAGCACGACCGCGCCGGCAAGTCCTACATCTGGTCGTTCCTCACGCCCGAGCTCACCGTCTACCGCTACGCGACCACCCGAAGCGGAGCCATCCCATCCGAGGTGCTTGGCGACTCCGAGGGGCGCCTCCTCGTCGACGCGTACACGGGCTACAACGAGGTGACCGCGCCGGGACGCCGCGTCCGCGCCGGATGCTGGGCCCACGCGCGCCGCAAGCTCTACGAGCAGCGCGCCCACCCCGAGGTGGCTCCCGCCCTCGCGCTCATCGGCGAGCTCTACCGCGTCGAGCGCGAGGCGAAGCTGGCCGGCATCATCGGCACGCCGGAGCACGCCGACCTCCGCGCTCGCAGGACCCGGCCACTCATGGCTCTGATTTTTCGCTGGGCCCGCCACCACCGTGTCCGTCACGAGCCGCGCTCCGCGCTCGGCCGAGCCATCGGCTACATCCTCAAGAACCGCGCCGCGCTGAGCCTCTGCACCCGGCACCCGTCGCTGCCTCTCGACAACAACGCCGCCGAGCGATCTCTTCGCCGCGTTGCGATGGGCCGTGCCAACTTCCTGTTCGTCGGCAACGAGACCTCCGGCCACCACCACGCCGTCCTCTACACGCTCATCAACTCCTGCCAGCAGAACGGCAAGAACCCGGTCGACTACCTCACCGACGTCCTCGTCAGGATCGACGACCATCCCGCTCGGGCGATCGTTGATCTCCTGCCGCACCGCTGGCAGCCGTCCGCCCGCACCGACGACCCCGGCTGACCGTCAAGGGTTGCTGCCCGCCAACACCAGCGGTGAGCTCGGACAGTTACGTCGCGCTGGCGTGGGAGTCGATCGTCGATGACGTGAAGGCCGGTCGCCTGAACATCGACCTGCTCCAGCAGAAACAGGCGGAAAAGGAACTCCAGACCGCGGAAGGCTTCCTGCCGCGCGTGGCGCGCGAGTGCTACAGGTGGCTGCTCTGCCCGGTGCAACACGTCCCCACGGAGGCGAAGCTGGCGGTGGAGGCGTTCCCGCTGAACACGAGCGGCGGCGCGCTGGGGAGCGAGATCGAGCGCGTGTGCACCGAGAACGAGCTCGTGATCGTGACCTGGTCGCCGACCCATCTGCGGGCCAAGCTGGCGGAGCTGTAC
>JBKJQY010000073.1:0-9271 GCA_046593725.1 Candidatus Limnocylindrales bacterium
ACCGGCGCTCGAGTTGCTTACCCACCCACAGGGGTGTCCGACTAAACGGCCATCTCCTGCGAGGTGGTGCAGCTACGCGTACTGTCGATCACTGCACATCACCTCCTTTCGTTCCCGCGAACCGTACCCGAACCGGAATGCGGGCGCAAGAGGCGCGTTCAGGCGGCGATGCGCCACTCCACCAGCGCTGACCCACCGAGCACCTCGATCGCCTTGTCGAGCGTCAGGTCCTGGCCTGCCGGCGTCCCTTCAGGGATCGTGACTACGACATCCGGCGTCAGGCCGACGTCGTGGATCCAGCGCTTGTTCGGGGTGAGCCAGCGGGCGATCGTCAGCTTGAACGCACTCCCGTCGCCCAGCTCCTGCCACTGTTGGACGGTGCCCTTGCCGAACGACTGCTGGCCGATGAGCTGCGCTCGTTTGGTGTCCTGGAGCGCGCCGGCCACGATCTCGCTGGCGGACGCACTGCCGCCATCGATGAGGCACACGACGGTCAGCTTCGCGTCGGTCGCGAAGCCGCCACTCACCGCGGCCGTGGAGGTCTGCTTGCCGTTGGCATCCTGCTCCCAGAAGATGACGCCGTCGGCGATGAAATCGCTGGCCACGGACCGGGCTGCCGTCACGAACCCGCCCGGGTTTCCCCGGAGGTCGAGGATCAGCTTGGTCCGGCCGGCGTCGACGTGGGCCTTGAGCGCGTCACGAACCTGTGTCGCGGCGGCGTCGGAGAACCCGGCCATCCGGACGTAGCCCACCTTGCCGCCGGCCAGGATCTTCGAATCGACTTCCTTCTGCTGGATGATGTCGCGGGTGATCTTCAGGTCGAACGGGGCAGCCGTGCCGCGCTGCACCGTGAGCGTCACGATCGTGCCCTTCGGTCCGCGGATCTTCTCCCGCGCGCCGTCCACGGTCAGCCCATCCAGGCTGACGCCGTCCGTGGCTAGTACGAGGTCGCCCGGCAGCAGGCCGGCCTCCTTGGCCGGCGACCCGTCGATCGGGGCGATCACGACCAGGCGGCAGTCCGGTCCGAGCGTCGAGCAGCCCTGGGTGCCGTTCGTGGCCTGGCTGGCGATCTCAGCGCCGATCCCCTCGAACTGGCCGTTGATGCCCTGGAGGGAGTTCCGATACTCCTCCGAGGTGAGGTACGAGGAATACGGGTCGCCGAGCGCATCGATCATGCCCTTGATGGCGCCCTCGACGAGGACGTTTCGGTCGACGTCGCCGCCGGCGTAGCGCTGGTCGATGGAGTGGTACGCGTCCCAGAACGGCTGGAACGCCTCCTGCTCGGAGACGGGCGTACCGGGCTGCGAGGCTCCCTTGGCCCCCATCGAGTAGCCGGACATGAAGAGCGCTCCGCCGGCCAGGATCGCGACCAGGGCGATCGCGATGGGCAGGATCGGCAGGTGGCGGGCCGACGGGCCCAAGCGACCCGAGGCCGGCGCGTTGAAAGGTTCCACGGTCAGGGACTCGGCTGGGATGGGGTCCGCGGCGAGCGGTCCGGGCGCATCCGCATCGATGGGATCCGGGAGGTCTGGATCGGCTGGGATCATCGGTGGATCTGTCCTGCGTGGGGCGTCCGGGTGAAAGGGCGACAAGCGTACCTCGGGTCTTCCGGATAGGCCCTCGGCTTGATGGTCCTGTCGGTCCCGAGCGAAGCGAGACAGCGTCAGCGGATGAGGTAGGTCCGCACGGATAGCCACGAGCCGAGCACGCCGAGCCCGACGCCGGCGCCCATCACCAGCACGAAGAGATCGCGCGTCAGTGAGCCGAACTGGATCGGCAGGACACGGAAGAAGTCCACCATGAAGCCACCGATCGGCTCGGCTGCCACGGCCAGGATGCCCAGCGAGATGACCGCCCCGAGGAAGCCCACGAACGCGCCCTCGAAGACGAAGGGCCAGCGGATGAACGCATCGGACGCGCCGACCAGGCGCATGATCTCGATCTCCTCCGCGCGTGCCACGACGGCAAGCCGGATCGTGTTCACGATGATGAACAGGGCGATGATCCCGACCACGATCAGGAGCACGGTGCCGGCGGTCCGCAGGATGCTGGTGACGGTCAGGACGCGCTGCACCAGGTCTTCGATGTTGATGACGTTGCGGATGAGCGGCTCGACACGTAGCGCCTGGGTGACCGTGCTCACTCCTGCTGGGTCGGCGAGCTTCACCTCAAGGCTGGCGTACAGCGGGTTGCTGTCGAGGTATTTCGTCAGGTCCTCGCGTCCCTGCTCCTTCATCGACGCCCGGAAGTCGGCCAGCGCCTGCTCACGGCTCACGAACGTCACGGACGCGACCTCCGGCATCGTCTTGATGCGTCCCTGCAGGGTGGCGATGGCGTTGTCGGTGGCGTTGGACTGGAGGTAGGCCACGACCTGGACCTTCTGCTCGGTGAATTGGAGGCCGGCCAGCAGGCCCGTCTGGATGATGAAGAACCCGGCCAGCAGGAGCAGCATCAGGACCATCGTGGCCGTTGCCGCGAGGCTCATCAGGGCGTTCCGCCAGAAGCCCTCCCAGGCACGTTTGAGACTGAAGGCGACGAAGGAGATCACCGCTCAGTCCTCGTAGTGGTAGGCACCGCCCACCTCGTCGCGGATGATCCGGCCTTCTTCAAGCGCCACGACCCGTCGCCGAAGCGCCGTCACGACGTCGGCGTTGTGCGTTGCCATGAGCACGGTCACGCCGAGCTCGTTGATGCGCAGCAGCAGCTGCAGGATCTCCCAGCTGATCAGCGGATCCAGGTTGCCGGTGGGTTCGTCGGCGATGATGAGGCGCGGGTCGTGGACGAGGGCGCGAGCGATGGCGGTGCGCTGCTGCTCCCCGCCGGACAGCTGGTTGGGAGTCTGGAGGGCCTGCGCGCTGAGACCGACCAGCGCCAGGACGCGATCGACCGCCGGCTTGACCTTGCGCCGCGGGGTGCCGGTCACTTCCAGGGCGAACGCCACGTTCTCCCAGACCGTCTTGGTCGGGAGGAGCTTGAAGTCCTGGAAGATGATCCCGATCTTGCGGCGCATCTTGGGCACCTTGCGCCGCGGCAGGCGAGCGAGGTCCTGGCCGTCCAGCACGACCTCACCCCGCGTGGCGACCTCGTCGCGGATGAGCAGCTTGATGAGCGTCGACTTGCCCGCACCGGACGGACCCACCAGGAAGACGAAGTCGCCTTCCGGGATGACCAGGTCCACGTCGCGCAGGGCGACCTTGCCGTTGGGGTACTGCTTGGTGACGTCGTGCAGCACGAGCACGGCCCGTTCCGGGGCAGCCTGGTCCAGGGAGCGATCCGGTGGTCGGCTGGTGGAGCGCGCCGGTTGCGGCGCGGGGGCGATGGTCACATTCGGCTCCGCGGGCGAGTCAGCCGACGCAGGGTGGCGCCGGTGCTGTCTGGCTGGGCTCCGTCCGCGGGCACGGCAGGGAGAGCCACATCTGCCTGAGGCTACCACCCGACCCCTGGACCGGCAAACGTGACCAGCGGTGCATCCGGACACCGGACGATGGTCCTGTCTGGTGGGTGGCGGTGCGGTCCGGATGGGTCCCTAGAGCAGTCCCGGCGAGATCGGCAGGTAGCGACTGAAGTCCATCCCGTCGTCGCTCCAGCACAGCAGGATGGGGAACGGCTCCAGGCGCAGGCCAGCGTCCAGCAGCATCTTGACGGCCTCGCCAGCAGCTCCCGGGGTCCAGATCGCATACGCGCCACGCGGTGGCACGGCACGCAGCAGGTGACCAAGCACCGGCGCCATGAGTGATGGATCCAGGACGGCGATCGGTCCCACCCGGCCCGCCTCCGAGCTGTAGCCGTAGCCCCGGACCTCGCCATCCGCCGATCGGTAGACGAAGCCTCGGCGCTTCGACACACGCAGCCACGCGTGGTCCTGCGGATGCGTCACCCCGAGCGTGGCCAGGTCCAGGCCGTTGACCAGCTCCGCCAGGGCGCGGTGGCCCGTCCCGTCGCCGGCGTCGGCGACCATCTCCTCGAACGTGATGGCGGTCGTGCCGTCCGGCAGCTCCCTGAGCGCGGCCGGTCGCCGTAGTTCACCGGACAGGTTCAGGAGCGGCATCCGCGGGACCATCCCATAGCGGCCGTACAGCGCGTTCGAGATGGGTTGGGCGCTGTCCGTCGCGGTCCCCAGGACGAGACCGCTGTCGGGTGCCGGAAGGACGCGTTCCAGCAGTTCGCGCCCCACGCCCGTGCCCTGTTCCTCGGGCAGCACGAACAGCATCGAGAGGAACCAGAGGCGGTCACGGACGACCGCCGACACGAAGGCGACGATGCGCTCCCCGTCCGGTGTGGCGTCGGTCGGGTCGGAGCGGACCGCGACCAGGAACCGGTCCGGATCGGTGGACAGCGTGTGCGCGTAGAGGGCCGTGATCCCGGCCGGATCGAACGGCCACTCGGGCTGGCTGAGCCGCATCAGGTAGTCGTTCAGGGACTTGTGCCAGACGTGTGCGCAGGCCTCAAGATCGTCCGCTGTCGCCTCGCGGATGTCAGGCGTCTGCATCCCCCGCAGGACCAGGCCGTCCGTCACTCTGTGGGCCCGTCGCCGCCGATGACGCGCTCCAGTTCCGCCTGCATGAACTCGTCCAGGTCGCCGTCCAGGACCGCGGTGGTGTTGCCGGTCTCGTGGTTGGTGCGCAGGTCCTTGACCATCTGGTACGGGTGCAGCACGTAGCTCCGGATCTGGTTACCCCAGCCCGCCTCGACGTGCTCGCCCTTGAGCTTGCGGACCGCCGCCTCGCGCTCCTCGAGCGCACGCTCCAGCAGCCGTGACTTCAGCACCTTGATCGCCATCTCCTTGTTCTGGGTCTGGCTGCGCTCGTTCTGGCTCTGCGCCACGATGTTGGTCGGGAGGTGAGTCAGCCGAACGGCCGAGTCCGTCTTGTTGACGTGCTGGCCGCCGGCCCCCTGACTTCGGAACGTGTCGACGCGGATCTCGTCCCAGTCGAGCTCGATCTCGACATCGTCCTCGGCCTCCGGCAGCACCTCGATCAGCGCGAACGTGGTCTGGCGGCGGTTCTGCGAGTCGAACGGCGAGATCCGGACGAGCCGATGGACACCGCGTTCGGCTCGGAGCCAGCCGTATGCCCGGCGACCCTCGATCTCCACGGTCGCGCTCTTGATGCCGGCCTGGTCGCCTTCCTGGCGGTCCACGATCTCGGTGTGGAATCGATGGCGTTCCGCCCAGCGCAGGTACATCCGCAGGAGCATGTCCGCCCAATCGGTCGCCTCGGTGCCGCCGGCGCCCGCACTGATCGACAGGATCGCGTTGCGATCGTCGTACTCACCGGAGAACAGGAGCGCGGTCCGCTCGCGCACGACGTCCTTCTCGAGGGTGGCGGCGTCGCGGGTCAGCTCAGCCTCGAGTTCCGCGTCAGGGCCTTCGTCGAGCAGCTCGAGGGCCGCCTGGAGATCTTCGGCGCGAACGGCAAGGGCCCGCCACGTGGTGATCTCCTCGCGCAGGCCATTCGCCTCGCGAAGGACCTTCTGCGCGCCGCGCTGGTCGTCCCAGAACCCGGGTTCCTGGGTCAGTACCTCGAGTTCGGCGACCCGTGTGTCCTTGGCCTCGAGGTCAAAGATGCCCCGACGTCGACCGGATCCGTTCAGTCAGGTCGCGGATGGTGGACGCGTCCACCTAGTTCCGGGCCTGCAGATCCTGGAGCAGGATGGGGCGCAGCTCGATGAGCCGGAGCGCCGTCTTGCTACGGGCGACGACGGGGTTGACGCACGGGCAGTAGCCGTTGTGGGGACAGACGCCGCAATTGCCGTCGCAGTCGAGTGCTGCCGCGTAACTGCACGACCGGCAGTCACGCTCGCAGGCGATCAGATCGACGAACGCGGCTTCCTCGGCCTGCTTCACGGACTCCCTCTCTCTAGCGGCTGGGCACGGTCGTAGGGCTAGGGACACGACCTGCCGGGGAGCTCGAGCGGTCCGGGGTGGCAGGCTTGGCACAGTATACGGGGCCAAACTCCTATCGCCAAGAGGGAACTTCCGGAGTCACGGCAGGTGACCGTCGGGCTTGGTCATCCGCTCGATCGGTCGGGTTCGTGTGGCAGGTCACGCTCAGCGCCGAAGGGCCCTGCTGGTCGATCCGGCCCAAGCAGTACCAGATGGTCATCTGGCATGAAGCCGGTCAGTCCGCCGGAGTCAGATGTGCGGCCGGGGTCAGCGGCCGTGGCACTTCTTGTACTTGGCGCCTGAGCCGCACCAGCACGCATCGTTGCGGCCGATCCGCGCTCCACCCGGGGTGAAGCCGAGGGCCGGTCCGGAGGCAGAACCGCTGCCACTGCGGCCACCGCCGCTGGCCGCACCTCCCGCGACTGGCGCTTCGCCGAGCTGCTCGCGCGCCGTGTCGATCTTGGGGGCGGACGGCAGGGCGCCCTTGAGGATGGCCGAACCGGGACCACTCGGCGCGGGGATCTGCGGCGCTGTCCGGCTGCCAGGCCCTCCGGCCGGCGGTGTCGCCGCGCCACCGCCGCTGGTGAGTGCCGCGGCGCCGGCCGCCAGGCTGGCCGCGATCGCGGGATCGCCACCGGGCTGCGGGGCTGGCTGGCGGGTGACCGTGACTCGGAAGATGGAACTCGCCACGCCGTGGCGGATGAGGCTGCGCAGCTCCTCGTACAGGTCGTACGCCTCGCGCCGGAACTCGTTGAGCGGATCCTGTTGCGCGTAGCCGCGAAGGCCGATGCCGCGCCGCATGTCGTCGATCTCGGTGAGATGCTCCACCCACAGCGAATCGATGGTCCGGACGAGGACCATCCGCTCAACCGTGCTCCAGTCGGCCTCGCCGATCTCCGTCGCCCGAGCCTCCATCCGCTGGTCCGCGAGGACCAGGAGGTGCTCGGTGATGGCGTCGCGGGTCCCCAGCTCCCAGAGCTCATCCGCCGAGGTCCCTTCGCCGGTGATGCCCATGGTCTGGAGTGCGTTGGACAGCCCGTCCAGGTTCCACTCGTGCGCATCGTCGCCGACAAGGTCCGTGGCGACGATCGCCTCGACCTCCTCGTCGATGAACTGGCGCACCGTCTCGGTCAGGTCCTCGTTGTGGAGGACCTTGTCGCGCTCGGCGTAGATCGTCTCGCGCTGCTTGTTGATCACGTCGTCGTACTCGACGACGCGCTTGCGCATGTCGAAGTTGAAGCCCTCGACGCGGCTCTGGGCGGACTCGATGGTCTTGGACACGAGGCGCGACTCTATGGCGGTGTCCTCGTCCAGGCCCAGGCGCTCCATGAGCCCAGCGACACGCTCGTTGGCGAAGCGCTTCATCAGGTCGTCCTCGAGGGAGAGGTAGAAGCGTGAGGACCCGGGGTCGCCCTGCCGGCCGGCGCGGCCACGGAGCTGGTTGTCGATTCGCCGGGAGTCGTGGCGCTCCGTGCCGATGATGTGCAACCCGCCGGCTTGCACGACCGTTTCGTGCTCGACCGACGTGATGACCTTCGCCTCGGCGAGCGCCGCCGCGTAGGTCGTCTTGTCTACCTCGGCCGGGTTGAGGCCCTGCTTGTGGAGGTTCTCCGACGCGAGGCCGGCCGGGTTGCCGCCCAGCAGGATGTCCGTGCCTCGACCGGCCATGTTCGTGGCGATGGTCACGGCGCCGGTTCGACCGGCCTGCGCGACGATGCCCGACTCCTGCTCGTGGAACTTGGCGTTGAGGACCTCGTGCTTGACGCCGCGCCGCTTGAGCATCGTCGCGACCAACTCGGACTTCTCCACGGAGATCGTGCCGACCAGGACCGGGCGTCCGGCTTCCTGCATCTCGACGATCTCCTCGATCATCGCGTTGAACTTGGCCTTCTCATCGCGGAAGACCAGGTCCGCCTCATCGTCGCGGATCATGTCGCGGTGGGTGGGGATGGCCACCACTTCCAGCTTGTAGATCTTGTGGAACTCCTCGGCCTCGGTCATCGCCGTGCCGGTCATGCCGGCCAGCTTGTCGTACAGGCGGAAGTAGTTCTGGAAGGTGATCGTGGCGAGGGTGACGCTCTCACGCTGGACGCGCAGGCCCTCCTTCGCCTCGACGGCCTGATGGAGGCCCTCGCTCCAGCGACGCCCGGGCATCTGGCGGCCGGTGAACTCGTCGACGATGACGATCTCGCCGTCCTTGACGATGTAGTCCTTGTCCCGCTTGTACAGGGCATGCGCCCGGAGAGCCTGCTCGAAGTGCCGGGCCAGGCGTGGGTCCGCGTCGTACATGTTCTCGACGCCCAGGAACCCCTCCATCTTGTCGACCCCCTCCTCGGTCGGGCTGACGGCTCGGTCTTTCAGGTCGATGAAGTAGTCCCCGCCCTCCTCGGCACCCTCCGGGCGCCCCTTGAGACGCGGCACGAGCCTCGCGAAGGTGAAGTACAGGTCAGCGGATTCCTCCGCCTGGCCGCTGATGATGAGCGGCGTCCGTGCCTCGTCGATCAGGATGTTGTCGACCTCGTCGACGATCGCGAAGCTGCGCTCGCGCTGCACGCGCTGATCGATCTCCGTGACCATGTTGTCGCGCAGGTAGTCGAACCCGAACTCGTTGTTCGTGCCGTAGGTCACGTCCGCGGCGTAGGCCTCGCGCCGGCTGACCGGCCGAAGGTTGATGAGGCGCTCGTCGCTGGTCGGGTAGCCGGGCTCGAACAGGAATGACGCGTCGTGGGTGATCATCCCGAGACTGACGCCCAGGAAATGGAAGACGGGGCCCATCCACTGCGGGTCGCGGCGGGCGAGGTAGTCGTTGACGGTGACGACGTGAACGCCCTTTTCAGCCAGCGCGTTCAGATATACTGCCAGCGTTGCGACAAGGGTTTTGCCTTCGCCGGTCTTCATTTCGGCGATGTCGCCCTTATGGAGCACCATGCCGCCGATGAGCTGAACGTCGAAATGGCGCTGACCGAGCGAGCGCTTTGCGCCCTCCCGAACCGTGGCGAACGCCGGCACCAAAAGGTCCTCGAGGGTGGCGCCGTTGCGGATTTCAGCGCGAAATGCTTCGGTTCTCGCCCTGAGTTCGTCATCTGAGAGTTGTTCTACCTCTGGTTCGAGGGCGTTGATGGCCTCGATTCTGGAGCGGAACGCTTTGACTTTCCGGTCGTTCGAAGTGCCGAACAGTTTCGCCGCGAGCGAACCGATGGAAAGCATTGGATTTAATTCCTTAAAACAGGGGCTTAGCCCATCTCCGCCGCAGCCGTGAAAGCCAGGGCGACGCGAGTTGGCGCGGGTGGAGAGAGGCCGCGCCATATGGGGTGCGATGTGACCGCAGACATAAGGATTGCGGGTATTGATTGTCAACGCGTCAGCACGCCCAAAAGCGCCTGCACC
>JBKJQY010000037.1:0-23266 GCA_046593725.1 Candidatus Limnocylindrales bacterium
ACGACGGCCTGGGCCCGCGGGCTCGGGGCGCGTCGAGGGATCGTCCGCGGCGCCCTGTTCTTCGCGCTCGTCCACGTCCTCACGATCTCCGGTGGCACGGCGGGCGAGGCCGCACAACTCGCCTTCATCGGCTTCGCGTCACGCGTCCCTGTCGCGTTCGCCCTGGGCTACCTGTTCGTGAAGCGCGAGTCCATCTGGGCGTCACTCGGGCTCCACGCGACCTTCAACGGCATCCTCCTTGTCGTGGCCGAGATGGCACTCCGGCAGGGTATCCCCGGGACCTGATGAGCCGCCGTGGATCGGCGAGTGAGTCCCGGATGAGCGCCGCTGAGTAGGCTTCGCAGTGTCCTCAGGGTCCGGATGGCGGGGGGAATCGGCGGGCTTCCGTCGTTCGGGCCCAGGGGACGCCTGACCGCCGCGGTCGTGCAGCCTGATCGGAGTCCAGCGGTGGTCGATGTCCATGCCTCCTGTCACGGCCGAACCATCCGCGAGCTGCCGGTCATGGAGCGGCCGCGCGAGCGCCTCGAGCTCCGTGGGCCGGCCGGCCTCACCTCCGCGGAACTGATCGCCCTGGTATGGGGCTCCGGCACTCGCGGCCGGTCGGCGGTGGATCTCGCCGGCGATGCGCTGGTTCGCCACGACGGCCTGACCGAGCTCGCCCGGGCCTCGGAGCTGGAGCTGCGGGAGATCCCCGGGGTCGGTGGCGCCAAGGCCGCGCAGCTGGTGGCGGCATTCGAACTGGGGCGCCGGATGCTGGCGGACTGGCCGGAGGCGCGGCCCACGATCCGCAGTCCGCGCGACCTCGCGGATCGCCTGATCCTGCAGATGGGCCGGCTGGAACGCGAGGAGCTTCGGGTCGTGCTCCTCGATACGAAGAACCACGTCCTGCGCGTCGCGACGGTCTATCAGGGCAACGTCAGCTCGTCGCTGGTCAGGGTGGGGGAGCTGTTCCGCGACGCCGTCCGACTGAATGCATCCGGCGTGATCCTGGTGCATAACCATCCAAGCGGCGACCCGACGCCGTCACCGGACGACCTGCATCTGACCGCCGAAGCGCTCGCGGCGGGCCGGTTGCTCGATATCCAACTCCTGGATCACCTGGTCATCGGCCATGACGCGTTCGTGTCTCTGCGAGATCGGGGCGTGGCGTTCGACCGCCCCGGGTCGTCTGTGCGGGCCGCGGACTGATCGGGTGGGCGTTGCCGATGCCTGGGCGCGCCTCAACGTTCCTGGGCGCGCCTCGGAGCCGCGGATAACAACGGGCGACGGGTGCCGTCGTCCTGTCCCGTGGTCGGGGTGACCGCTCCGGTCCTGGAGGGACCGCGATCGTGGCGAACGTGCCTGGCCACCGGCCGGATCCGACATCGGAAGGCCGATAGCGTCAACGTTCACGAGGAGATCGTGCGGATCACGGTCCTCACAGGACCGCAACGCGGTCGGCGGGTCAGGGTTTGGGGCTGACGCTCGGAGCCGCGGATGGCGGCGGGCTGGCGAAGCATGGCGATTCGCCCTCGGGGAGCGTGCCGTCGGTGGGGCAGTCGACCGGCTGTTGTTCGATCGGCGGCAGGCCACCCTCGTAGTCCAGGATGACGAGCACGTACTCGAGGCGATCGAGGTCCGCGGCCGGCTGCAGGAAGGCCGTCTGGACGACGTCGTTGGCATCGCGCTTCAGATCCACGACCTGGCCGATGACCAGGCCCTTGGGATACGGCGAGCGAACGCCACTGCCAAGCTCTATGCCGGCGGTGACGACCTCGTCGCCGACGGCGATCACGGCGCTCGCGTCGATCTGGGTCATGGGCAGCGTGTCGGCGAGGTGGCCTTCGACCTCCCCGGTGGCGGCGCTTGGCAGCTGACCGATGACGGTCGAGGCGCCATCGGTGAGCAGGACCACGGTCGCGCTTTCCGGACCTACCGCAGTCACGCGACCGGCCAGGGCGCCGCCGTTGGCGACCACCACGTCCCCGACCGCGATCCCCTCGTTGGAGCCCTTGTCGAGGGTGACCGTGCGCCGGAACTCGGACGACTCTCGCGCGATCACGGCCGCAGCGGTGGTCTTCAGTTCGAAGCCGGCCCGCAGTTGGAGCATCCCGGTCAACAGCTCATTCTCGCGTCCGAACTCGGCCAGGCGGGAGTTCTCCGCCTCAAGCCGTGCCTTCTCCGCGCGGAGGGCCTCGTTGTCCGTCCGCAGCCGGTCGATCTCGTTGATCGCCGTCCCGATCGACGCGATGCTGGAGGCGACGGAATCCAGGGTGCTCTGGATCGGCCGGAAGGCGAAGCCGATGCCGTTCTGGGCATCGCGGATGGCCGGGTTGGACGAGAACGCCATCAGCATCACGGATGCGACCAACAACACGACGAAGGCGATGCCGGCTCGACGAGCGGCGCGGTCCTGGAGGGCTGGTGTCGTGGCCACGGCAGCCGTCAGCGAGGCGGCCGCGAGTACGTCTCGGCGACGAGCACGCGGTCCATCGCGTCGAGTTCCTCGAGGACGATGCCGGTCCCGCGCGCGACGCAGGTCAGCGGGTCGTCGGCGATGTGGACGGGCATCTGGGTGGCCTCGGCCACGCGCCTGTCGAGGCCGGCCAGGAGGGCGCCGCCGCCGGCTAGGACGATGCCCTGATCCATGATGTCAGCGACGAGCTCCGGCGGCGTCTCCTCGATCGTGTCCTTGACGGTGTCCACGATCTGGGCGACGGACGGCTCGATGGCCTCGCGGATCTGGTCCGCGCCCACTTCGACGCTGCGCGGCAGGCCGGTCAGCAGGTCGCGACCGCGGAGGGTCACGCGCTGGGCGTCCCAGTCGCCGGGAGCCGCCGAGCCGATGGCGATCTTGATGTCCTCCGCCGTGCGCTCGCCCAGGAACAGGTTGTACTCGCGGCGGGCGAACGTGACGATGTCCTGGTCCATCTCATCGCCACCGATGCGGATGCTCCGGCTGACCACGATGCCACCCAGGCTCAGCACGGCGACTTCCGTGGTCCCGCCGCCGATGTCCACGATGAGGCTGCCCGATGGTTCGCTGACCGGGAGCCCGGCACCGATCGCGGCGGCCATCGGCTCCTCGATGAGGCGGGCCCAGCGGGCGCCGGCGTTGAGCGCGGCGTCACGGACCGCGCGCTTCTCCACCTCGGTGACGCCGGACGGGATGCCCAGCAGCATCCGCGGACGCGGGATGAGGCCCACCCGGTCGTGGACCCGGTTCACGAAGTACTTGATCATCTGCTCTGTGACGTCGAAGTCGCTGATGACGCCGTCTCGCAGCGGTCGGACCGCGATGATGTTGGCCGGGGTCCGCCCGACCATCCGCTTGGCCTCCGCGCCGATGGCCAGCACACGACGGGTCTTGGCATCGATGGCGACGACGGACGGTTCGCTCATCACGATCCCGCGGTTGCGGACGTGGACCAGCGTGTTGGCGGTCCCGAGGTCGATCCCGATGTCGCGGGAGAAGATCCCGAGGAAGCGGTCGAACATGATGCGGAGTGGATCCTTCGTCGTGTGAGCGTCGCCGCGCGGGCGCCGCACGAGCGGGCGGCGGGTCACTTGGGCGACATGCGGGGAAGCCCGGGGAGTATACCGCGCCATCAGGCGATGGCCGCTTCGCTCGTCCGGTGCGTTGGACCTTGCCTATCCTTAGGATGGCCGGCAGCCGCTTTCGTAGCGACTACCGGCCAAGTCCGTCCCCCCTTCCCAGGTCCGCGCGACGATCCCCCTGGCCCATCGCGCCCCGCGTGTCAGTTCGTAAGTCGGCCCGTGTACACGTCATCGATGCCGACGTCGGTGTTCGTGCCGACCAGTGAGCCGGCGCCCTGGAGCGTCGCGTAGGCGCCGGTGCCGCCTTTGACAGCAAAACCGCCCAGCGTGCCCGGCGAGGATGGCGCGGTGGCTGCGTTGACGAGGATCTGGAACGAGCCGCTGCCATCCGTGCAGGTCAGGGTCTTGGTTAGATGGAAGGTGAAGACGCCGCGGCCTTGGGCACCGCCGCCGGCGAAGGAGATCGGATCCGTTACGCTCGTGCCGGAGGCACACAGGATGCCGCCGTTGGTCGTGAATGTCTCTGTGACACCGAACACGTTGTGGATCTGGATCACTGTCGTCTGTGTGGCGGCACTGGCTATTGGCGCCAGCAGCAGCGCTCCAAGCAAGCCGACCATCAACCCAAGTCGTGCGACGCGCATGACGAACCCTCCTGTGGGGCGTCTCCCGAGATAGGGAGACCGCTCTACCAGGTACAGATGCTCCAGCGACCCGAAACGTTCATTCCCGACCCACGATGTGGTGCGGGCAGTCAACACCAAGGCGTCTCCGAGTGGTGACGAAACAGCGATCGGATCGGGCTCCTGCCGGGCTGCTAGGCTTCGGGCGTGAAAGGCATCGTCCTCGCCGGCGGCACGGCCACCCGGCTCTTCCCCCTCACGATCGTCACCAACAAGCACCTGTTGCCGATCTACGACCGGCCGATGATCTACTACCCGATCGACACGCTGGCCGGGATGGGCATCCGCGAGGTGATGGTCGTCATCGGCGGCAAGAGCGTCGGCGACGTCGTGGAACTGCTCGCGGACGGGTCGCACTTCGGGCTGGACCTGACGTACCGCTACCAGCCGGGCGCACTCGGCATCGCCCACGCGATCGGGCTCGCCCGGGATTTCGTTGGCGACGACGCGTTCTGCTGCGTCCTTGGCGACAACATCCTGCGCGGCGACAAGCTCGCGTCGGTCGCGGCCGAGTTCGAGGCCGGGCCGTATGGCGCCGGCACGCTCCTGTACCAGGTCCCGGACCCGCAGCGGTTCGGCGTCGCGGAGTTTGATGCGGACGGGCGCGTCGTGGGCTTCGAGGAGAAGCCGGCCGAGCCAAAGAGCGACCTCATCCCGATCGGCGTGTACTTCCTGCGTCCGGACGTCTTCGATGTCATCGAAGGGCTGGCGCCGTCCGGCCGCGGTGAATTCGAGATCACCGACGTCCTCAACCACTACATCCCGAGTGGCGGCCTGTTCACCCAGGTTTACGATGGGCACTGGACCGACGCCGGGACCGTGCCGTCGCTCCTGCGGGCGGCCGAACTGGCCGCCGCCGACGACGCCGAGGGCAAGCTGGCCCCACCCGTCGTCCGGCCGGTGGGCTGACGATCGCATGACGGACCGCGCCCTCGGGCGGCTGCTGGTCACGGGCGGCGCCGGGTTCATCGGCTCGTGCTACGTCCGCGAGATCCTGGGGCGCCGGGACGGGACGACCATCACGGTCCTCGACAAGCTCACCTACGCCGGCAACGAATCGAACCTTGACGCTGTCCGAGCGGATCCGGGACTGGCCGACCGACTGCGCTTCGTCCGGGGGGACATCGCCGACGCGGAGCTGGTCGCGACGCTCGTCGCCGAGTCGGACGCGATCGTCAACTTCGCCGCCGAGTCGCACGTTGACCGCTCGATCCTGGATCCGGAAGCGTTCCTGCTGACGGGCGTCATCGGGGTCCATGTGCTGTTGGAAGCGGCCCGCACGGCGGCCCATCGGCCGCGCTATCTGCAGGTCTCGACGGACGAGGTCTACGGCTCGATCGAGGTGGGTCATGCCGGGGAGGACGCGCCCTTCGCGCCGCGCTCGCCATATGCCGCCGCGAAGGCGGCCGGGGAGTTGCTCGTCGGCAGCTATGTCATCACCCATGGCGTTGACGCGGTCACGACCCGCGGCTCCAACACCTATGGGCCGTACCAGCATCCCGAGAAGCTCATCCCGCTGTTTATCACGAACGCGCTGGACGACCGTGATCTGCCGATGTACGGCGACGGCCTGCAGCGGCGCGACTGGCTGCACGTCTCCGACCACGCCGATGGCGTGGACTTCGTCCTGCGCCACGGCCAGGCGGGCGGGATCTACAACATCGCCGGTGGCACCGAGATGACCAACCGGGACACGATCGCGCTGTTGCTCGAGCGGTTGGGCAAGCCGTGGTCGCTGGTCCGCACCGTGGAGGATCGGCCCGGGCACGACCGTCGCTACGCGATGGATGGGTCGAGGCTGACCGCCCTCGGCTGGACGCCGACGAGGACGTTCGAGGCCGGCCTCGCAGAGACCGTCGACTGGTACAGGGCGAACGAGGCCTGGTGGCGGGCGACGCGCTCCGGCGACTGGGACGCGTACTACGAGCGCCAGTACGGGCGCCGTCTGGCGTCCTCGGCCCCTACGGACTGATGCGGGTCGCGGTGACGGGCGCGGGCGGTCGACTCGGGAGCGCGCTGGTCGCGGCCCTCGCGGACGCGCCGTTCACGGGCCCGGCCGGACCTACGGCCTGGGCGCGAGCCTCGTTCGACCTGGACGCCCCTGAGGGGGTGGGCGGGCTGCTCGACCGCGCTCGCCCGGAGGTCGTCGTCCATGCCGCGGCCTGGACAGACGTGGATGGCTGCGCCCGCGACCCGGAGCTGGCGATGGCCCGCAACGCGCACGCGACCGGGGTCCTGGCACGGGCCTGCGCCGACCGTGGCCTGGACCTGGTCGTGGTGTCGACGAACGAGGTGTTCGACGGGACGCTGCCGGACGGCGCGGCCTACGGACCGGACGACCTGCCGAACCCGATCAACCCGTACGGCAGATCCAAGGCGGCCGGCGAGGCGGCGGCGCGCACGGCCTACACCGCCACCGCCGGACACCTGGGGATCGTGCGGACCGCGTGGCTGTTCGGCTCGCCTGCGACGGACTTTCCCGGCCGTATCCTCGCCGCAGCGACCCGGGCCCGAGGGGCCGGCCAGCCCCTGCGGATCGTCGCGGACGAGTGGGGGACGCCGACCTACACACACGACCTGGCCGAGAGCATCGTAGATCTCCTCGCTGAGGATGCCTTGGACGGGACCCACCACATCGTCAATGGCGGCGTAGCCAGTCGCGCGGAGTGGGCACGGGACGTGTTCGAGCGCGCCGGGCTGGACGTCCAGACGGAAGCGATCGCCCTGGCGGACTGGCCCCGGCCGTCCACGCCGCCCCGGCGGGCGATCCTGGCCCAGACGCCGCTCCCGTACGGCGCACCATTGCGGCCGTGGTCCGCGGCGATGGCCGACTACGCGCCGGCCCTGCTCCGGGCCTGGCGGCGGACCGCGTGAGCCTGGTACGGCCGCCGTCCGCCCTGCCTGGTGTCCGATACGGCGCGATCGCACGCCACGCTGATGACCGGGGCGCCTTTCGCGAGCTATGGCGAGCTAGCGCGTTCGAGGTGATCCCGGCGGCGGACGCCGGCGCGCCGGCCGTCTCGACGCCCACGTTCGTCCAGGCCAACCTGTCCAGTTCGGCGTCCGGCGTCCTGCGTGGGCTGCACTTCCACCGGCGCCAGCTCGACTTTTGGACCGTGGCTGCCGGTCGCGCGTTCGTCGCCCTGGTGGACCTTCGTCCGATGCTGGTCGGGGCGTCATCCGCGGCCGTCGTCGAGACCCGTGAACTCGTCGCCGACGAGTGGGTCGTCATCCCGAGTGGAGTCGCTCATGGCTTCCTCGCGCTGGGCCCCCTGGAGCTGCTCTACCTCGTGACGAACGAGTACGACGGCTCCGATGAGCTGGGATTCGCCTGGGACGATCCGGCCGCCGCGGTCGACTGGCCGGCCGTCCCGGACACCCCTGACGGGGTCCCGATCCTGTCCGAACGGGACCGGTCCAACCCCTCCCTGGCCGACCTGGTGGTGCGCCTGCGCCACGATCCTTGACCCGAATGGCCTAGGCCCTGTCGGGACCTTCCCGCGATTGAGCTCAGAGCCGTGATGGGGGACGCTGACCACTCGAACCGATCGGTCCGTCCCTGCCGCGGAGTCCGCATTGCGCAAGAGCGTCGCCATCCTGATCCTGACCCTGGTCGCCGCGCTGGGAGCGTTCGTGCCCGCAGTCGCGGCCGCGGTGCCCGCGCAGCCGAAGGTCGTGATCATCGTCGGGGCGACGCACGGCACGACCGCAAGCTACCGGACGTACGCGGACCTGGCCTACGTCGAGGCTCGCAAATACACCTCCAATGTGATCAAGGTCTACAGCCCCTACGCCACGTGGGCCAAGGTCAAGGCCGCGGTGGTCGGGGCGAACATCGTGATCTACATGGGCCATGGCAACGGCTGGCCAAGCCCGTACACGTATGACGCCAATTACACGACGAAGGACGGCTTCGGGCTGAACGCCACGTACGGCGCCGGGGACTACAACAACACCTACTACGGCGAGCCGTACGTCTCGACGCTGGACCTCGCCCCGAACGCGATCGTCCTGCTTCATCACCTTTGTTACGCCGCCGGCAACTCCGAGCCTGGCAACGCCGAACCGAGCATCTCTGTAGCGCACCAGCGGCTGGACAACTACGCGGCCGGGTTCCTGAGGGCCGGCGCATCGGCGGTCATCGCCGACGGCCACAGTGGCCCGGTGTCCTACCTGCGCTCACTGTTCACGAGCCACCAGACCATCGAACAGCTGTGGCGCACGCAGCCGAACGCCAACGGCCATGTCGTCACCTTCAACTCGGTGCGAACGCCGGGCGCGATAGCCTTCTCCGACCCGAACACGACGACCTCCGGGTTCTACCGCTCGCTGGTCGGCGACCGGACGATCACCACGGACGACGTCCTGGGCGCGGCGTACAGCGACACCTCCTCCGATCCGGCCAGCCTGCTGGTCCCGGGCAACGCCGATGTCGCCGCCGAAGGTGCCGGCCTGTACGGCGACCCGACCACGCTCACCCCGGCCGTGGCCGGTGCGCCGGATGCGACGCTCGCCGCGGGAACGCGCCTGCGGGTCGTCGCCGCGGCCGGCATCAGCGCGACCGACGGCAGCCCGATCGTCCACGTCCAGGGCGTCGACGATCCGTCCATCGATGGCTATATGGCGGGCGGTGTCCTGACCCCGCGTGACAGCCGCGCCCCGGTCGTCCGTTCGATCCAGACCGGCGACACGTTCTCGCCCAACGGCGACTCGATCATGGATACGACCACCCTGTCCGGTCGCCTGTCCGAGGCGTCGACCTGGACCATCGAGGTTCGCAACGCAGCGAACGCGCTCCTGTTCTCCAGGAGCGGTTCCGGCAGCACCTTCAACGCCACCTGGGACGGGACCGCGGCCGGTGGCGCCACAGTCGCCGATGGGACCTATGACGTCAGTGTCACGGCGCAGGACGCGTGGGCGAACGGCCCGACGACGGCGAGCGCCTCGGTCGTCGTGGACACGGTCCCGCCGCAGCTCACCGCGTTCTCACCGCCTGCCGATTTCGTCAGCTGGTTCGCCCCCAACGGCGACGGTTGGCGCGAGACGATCGCCCTGTCGGCGACCAACGCCGAGGCGGGCAGCTTCACGGTCCGCGTCCGCAACAGCGACAACGTGCTCGTCCGGCGCTTCACCGTCCCGAGCGGCACGGCGGCCACGAGTGTCGTGTGGGACGGCAAGGGCGTCAGCGGCGCGGTCGTCCCGGACGGCCGATACGTCATGCGGGTCTATCCCGTCGACGCCGTCGGGAACACCGGGACCTGGGCTGAACGAAGCGTCAACGTGGTAGCCGCCCTTCGGTCGGTCGCGACCTCCGCCGTTGTGTTCTACCCGCAGGACCTGGATGCCTACGCCAAGACATCCACGCTGTCCTTCACGCTGGCCCGCCCGATGACCGTCACCTGGACGCTGCGGAACGCCGCCGGCGTCGTCGTCGACACCCATCTCGACGCCGTGGCCGTTCCGGCCGGGACGACCACGTGGATCTTCGATGGGCGCCGGACGGACGGCACGATGCTGCCGCAGGGTCGGTACAAGTCCTATGTCTACGCGACGGACGGGTCGGTCGCCGCCAGCCAGTCCGTCGCCGTCGAAGTGGACGCGTTCTATCAGCGCCTGTCGGATGCGACGCCGGCGCGCGGGCAGTCCGTGACCGTCTACGTGACCTCCGCCGAACCGCTGTCGGCGTCGCTTCCACGGGCCTATATCTACGAGCCCGGCCTGTCGATGTGGAGCCTCGCCCTCACGAAGACCGGCACCTACACCTACAAGGTCACGCTGGTCTTGAAGAAGGGCGGCTCCAGCGGCACCTTGACCGTCAAGGTCCTGGGGGTGGACGTGAAGGGCCAGTCGCAGCGCACGACGCGGACCTACCCGCTGGGGTGACCGTCCAGGACCGCCCCGGACTCCACGGATGGACACCGTACCGGCGCCGACCGGGACCATCGTCGCGTAGCCGCCACGGCGTCGGGCGCCTACGGTTGGGGCCCACTGACCCGCTGAGGAGCGTCGTGTCGATCACCCTTCGCCGCCCCGCCGATCCAGGCCGACGAGATCGCCGGCTCGTTCTCGTCGTCGTGACCTTCCTCGTGGCGGCCCTGGCGCCCCTCGCTGCAACGCCTTCCGGGGTTGACGCGGCCTCCCCGCGCGACGCGCCGGCCGGTGGCCTGCAGCCCACAGTCCAGTACGAGGATGCGATGGCGCACGCCGACGATCGGATCGCCTTCGCACCCGGTGACCGCGTCACCGTGCCATTCAAGCCGCGCACCGGCGACACCTGGCGCGTAGGCGGCGTCGCGCCACGGGCGCTGCCCGCCGGCCGGATCTCCGGCAGGTCGATGCGCGAGGATCTCACCGTGGCGCCACGACCGGCCGTCAGCCCCGATCCCATCGCCACCCCCGAACCGGTCATCGATGCGCCCGCGGTCGATCCCGCCGAAGCCATCCCGGCCGATCCGGCCCTGTGGTCGTCGTCGAGCGGCGATGCCACCGTCCGGCCCGCGGCCGCCGTCAGTTCGGGTGGGCTGCGTCGCGAGATCTTCGGCTTCCTGCCGTACTGGGAGGTGTCCGATAGCTCGACCCGCCTGGATTGGGAGAAGCTGTCCACGGTCGCCTATTTCGGGGTGGGTGCCACCGCGACCGGCGGACTGCTCAAGACCAACAAGGATGGGTCCACGACGGTGGGCTGGAGCGGCTGGACCAGCTCGAAGATGACGAGCATCATCAACGATGCCCACGCACATCACACCCGGGTCGTCCTGACTGTGCAGAGCTTTGCCTGGACATCCAGCCAGCTCGCCACCCAGAAGGCGCTCCTCGGGTCGGCGACCGCGCGGCTCAACCTCGCCCGCCAGGTGGCCACGGCCATTCGAGACCGCGGCGCAGACGGCGTGAACCTGGACTTCGAGCCCATCGCGTCAGGCTACTCGGACGAGTTCACCGCCCTCGTGCGCGCGATCCGCTCTGAGCTCGACCGCGTCGCCAAGGGCTACCAGTTGACGTTCGATACGACCGGGTACATCGGCAACTACCCGATCGAGGACGCCACCGCGACCGGTGGCGCGGATGCGGTCTTCATCATGGGCTACGACTACCGGTCCTCCGCCTCCTCGCCTGTGGGCTCCATCGCCCCGGTCGGCGGCCCGCTGTACGACGTGGGCGACACGGTCCGGGCGTTCGTGTCCCGTGTCTCCCCGTCCAAGCTGATTCTCGGCGTGCCCTATTACGGACGCGCCTGGTCCACCAAGACCGACACCCTCAACGCGACCAACCAATCGGGTACCAAGTTCGGTACGTCGGTCACCGTGCTGTACGGGACCGCCGTCGACCTGGCCGCGCAGAACGGCCGGCGCTACGATCCCGTCGAGGGCGTCGCCTGGACGGCCTACAAACGGCAGTCCTGCACCTCCACGTACGGCTGCGTCACGAGCTGGCGGGAGCTGTACTACGACGATGCGACCTCGCTCAAGGCGAAGTACGACCTGGTGAACACGTACGGCCTGCGTGGCGCCGGCATCTGGGCGCTGGGCTACGACGGGACGCGGACCGAGCTCTATCAGGCGATCAAGGACAAGTTCATCACCGACTCGATCCCGCCCGTCATCTCGAGCGCCGCGCTGACATCGACCGTCCTTTCGCCGAATGGCGACGGTCGCCTCGACACGGTGAGGGCCAGCCTCGTTGCCACCGGGCTGGACAAGTGGGGTTGGCTGATCGAGCCGATGAGCGGATCCACCGCCGATGCCGCGATCATGTCCGGCAAGACGACGACGATGCCGATCGCCTACACCTGGAACGGGACGCGGGCAGATGGCTCCCCGGCGCCGAACGGTGTCTACCGGATCACGCTGTGGACCGCCGACGCCTCGAACAACCTGGCCCAACGCCAGTTCACCGTGACCCTCGACACATCCGCTCCGGTCATCGGGTCGAGGGCCAGCCCGAGCTCGATCTCGCCGAACGGTGACGGGCGGTGGGACCTCACGACACTGCGCTGGTCCGCCTCGGAACGGGTCGTCGTGTCGGGTCGGATCATCGACAGGACCGGTACCACCGTCGCCACGCGGACGCTGGTCACCGGGCTCGCCGGGGCGACCTCCTGGACCGGACGCGACACGGCTGGGCGGATCGTCGCGGACGGCCACTACCGGTTCCGGGTGGTGGGGTCCGACGCGGCCGGGAACCGGACCATCCGTGATCTGCCCGTGGACGTGGACCGCACGATCGGCTCGGTCGGCTGGTCCGACAGGTCGTTCGACCCGCGTGCCGGTCAGCGTAGTCAGATGTCGTTCACGCTGCGACGCGTCGCCACCGTGAGCGTCGGGATCTACCAGGGGACCACCCTGGTCCGGTCGATCTGGACGGCCAAGCCCGCCACCGCCGGGACCTATCGCTGGAACTGGGATGGCAAGTCGAAGACGGGCGCCACGGTGAAGCCGGGGACGTACCGGGTGCTCGTGACCGCGACCAGCTGGATCGGCGTTTCGCGCCTGGACCGATCCGTGACCGTCGAGATCCACTAGGGTCGGACGGCCCTCTACACTGCTGGCATGACCATCGCATCCTGGCCGGTCTGGGTCATCCTGCCGACGTACGACGAGGCGGAGAATATCGGGCCCATCTCGGCGGCCATCCTGGCTGCCCTGCCGGAGGCGACCCTGCTGGTCGTGGATGACGGCTCGCCGGACGGCACCGGGCGACTCGCCGATGACCTTGCCGCGGCCGACACGCGCATCCGGGTCAGGCATCGGGCTGCCAAGCGGGGCCTGGGCCGGGCTTACCTGGACGGGTTCGGGCGGGCGCTCGACGGCGGGGCCGCGGTCATCGTCCAGATGGACGCCGACTTCAGCCACGATCCGGCGGACCTCCCGGCACTCATCGCACCGGTCATCGACGGCGAAGCGGACCTCGTCATCGGCTCGCGCTACACGCCGGGTGGCGGTGTCGTGGACTGGGGGATCGGTCGCCGGCTCATCTCTCGCGGCGGGAGCGTCTTCGCCCGGACCGTCCTCCGCCTTTCGCCGAACGACCTCACCGGCGGCTTCAAGGCCTGGCGCGCCGAGACCCTCGCCGCCGTCCAGTTCGACGGCGTCCACGCCGGTGGCTATGTCTTCCAGATCGAGATGACCTTCCGGGCCAGCCGTGCCGGGGCCAGGGTCCGCGAGACCCCGATCGTCTTTCGGGACCGGCGGGTGGGCCAGAGCAAGATGTCGCGCCGGATCGTGGTGGAGGCGCTGGTCGTCGTGGTCCAGCTGCGCACGGAGGAACTCCGGTCGCGGATCGGCCGTCGTCGGCCCCGAAATAGCCACTCGTGACCTTGCGAGGCGTCCGCGTCATCATGGACGCTCGGCCGCTCCAGGACCCGGATCGGGCGCCGCTCACCGCGCTCTACCTGCGGGGCCTCCTCGGCGCGTTCGATGCCGACCCGCTGGAGGGTGAGTCGTTCGCCCTGCTGCTCCAGTCGGACCTGGCGGATCCGACCGGCGACTTTGGTCATCTCGAGATCGTGGGTCGTCGCCGACTGCCGCCGACGCGATTCCTGCGCTCCGGGGCGATGACCCTGGATCCTCTCCTGTTGCGGGGCGCGTCCGTGGGCGCCGCATGGCAAGCCGAACGTCGCGGGGCGGCGGGTGCCGTGTACCACGTGGCCGGTGCCGGTCCCCTCCCGATCGCGCCGGGGCTCCCGGTCGTGGTCACCCTGCTCGATCTGGCGCCGTGGGAGATGCCCGAGGTCTTCGGGAGGTCGGCCGCGGGTCGGTTCGGTCGTCGCGTGCGGACCCAACTCCTGCGCGACGCCTCGGCGGTCATCGTCGGGACCCAGGCCACCGCCCGCGCCGCCGTCCGGCTCCTGCACCTGAAGCGCGACCGGATCCGGGTGGTGCCCCTCGCTCCTCGAGCGGCTTACGGGTTCCACGAACCCGACAGCCCTCCCGGCAAGCCGACGGCCTCCGGGGAGCTGGCGGCACAGCGGGACCGGCTGGGACTCCCGGAACGGTATCTCATCTACCCGGGTCGCTACGACGCCCGCCAGGACCTGGCCACCCTCCTCGGGGCGCTGGTCGGCTTGACTGCCCAAGGTCGACCCGCCCTGCTGCCGAATGGCGTCCCATGGCCGCCGCGCGTGCTGCTGGTGGATGCCACCCCGGACGATCGCGCGGCGCTTGCCCGGGCGGCGTCGAAGCAGGGCGTCGGCGAGTCCCTCGCCTACGCTCCCGGACTCACGGAGGCCGGACGGGCGGCCTTGATCCGGGGCGCCCGGGCGGCCATCCTGCCGGTCGTCTCGGAAGCAGCGGGGCTCCCGGTCATCGAGGCGCTGGCGTGCGGGACGCCGGTGGTGGCCACGTCGGTGGGCGCCCTACCGGAGCTGGTCGGGGCTGCCGGATTGCTCGTGGAGCCGCGCGATCCGGATCGGCTGGCCGTGGCCCTGACCGCCATCTGGACGGACGACCGCGTCCACGCCGGGGTCGCGTCGGCGGCCCGTGATCGCGCGGCGTCCGATCGACGGACCTGGGCCGATGTCGCCCGCGAGACGCGCGCGGTCTACGCCGAGGTGGGCATCGACGCGCCCGAGGAGCCCGGTCCCGCCTGAGTCGGTCGCCGGCCCGGACGGACTACGGCGTCGATGATCCCGACGGTGTCGGTGACGTCGTCGGGACGGTCCCGTCCTTGACGTAGACCGGATCGCCGACCTTCATGACCTGGATGAAGGTCTGGCCGACAGTCAGCGTGACCTGGTGGCCGGAGGCGTCGTAGAAGCGGGTGGGGGCGGTCACTGAGGCCTTGCGCCAGGTCCCCACGATCGTGTGGCCGTTCGTCGCGATCCAGGCCTTGCCCTTGCCCACGACCTGGGCCTCCAGACGGTGCTTGTTCGGGTGGCCGTCGTTGAGTGGCCCGAAGCGCATCAGCATGACGATCACGTTCTTCGGGGCGACCCGCTCACCGGTGGACGCGTCGATCTGCCTGGCTTCCCTCGAGACGGAACGCAGGTAGGTGTTGGACGCGCGGTCGTAGGTGTACTTGATCTGGTTCGCCGGGTATGACACGCGGATCGTGCCACCCTTCGGTCGGAGCTCGAGCGCGGCGTCCGGGGCGAACTGCCAGACGGCTTCCATCGGACCATCCTTGGCGCCGACCCGCTTCGCGAGTGCCCGCAGCTGCTGGCCCGTCGTGTAGAGGTTGTGCGGCGAGAACCGATCCTTGACTCGCCGGAACGAGCCGCCGTAGCGGAACTCGTCGACGTTGTAGACGAACTGGCCCGCGCCCTTCGCGCGCAGGGTCGCGAGCGCCTGCGGTGACCCGCCAGCGTGAACGTACATCGCCTTCCACTCGGCGGCCCATGTGATGTAGTAATACCGAGCGCTCCGGACCGGGCCGATATCGGTCGGGACCTGGTTCTGGAAGACCATCATGTAGCGCGGGATCCCACCCTCGGCCGGGGCCTGCCAGACGACCGAGGCGCTGTTGAAGCCGCTCTGCGGCCGGGCCGGTCCCAGGTCGTCGATCATCACCGCGATCGGGTGACGTGCGGCCGCGATCGGTGAGACCAACTCGCCGGTGAGCGGTGCCGGGACCGGCGTCGGCGTGGGGACCGGCGTCGGCGTCGGCACCGCCGTGGGGCTGGGGGATGCGGTCGGGACCGGCGTCGGGGTGGGCTCGGCCGTCGCAGTCGGGGTGGCCGAGGCCTGGGCCGCGGGTGACGAGGACGGGGTATCGCCCCTGCTGCCGGTCGCTGCCGAGAGGCCGATGCCACCGCCCATGACGATCGCGATCGCGACAGCACCGACGATGATCCGACGCTGTATTGGTTCCGCCATCCGTGCACATCCCCGTGCTGATCGCTCTTCGGGCCCCCGGGTGGCCCGATACCGGCGCGGGGCGGAGGATACAGGAGGTTGCGTTTCGAGGGTTACGCCGGCCTCGAACGGATCGATCCGCTGGCACTCGGTCGGCCTTGGCGGTAGGCTGGACACCCAAGCCTGCCGCCCACACCGCGGCCGACGCGAACATCTGAGGTCGCAGACCATGGCCGAGACACCCGAGCCGAAGACCGCAACTCGAACCGCCAAGCCGAAGACCGCGCCGGCGCCTCCGGCGAGACCGAAGGCCGCAGCGAAGCCGAAGCCGCCAGCGGCCGCGACCAAACCGGCGGCGACCAAACCGGCGATCGGTTCGGTGCCGGTTCCGCCTGAGCCCGCCTCGACGGCGAGGGCTGAGCGGATCGAGGTCGATCGCGGCGGGATCCGGCAGGCGGAAGCGGACGCCATCGACGTCCACATGGGTGGGATCGGCCGTGCCGATGCGCACGACATCGCCGTCAGCATGGGGGGCGTGGGGCTCGCCCGCGCGGACCGGGTGTCCGTGGAGATGGGTGGCGTGGGGCTGCTGATCGCCGACGAAGCGCGGCTGAGCCAGGGGTTCGGGCGCTACCTCGTCAGTCGCGAGGCCAACGTGGAGCAGGCGCTGATCGGGACCCTGCTGACCGGTCGGGCGACCATCGGACGACCGACCGGCGTCTTCCTGCTCATCGCCGGCCGCGTGGACGGTCCGGTCAAGGCCGTCTTCGACTGGCGGGGCGGGCTGGCGTTCGGTGCCGCGTTCGGGCTGTTCTGGGCGCTGCTCCGCCGTCGCTGAGCGCCCGCCGGTATACTCTCGCGGCCGCCTCAACCGACATCCAGGAGCCCACCACGCCGTGATCCACCCCATGTCGCGGGTCCATCCGACCGCGGACATCGAAGACGATGTCACCATCGGCGCCGGCACCAGCGTGTGGCATCGGACCCACATCCGGACCGGCGCATCGATCGGGTCGGAGTGTGTCATCGGCGGCGACGTCTACGTGGATGCGGGCGTCCGGATCGGGAACCGGGTCAAGATCCAGAGTGGCGCGCTCGTCTATCACGGCGTGACCGTGGACGACGGCGTGTTCATCGGCCCCGGCGCCATCCTGACCAACGACCGCTTCCCGCGAGCGACCACCGCGGACGGCGGCCTCGCCGCCGCCGAGGACTGGCACGTGTCGCCGATCCGCCTCGAGCACGGCTGCTCCATCGGCGCGGGCGCCATCGTGGTAGCCGGCTGCGACGTGGGCGCGTTCGCGCTGGTCGGGGCGGGCGCCGTGGTGACGCGGACCGTGCCCGCCTACGCCCTCGTCGTGGGCAACCCGGCCAGGCGGATCGGATGGGTGTGCGCCTGCGGCCAGCGGCTCGTGGACGCCTCCGGACACGATGCTCCAGCCCACCGCCATCGCTACGCGATCGACCCCGAGCTGGTCTGCCCGGCCTGCGATCGTCGCTACCACCACGTCCCCAACGAAGAGACGCTCGTCGAGCGTCCCGCCCGGCACCAAGGAGCCCCAGCATGATCCCGCCAGCCCGCCCAGACGTCGGCCCCGAGGAAGCAGCCGCGGTCGCCGAGGTCTTCGCCAGCGGGATGATCGTGATGGGCAAGCGCGTGGCGGAGCTGGAGGAGCGCTGGGCCGAGTATTGCGGCGTGAAGCACGCCATCACCGTGTCCAACGGGACCATCGCCGAGATGTGCATCTTCGCCGGCCTGGGCCTTGGCCCGGGCGACGAGGTGATCACGGTCAGCCACACGTTCAATGCGACGATCAGCTCGATCCTGTACACCGGCGCCACGCCGGTCTTCGTCGACATCGAGCCCGACACCTACAACATCGACGCCGCCCGGATCGAGGCCGCCATCACGCCCCGGACCCGGGCCATCGTCCCGGTCCACCTGTTCGGCCTGGTGGCGGACATGGACATGATCGCGGCCATCGCCGACCGCCATGGT
This sequence comes from Candidatus Limnocylindrales bacterium, assembly GCA_046593725.1. Classification (GTDB taxonomy): domain Bacteria; phylum Chloroflexota; class Limnocylindria; order Limnocylindrales; family CSP1-4; genus SPCO01. The sequence goes on from JBKJQY010000037.1 coordinate 18,009, forward strand.
CTCGCGGTCGTGGAGGATGCCTGCCAGGCCCACGGTGCGACCTTCCGTGGCCTGAAGGCCGGGAGCTGGGGTCATGCGGCGTTCAGCCTGTATGGCACCAAGAACATGACCACCGGTGAGGGTGGGTTCGTCACGACCAACGACGATCGCCTGGCTGACTGGATCCGGCTCTACCGGAACCAGGGCATGCGCGAGCGCTATCACCACGAGATCCTGGGATACAACTTCCGGATGACGGACATCGGCGCGGCCATCGGGCTGGTCCAGTTCGAGAAACTGGACCGGAACACCGCCAAGCGCCAGGCGATCGCGGCGCGCTACGACGGAGCTTTCGCCGACCTGGGCATCCAGTTGCCCACCGTCCCCGCGGACCGGACCCACGTCTTCCACCAGTACACGATCGGCGTCGGCCCGGCCCGCGACGCGATCGTCGCCGACCTGAAGGACCAGGGGATCGGCACGGGGATCTACTACCCCATCCCGGTCCATCGCCAGCCGTATGTCCTGGAGCGCGGGATCCACGCGGACCTGCCGATCACGGACGCCGCGGCCGCGTCCTCGCTCAGCCTGCCGATCTACCCCGGCCTGACCGCCGATGAGGAAGCGACCGTCATCGCCGGCGTCCGGGCGGCTGTCGGGCGTCACGTGCCCGCCACGGCCGCCACCCGATGACGGCCAACTGGTCGCCCGTCGGTGATCGCCCGATCCGGATCGGATTGGCCGGCCTCGGATCCATGGGTCGGAACCATCTTCGGGTCCTGTCCGCCAGCGATGGCGCGACCCTCGTCGCGGTCGCGGACCCGGTCCCCGAGGCAGTCGTCTCGGCCTCGGCAGTCAGCGGAGCGCGCCGGTTCGACGATCCGTTGGAGATGATCGCCTCGGGGGAGCTTGACGCCGTCGTCATCGCCGCACCCACGACCGCCCACGTGGATCTCGCCCACGCGGCCATCGAACGCGGCCTGGCGGTGCTCGTCGAGAAGCCACTCGCGGCATCGGTCGCGGACGCCCAGGGGATCGTGGATGCCGCTGCGGCGGTCGGTGTCCCCATCCAGGTCGGCCATGTGGAACGGTTCAACCCGGCTGTCCTGGAGCTCGGGCGGCTGCTCGAGTCGGGCTGGCTGTCTACCGTGTATGCCATCGTCAGCCGGCGCGGCGGCCCGTTCCCCGCCCGGATCCGCGACGTGGGCGTGACGGTGGACCTCGCGACCCACGATGTGGACATCCTCAGCTGGATCGCCCGGGAGCGTCCCATCCGCGTTTACGCGGAGGTCGCCCAGCGCATCCATGCCACGCACGAGGACCTGCTGTTCGGTCTCCTGCACTTCCCGTCGGGCGCCACCGGGATGCTCGACGTGAACTGGTTGACGCCGGCCAAGCGCCGCCAGCTCGCCGTGATCGGCGAGGAGGGGATGTTCGAGCTGGACTACCTGACCCAGCGCCTGACGTTCACCCGGGCGGACATCTCGAACCCGGCGACCGTGCGCGGGTTCGCCAGCACGTTCGCCGGCGATGTCGCCGAACTGCCGGTCTCCAATGCCGAGCCGCTGGCGGCGGAGATCAAGGCCTTCCTCGGCATCGTCAGGTCGGGAGGGCGCCCGGTGGTCAACGGCGAGGACGGCCTCTGGGCGGTCAGGATCGCCAACGCCCTGCTCGAGGCCGCTGCCGAGCAGCGTCCGATCGACCTCAGCGCGTACGTCACTCCGGTCCCCGCCTGATGGCCATCACCACTCGACCATCCACCGGTACCAGCCTGCTCGGCGGTTCCATCGAGCTGCCGACGGCGGCGTGTCGTCACGGCGAGCCGCGCACGGTCACGCCCTGGGTGGGGGAGCCCGGGACGGTCGGACGGGTCACCGTCGTGGGTGCCGGCAAGATGGGGCTCCCGCTGTGTGCGCAATTCGCCGGACACGGCTGGTCCGTGATCGCCGTGGACATCTCCGAAGAGGTCGTCGCCTCCATCAATGCTGGTCACTCGCACGTCGGCGATGAACCCGGCCTGGCCGAGGCGGTGGCCGAGGCCCATGCAGCAGGGCACCTTCGGGCGACCACCGATGCGGCGGCAGCCGCTCGCGATTCGGACGTCGTGGTCCTGATCGTCCCGGTCATGCTTGATGACGAACAGCAGCCCGACTACCGCTACATGGATGCCGCGGCCGCCTCGATCGCCCCGGGTGTCCATCCGGGCTCGCTGGTCATCTTCGAGACGACGCTCCCGGTCGGCGACACGCGTCGTCGGTTCGGACCCGCGCTCGAGGCGGCGACGGGCCTGACCGCCGAGACTGACTTCTTCGTGGCCTTCTCCCCGGAGCGCCTGTACAGCGGTGCCGCCCTCCGCAACCTCGCCTCCTACCCCAAGCTCGTCGGCGGGCTGGGATCGACCTCCGGTGATCGTGCGGCCGCGTTCTACGCCTCGGTCCTGGACGCGGAGGTCGTGCTGATGAGCTCGGCCGAGGCTGCCGAGTTCAGCAAGCTCGCCGATACCACATATCGCGACGTCAACATCGCGCTGGCCAATGAATTCGCCGCCTACGCAGACCGAGTCGGCGTGGACATCCAGGAGATCATCTCGGCGGCCAACAGCCAGCCGTACAGCCATATCCACCAGCCGGGGATCGGGGTCGGTGGCCACTGCATCCCCGTCTATCCGCACTTCCTCCTCAGCCGAGCACCCGAGATGGAGCTGGTAGCGCTGTCGCGGCGGGTCAACGACGGTCAGGTGAATGCCGCGGTCCGGACGCTCCAGGGATCGCTCGGGGCGCTGGACGGCCTGCCGATCCTGGTCCTTGGTCTGACCTATCGCGACGGGGTCAAGGAGATGGCGTACTCCCGCGCGATCCCGCTGATCGAGCGACTGACCCTGGCCGGGGCGATCGTGTCGGCGTATGACCCGCTGCTGTCGGACGAGGAGATCGTCCGGTGGTCCGCCCGGCCATACCACTGGGGCGACCGGAGCGACGTCGTCGCGATCGTCACCCAGACGGCGGACCCGCGGTTCCGGACGCTCGACCCGTCCGATTTCCCGGACCTCCGGTTGGTCCTCGACGGCCGCAACGGCCTGCGTGGTCTCGACCTGCCGGCCGGGGTCGGCTATCACGGCATCGGAGTGCCGGCCTCACTCCGGTGAGGATCGCCAGCGTCGTCGGGACGCGACCGCAGTTGATCAAGGCCGCGGCTCTCCAGCCAGTGCTCCGATCCCGTCACGATGAGATCTTCATCGACACCGGCCAGCACTGGGATCCGGCGATGGCCGGCGATTTCTTCAGCGAACTGGGACTGCCGCCCCCGGACTACAGCCTTGGCATCGGCGGCGGGGGGCATGCCGAGCAGACGGCCAGGATGTTGACCGCCCTAGAACCGATCCTGCTCGCCGAACGACCGGATGTCGTCCTGGTCTATGGCGACACGAACTCGACCCTGGCCGGCGCCCTGACCGCCGCCAAGCTCGGGCTGCCGGTCGCGCACGTGGAGGCCGGGTTGCGCAGTTTCGACCGGCGGATGCCCGAGGAGCTCAACCGGGTCGTGACCGACCACCTGGCGACCTGGTGCTTCGCCCCGACGGATGCCGCCGTCGCGAACCTTGCCGCAGAGGGCGTACGCGACCAGGTCACGCTCGTCGGCGACCTGATGCAGGATCTCGCGGCCCGCGTCGTCCGGCATGTCCGCGACCCAGCGGTGCTCAAGTCGATCGGTACGGCCTTCGGCGTCGGATTGACGCCTGGTGGCTACGTCCTGGCGACCGTCCATCGTGCCGAGAACCGGTCGCCCGAAGCGGTCCTGGCGTGGGTCGCCATCCTCGCCGAGGCGGCGCGACCTGATCGGCCCGTGCTCCTGGCCCTCCACCCGGGGACCGAGGAGGCGCTTCGGGCTAGTGGCGTCGATCTGCCGGAGTCATTGATCGTCGTCCCGCCGCAGGGCTATCGAACGATGCTGGCGCTGCAGCTCCACGCCGCCGCGATCCTGACCGATTCGGGTGGGGTCCAACGCGAGGCTGCCTGGCTGAAGGTGCCCTGTCTCGTGCTACGAGGATCCACCGAATGGGTCGACGCGGTGGCCGAGTCGGAGGGGCGCATGGTCCTGGTCGGGCTGGATCGCGAGCTGGTTGCGGCCGAACTCGCGCGGCTGGCGCCTACCGAGACCGTTGCCGCCGTGGCTCGCCGGCGAGCGGCATCAGCTCACCTGGCACCGGCCGGCGCCGCGATCCGCATCCTGGCGGTACTGGAGCGCGCTAGATGAGTCGCGTCGTCATGTTCGTGCTCAACGACTGCCGGATGGACACGCGCGTCCTGCGCGAGGCCGCGACCCTGGTCGAGGCCGGTCACGCGGTCACGATCATGGCCAGGCCGTCCGACCTGTCGGCGACCACCATCGAACGCGAGGAGCGCGATGGGTTCGTCATCGTCCGGGTCCCGATCCCGCAGGGCTGGCGTCGTCGTTGGCTCTTCCTGCGGGCCCCTTGGCGATTCAGGGACCTTGTGCGGCCATGGGTCGCCGCACAATGGCGCGACGTCCCCAGCGGTTGGGCCCGGCTTCTGGTCGGGGGTCTCGGTGTGGTCCTCCTGGCACCTGTGCTGCTCCTGGCCGCAGCGGGGATCTTCCTGCTCCGGCGGGTCCCCGGACTTGGGGCGGCCGGTGGCGGGATCGACTGGCTGATCCGGTGGCGCTTCTCCATCCTGGCGTGGGCTCGCGCGGCAGCGGCCGCCGCGCCCCTGGCGGATATCTACCACGGGCACGACCTGACTGGTCTGCCCGCCGCCCGATGGGCACGGGCCCGGGCCGGTGGCGCCCTCGTCTACGACAGCCATGAGTTCTTCCTCGAAGCCGGCTCCAACGCCCGCCGACCCGCCTGGGCCAAACGCATCCTGCGTCGGCTCCAGCGACGCTGGGCAGGTGGGGCGGCCGCGTTGGTGACGGTCAATCGAACCCTCGCCGAACTCCTGGGCCCGCAGCTTCGGATCCGGCGGATCGTGGTGGTCCACAACGCACCGCCGCGCTGGGTTCCCGACCCCGGTGCCCTGGATCTCCTTCGGCCCGCGGCAGGGATCCCGCCTGGCGCCCGAGTTGCGCTGTATCACGGCGGATTCTCAGGCGATCGAGGGCTTCTGGAGCTGGTCGAATGCTGGCACCAGCCAACGCTGGACGAGGCTCACCTTGTCCTGCTCGGCTTCGGACCGCTCCGCGACCAGCTCGTGGCGCTGGCCGCCGACCCGCGGTTCGAGGGCCGGGTCCACGTCCTGCCGGCCGTCCCACCCGAAGCCCTC
>JBKJQY010000009.1:0-3077 GCA_046593725.1 Candidatus Limnocylindrales bacterium
CTCGAGCAGATGTCCACCGATGCCGATGGTCGCGTCCGCCTCGAGTACGTCCTGCCGGTGCGAGGGTTGATCGGGTATCGCGGGCAGCTCCTGACCGACACGCGCGGCACCGCGCTCCTGCACCAGATCGGCGAGGGCTACGGTCCGTGGGCCGGCGAGGTAACCCATCGGACCAACGGGGTCCTGGTGTCGGACCGGCAGGGCACGTCCAACGCGTACGGCCTGTTCAACCTGGAGCAACGCTCGGAGCTGTTCATCGGTGGCGGCGTCGAGGTCTACGAGGGGATGATCGTCGGGGAGAACGCACGCTCGGGCGATATGGACGTCAACCCGACCAAGGAGAAGAAGCTCACCAACATCCGGACCCACTCGCACGACGAGTCGCTCCGCTTGACGCCGCCACGCCCGATCACCCTCGAGACCGCGCTGGAGTTCATCTCCGCCGACGAGTTGGTCGAGGTGACGCCGCAGTCCATCCGGCTGCGCAAGCGGGCGCTGTCGCAGCACGACCGACGACGCGCCGCGGGACAGGCGGACGATCTCAAGCGCGCCGCCGAGCGAGGCGAGGCCCCGGCCTGATCGGCCGGTGTACGATCGGCGCGATGGCGATCTACCTCGATCACGCGGCCACGACCCCGCTTCGCCGGGAGGTCCTGGACGCGATGCTTCCATACCTGACCGAGTCGTTCGGCAACCCTAGCTCGGCCCACGGCTTCGGCCGGACCGCCCGCGCGGCGCTCGACGGTGCGCACGAGCAGGTCGCTGCCGACCTCGGCGGCGACGCCCGAGAGATCGTCTTCACGTCCGGCGGTACCGAGGCGAACAACCTCGCCCTGAAGGGTGCCGCGTGGGCCGGCAAGGCGCGTGGCCATCGGATCATCACGTCGTCGCTCGAACATCACGCTGTCGGCCACACCCTGCGCTACCTCGAGAAGTTCGGCTTCGAGATCGTGGAACTGCCGGTCGACCGGTACGGGCGGGTCGACCCGGAGCAGCTCGAGGCGGCCCTCACGGATCGCACGATCCTCGTGTCGGTCATGCTCGCCAACAATGAGGTCGGCACGATCCAGCCGATCGCGCGGCTCGCCGAGCTGGTCCATGCCCGGAAAGGCATCCTCCTCCACGTCGACGCGGTCCAGGCGGCGCCATACCTGCCGCTAGACGTGCAGACGCTGGGTGCGGATCTGGTGTCGCTCGGCGCGCACAAGTTCGAGGGACCGAAGGGCGTCGGGGTCCTGTGGGTCAAGCACGGAACGCACATCCTGTCGCAACAGCAGGGCGGCTCGCAGGAACGCCACCGCCGCGCCGGCACGGAGGACGTGGCTGGAGCCGTGGGCCTGGCCGCCGCCTATCACCTGACCTGCGACGAGCGGCCTGCGACCGTGGCGCGGCTGACCGCCCAGCGCGATCGACTGGCCGCCGCGGTGCTCGCCGTGGCCGGCGTGGAGCTGACGGGTCACCCGACGGAGCGATTGCCTGGGCTGCTTTCCCTGATCGCCGCGGACACGGACGGGACCGCCGTGGCGATGTCCCTGGACCTCGAAGGGATCGCGACGTCCGTGGGCTCAGCGTGCACGACCGGCTCAGCCGAGGTCAGCCACGTCCTGACGGCGATGGGCTACCCGGAGGAAGAAGCCCGTGGCGCGCTGCGGCTGTCCCTCGGCCGTACCACCACGGACGAGGAAGTCGCGATCGCGAGCGATGTCGTCCCGCGCGTGATCGCCTCCATGCGGATGGGGACCATGGCCGTCGCCGCGGACCCACTCGGGCAGGGCGTCCCCGCATGAGCCGCATCCTCGTCGCGATGTCGGGCGGCGTCGACTCGTCCGTCGCCGCCGCGATCCTGCACCAGCAGGGTCACGAGGTCGTGGGCGTCTGGATGCGCCTCCACGATGCCGCCGACAGCTACTCCGAGGTCAAGAAGAGCTGCTGCTCGGCGGACGCCGCCGACGATGCCCGTCGCGTGGCCGCCCAGCTCGACATCCCGTTCTACGTCATGAATCTCGAGCGCGAGTTCGATGCCGGCGTCATGCAGCCGTTCCTGGACGCCTACCTTGGCGGTTCGACGCCAAGCCCATGCGTGGACTGCAATACCTACGTCAAGTTCGGGGCTCTACTGGGGCGGGCACGCCACCAGTACGAGTGCGAAGCGGTCGCGACCGGCCACTATGCCCGCCAGGACATCGGCCCCGACGGGGCCGCGCGCCTCCTGCGCGCCCGCGACACGGACAAGGATCAGACCTACTTCCTGTACGGGCTGCGCCAGGATCAACTGGCTCACGCCCGCTTCCCGCTGGGCGACCTGACCAAGCCGGAAGTGCGCGACGTGGCTCGTGGATTGGGCCTTGTGACCGCGGAGAAGCCAGAAAGCCAGGAGATCTGCTTCGTCCCGGGCGGCGACTATCGAGAGGCGCTCCGGGAGCGGGCCGGCTGGCAGCCACAGCCCGGCCCGCTGGTGGATGCTGATGGCACCGAGATCGGCGAGCACTCGGGCTCGGCCGGCTTCACCGTCGGGCAACGGCGAGGCCTGGGGGTCGCTCTGGCGGAGCCGCGATACGTCAGTCGTATCGACGCTCGCTCGAATACGATCCAGTTGGGTCGTCGCGAGGACCTCGAGACGAATACCGTGGCCCTGGAACGCACGACATTCGTGGCCGGCCGGGCGCCGATCGGCCCGGACGCGGGCGCGGGCGGTGACGCAGGCGTCGCCGGCGGCGACGGCAGCTTTCGCGCCGAGATCCGAATCCGCCATCGCGCGACGCCCATCCCTGCCACGGTCCGCCCAGACGTCGACGACGGCCGGACGGGGCGCTGGACAGTCGAGACGGACCTTCCGGTCTGGGCGGTCTCCCCGGGCCAGGCGGCCGTCCTGTACGACGGTGAGCTGGTGTTGGGTGGCGGCCGGATCGCGGCCTGATGGCCATCGGGCCCGCCCTTGTCCTCGGGGCGCTCGTCGGGCTCCTCCACGCGTCGATCTACGTGCTGATCCGAGGTTCGGCAGGTGGCCGGCTGCCCTTGCTCGTCGTCGCGGCCGTGCTTGGAGCGTGGGCCGGTGACGCGCTGGCGGACCGGCTCGG
>JBKJQY010000132.1:0-3497 GCA_046593725.1 Candidatus Limnocylindrales bacterium
TGCCGATCTCGAGGAAGTGCTGCGAGTCAGCGGCAGCGGCTTCACCCTGAACGTCCAGGGATCGGGCAAGCCGAAGCGTCCTGCGGACTACTCGATCGTCGGCACCTCCGTCAGGCGTACCGACATCGCCGAGAAGATGTTCGGCACGTTCAAGTTCGTCGTGGACGTGCGCGTGCCCAACATGCTGCACGGCCGTGTCATCCGTCCGGCCGGTGTCGGCGCCCAGGTGGTCGGCGTTGACGACAGCGCGGCGAAGGCCGTCACCGGCTTCGTCCAGACCGTCGTCAAGGGCAACTTCGTCGGCGTCGTGGCCACAACCGAATGGGGAGCAGTCAAGGCTGCGCGGTCGTTGCAGGTCACCTGGAGCGATGCCGGCGACATCTTTCCCGACCAGAAGGATCTCTACACGCACATGCGCGCCGCGCCGCCGAAGGCCAGCCGCGAATCAGCGAAGCGTGGTGACGCGCCCGCCGCGATGAGACGCGCCGCCCGGCGAATCGAGGCGGTCTACGAGTATCCCTTTCACTCGCATGCGACGATGGGACCAGGGTGCGCGGTGGCCGACGTGCAGCCAAACGGCATCACGACCGTGTGGTGCGGAGCGCAGAAGCCACACCAGGCGCAGCGCGGTTACGCTGAGTTGGTCGGCGTGCCGCCGGCGAAGGTGCGTGTCGCCTGGATGGAAGACGCCGGCTCGTACGGCCGTCCAGGATTCGACGATGTGGGCGCCGATGCGCTGGTGTTGTCGCAGGCGGTCGGGAAGCCGGTGCGCGTGCAGTGGATGCGCGGAGACCTCACGGGCTGGGGACCCAAGGGACCCGCCGCCGTCTTCGAGTTGAGCGCTGGTCTCGACGCCGAGGGCAACATCAGCGGCGTGCAGTTCACCTCGAGGTCGTTCTCAGGGGGCGAGATCAACTTCATCCCCACCGCGAAGGGGAATTTCCTCGCCGCACAACTGATGGGAATGCCGAACACCTCGGGCTTCGATGAGTTTGCCGAGTGGGGAACGGGGGGAGGGGGCGCCGCGCCTTACGCGATCCCCGACCTCCTCAGCACCGCGCACGTGATTCCGTCGTTTCACGCGACACCGTCGCCTTTGGCCGGAACGCACCTGCGCGACCCCAACGGACCATCGACTTCCTTTGCGGTGGAGTCGTTCATGGACGAACTCGCCGCAGCCGCGGGTATCGATCCGGTCCGCTTCCGGACGAAGTACTTGAGCGACGACCGTGCGAAAGCCGTGCTCGCCGGTGCGGCCGAAAAGTACGGCTGGCAGGCGCGCACGTCGCCGGAGCGCGCGTCCAGGGCAGACACGATGAAGGGTCGCGGAGCCTCGCTAGGAATCCGAGGTGGCACCTACGTGGGCAACGTCGTCGAAGTCGAAATCGACCGGCGGACTGGCGTTGTCCGAATCGTCAGGTTTGTCATGGCGCACGACTGTGGTCTGGTGATCAACCCGCTCGGGCTGACCCAGGCGCTACAGGCCAACATCGTCCAGACGCTGAGTCGCACGATGAAGGAAGAAGTCCGGTTCGACCGCCGTACGGTGACGAGTGTTGACTGGGCCACCTATCCCATTGCGCGGATGTCGGACGTGCCGCCGCAGATCGAGATCGTGTTGATCAATCGCCCCGACGTCGCGGCAACTGGAGCGGGGGAGGCCGGGACCCGCGCGGTAGCGGCGGCTGTCGCGAACGCCATCTTCGACGCGTCAGGAGTCCGGATGCGGCAGGTTCCCTTCACGCCGGAGAAGGTCAAATCGGCGCTGGCGTAGAAGAGCGGAGCGGCCGGGCTCTTCACAGCGCGAGTGGTACCGAGGACATCATGTTGATGAAACGCGCGTGTCTGGTTGCGTGGATGGTCGCGGGTTGCCTGGTGCCCATGGCGGCCCAGACCGCAGACGAACTCGCGAACGACGGCCGGAACTCGGACAATGTCACCACGCAGAGCATGGGCTACGACCGCAAGAACTACAGCCCGCTCGCGCAGATCAATAAGTCGAACGTCAAGCGCCTGGTGCCTGTGTGGAACACCAGCCTGATGAACGATCTCGGTGAGCTCAGCGCCCCGACGATCCACGACGGTGTGATGTACGTCGTGAACGGAAAGTGGAGCTTCGCCATCGACGTTGAAACCGGCCGGCAGATCTGGCGTACGCCGGTCGACGTCGATCCGGGCGTCCAACGCGTGGCGATATTCGGCGCCATCAACCGGGGCGCGGCCACCATCTACAACGGCACGCTGTTTCGCATCACCATCGACAACCATCTCGTCGCGCTCGACATGAAGACCGGCAAGGTCCTCTGGAACGAGACCTTTGCCGACTTCCACGAGGGCTACACCGCGACCGGCGCGCCGATCGTCGCCAACGGCGTCGTCATCTCCGGGATGGCCGGCGGAGAGTTCACGACGCGCGGATTCCTCGACGGCTGGGATCCGGACACCGGCAAGAAGCTGTGGCGGCGTTACACGATTCCCGGGCCGGGCGAACCGGGCTTCGAGACGTGGCCGAAGGACAGTGATGCCTGGAAGCAGGGCGGCGGCGCCACCTGGCGGTCGGGCTCCTACGACCCGCAACTCGACCTCGTCTACTGGGGCACCGGGAACGCCGAGCCGTACGATCCACGACCGCGAGGATCGCTCGACAGCCTCTACACGTCGAGCGTGATCGCCATTCGTCCGAAGACCGGCGAGCTGGTCTGCCACTTTCAGTACACGCCCAACGACGTGTACGACGTCGACGGCATCGACGAACACGTGCTGGCCGACATTCGCATCGACGGTCAGATCCGCAAGGTGATGATCCAGGCCAACAAGAACGGGTTCCTCTACGTGCTCGACCGGACCAACTGCCAGCTGATCGCGGCGCATCCATACACGACGGTCAACTGGGCATCGAGCGTGGACGTGAAGACCGGGCGGCCGGTGCTTACCGATCTCTACAAGCGCTTCCTGGCCGGCGACGAGGTACAGATCTATCCGCAGCGCGGCACCAACGCAGTGCCGATCGCGTTCGATCCGACCACGGGGTTGATCTACATCAGCTCGTGGGACATGCCGCGCATCCAGAAGCTCGGACCGGCGAAGGAGCAGGTGATCGGTACGAACTCCACAGGCGTCCTCGGCCGCTCGCCGACGTTCAAGCCGGGCGAGGTGGTCGGTCACTTCGTTGCGATCGATCCGCTGACCGGTACGAAGAAGTGGGATGTCCCGCTGGCCGACATGCCGAGTTCGGCGGGCATGCTGGCAACCGGCGGCGGCCTGGTCTTCACAGGCAAGCTGACCGGGGAGTTCGTCGCGCTCGACTCGGTCACCGGTCAGACGCTGTGGCAGTTCAAGACCGGCTCGAGCGTCAACGCCACGGCAATCACCTACACGCTCAAAGGCAGGCAGTACGTGACGGTGCTGTCCGGCCTGGGCGGCGGACTCGCCAGGCGCTTCGCCGCGAACAGCGTCCCGACCGGCGGATCGGTCTGGACGTTCGCGCTGATGCCGGA
>JBKJQY010000153.1:0-58215 GCA_046593725.1 Candidatus Limnocylindrales bacterium
ACGCCGAGCAAGGCGCCGCCCAGATCGCGGCAGCGGCGGCACTCCTTGTCGAACGCGCGGAGGCGATGCTGCGCGGCGACCCTGTCGACGCCTTTGCCGACCTGCGCACCTTCGTCACCCGGTACTGGCCGGAGCGGCTCGTGCTGACGGGGCGGGCCGGAGCGGCCGCCCTCCGGGATGCGGCCGACGGCGCCCCCGGCGCAGCCATCCTCATCAACAGCCCGGCTCCGGTTTCGCGATACCTGTCCGGCCTCAAGGTCCGGCTCGATGGTGTGCCCCTCGACGGCGATGGCCTCTGCCTCGTCAACCCGACGCCGGGCGAGACCGGGATACCCATCGCGGCGGCCGATCTGGGTCCGGAGCGGGGCTTCTACATCCGTCGGCAGCAGACCGCCGAGCTGCGACTCCCGGTCGCGGTGGCGCCCGGCCTGCACGCCGTGGACCTCGTGCTCAACCTCGCCGGCGTGACGGACGTCGCTTTCGCCGAGACGGTCGACTTCGCGTGAGCCTGCCGCCTCCGGGTCGCGTCGTCCAGACCGTTCTCGGGCCGATCGACCCTGACCATGACCTCCTCATCGTCGGTGGCACCGTCGTCGACCCCGCCAGCGGTCGCCACGAGCGAGCAGATGTCGCCATCGACGGCGGGCGGATCGCCGCGATCGAGTCGCACCTCGACGGTGAGGGAGCGCGCGACGTCATCGATGCGGCGGACCTGCTGGTCGTGCCCGGCCTTATCGACCTGCATGTCCATGTCTACTGGGGCGTCGCGGACCTGTCCGTCGAGGCCGACCCGACCTGCCTCGGTCGAGGCGTGACCACGGTCGTGGACGCAGGCTCGGCGGGCGCCAACACGTTCCCGGGATTCCGCCGTTCCGTCGTGGATGCCAGTCGTGGGCGCGTCCTCGCCTACCTCAACATCAGCGCCACCGGCCAGATCGACCCGTTCCTTGGCGAGCTGCACGACCTGCGCTTCGCGGACCCGGAGCGGGCGGCGGCCGTTGCGCTCGCCAATCCGGACGTGATCGTCGGGTTCAAGGTGCGCGTGTCGGAGATGCTCGCCGGCCCCAATGGCCTGGCCGGCCTGGACCGGGCGCTCGAGGCCGGCCTGGCGACCAACCTGCCGGTCATGGTGCATATCGGCGGGACGCCCTTCGACATCGAAGAGGTCCTCGGTCGCCTACGTCCAGGTGACGTGGTCACCCACGCGTACACCGGCTGGCGGCCAGGCATCGTGACCGACGCGGGCCGCGTGGTGGCGGCGGCGCGCGAGGCGCGGGCGCGCGGCGTCCGTTTCGATGTGGGCCACGGCGCAGGCAGCTTCACCTGGCCTATCGCCGAGGCCGCCCTGGCCGATGACTTCCGGCCGGACACCATCAGCTCCGACCTGCACAGGTTCAACATCGCGACGCCGGTCCACGACCTTGCCACGACGCTGACGAAGTTCCTGCTGCTGGGGCTCTCGCTTGACGAGGTCATCGCGATGGCGAGCACGGCACCGGCAGAGGCGCTTGGGGCGGCCGGTCGCGGATCTGGGGCGCTGGCCGTCGGCGCCGAGGCTGACGTCACGCTCCTGCGTCTCGAGGATGGCCGGTTCGACCTCACCGATTCCGCAGGCACGATCCGCGAGGCGCCCCGCCGCCTGGTTCCCGTGGCCGTCATCCGCGCCGGGGTTCGCGTGCCGATCGCGCCGCTGGTCACCCAGAAGCCCGTGGGGATCAGTCCGGGCTGAATGGGGAGCAGGGTCCGGCCAGGACGTCGCCCCGGTCAGCCCTGCCCGACAGCCTCGATCCGGCCGGAGGCTGCGCTGCGGTACATGCCGTCGAGGATCTCGACGACCTTCGCCCCGAGGGTGGCCGGCGAAGGATTGTGCGTCGTCCTGCCCAGGACAAGGTCGACCATCCGATCCGTCACCCGGTCGAACGACCAGAAGACATCGTCATCGCTCAGCGTGGCCTCCACGTGGTCGCTGGCGCGCGAACGCGCCACCCGCGGGGCCGCCATGTCCAGGAGCACCTGTCCGCGACGGCCGGTGACTCGTATGGTCAGCTGGTGCTGGTTGCCGAACGCACCCGACGGCAGTGACGCGCCGCCGATCGAGGCGATCGCTCCACCGTCGAATCGGACGGCCATGGCGTCGTGCAACTCCACTCTGGTGCCCGGACCCGACGTGAACGCCGCGACGTCTGCTGCCCGTAGCTCCGGCACCAGTCGCATGACCAGGCCGAGGGCATGCGTCAGCTGGCCTTGTCCGTATCCACCGCCCGACACCGCCGGGTCCGACCAGGTCTCGCCGCGCGGCAGCGGGACGTCGGCGTCGCCGAGGTAGGTCATGCCGTCGGTCAGGAGCTCGCGGACGATCGTCGACATCTCGACCGACACATATTCGATCTGGCCGATCCCGTCGGGTCCGGAGATGAGTCGTCGAGCAGCCTCACTGATGCCCATCTCGTTCCAGGCATAGCACAGGACGACGTGCCGGCCGCGTTCGCGCGCCAGCGCATCGATGGACCAGGCGTCCGCGGGCTTGACGGTGAACGGCTTCTCGGCGAGGACGTGGATGCCTGCCTTGAGCGCAGCTTGCGCCTGCTCCGCGCGCAACGCCACGGGCCCGGTGATCGTGACGATGTCCGGCCGGGCGGCGATCACGTCGTGCCAGTCGGTCGTGGCGTGGGCGAACCCGAACCGCGCGCGCAGCGACTCAAGCGCGTCGGGGTCGCGGCGGTTGATGATCCACGGCTCCACCTCCGGCCGGCGCAGGAACCCGGGGATGTGTGCGAACGCCGCCCACGCACCGGCACCGATGACGCCGAGTCGCAGTCGCCGCCCACCGCGACCCAACTGCAGGTCTATGCCATCACCCATCCACCGTTGACATCGATGGTCGCGCCGTTGATGAAGCTCGCGCCGTCCGACGCGATGAAGCCGACCACGTTGGCGATCTCCACCGGCTGCGCGAACCGGCCGGCCGGTATGAGGCGGACGAACGCCTCCCGCTCCTCAGGCGTGAGGTGCTCCGTCATGAATCCCTCCACGGCACCCGGCGCGACCGCATTCGCGGTGATCCCATACGGTCCGTAATTGCGGGCGAAATTCTTCATCAGGCTGATCATCGCCGCCTTTGTCGCGTTGTAGATCGCCGAATGTGAGACCCCGCCGGTTCGCGCTCCGACGCTGGAGATCGCGATGATCCGTCCCCAGCCGTTGGGTCGCATCACCTCTGCGGCGGCCTGCGAGAGGAAGAAGACCGCGCGCAGGTTGATGGTCGTCTGGAGCTCGTAATCCTCGAGGGTCACCTCGGGCAGCGGGTGGGTCGGGAGGTAGAGCGCCGCATTGTGGACGACGACGTCCAACCGGCCCTCGGTCGCCACGATGTCGTCGACGACCTGGCGCGGCACCGCAGCATCCAGCAGGTCCGCGTCGATCGTCCGTTCCAGCGGTCCGCGCACCTGCGCAAGCCGGTCGAGCCCCACGACCCGATGACCCGAGGCGGCAAGGACCTCGCACATCGCTCGGCCCATCCCACGGGCGCTGCCGGTGACGAGGGCCACACGCAGTTCGGTCATGCGACCACCACGATGGGGTTAGATCCGGTAGAGGCGTTCGGCGTTGCCGTGCAGCATGCCCTCTTGCTCGTCTCGGCTGAAACCGGCATCCGCCAGGATCACGCGATAGGCGTCGGTCTGTTCCAGATAGGTGGCATAGAGGACGTCCACAGGCCAGTTCGTCCCGAACATGATCCGCCCGGGGCCAAAGGCGTCGATGCAGTGGAGCACCCACGGTCGGATCGATTCGATCGTCCAGTGATTGTCGGCCATGCCGAAGCCGGAGACCTTGCACGCGACATTCTCGGCCTCCCCCAGGGCGGACATCTCCGACTTCCAGAGCTCGAAGTAGTCAGTGTCCCGCTGGACCGGGAAGCCGGCATGTCCGAGGATCACCTGGACGTTTGGGTTGGCCTTCGCCACGTCACGGCCCGAGAGCAGCTTGCCGGGCGAGGCGTTGAGCTCATACGAGAGACCGCGACTGCCCACCGCCGCGTAGCCCTTCTTGAAGGTTGCCGTGTCCGGATCGTCCGGATGGGCGCGGATGCGAACGCCGCGCACGAGCGACGATGCGGCGAGGTGGCGATCCAGCTCGGCCTCGGCTCCGTCCGCCTCGATGTCGCAGAAGACGACGAGGGCGTTCGGGAACCCGTGCTCCTTGTTGACGGCAGCCAGCCAGGCGGTCTCCTCGACCGGATCGGGCCCGGCATAGGCCGCCTCTACGTGGACGCTCTTGCTGACGTTGGCGCCATAGAACTCCTTGAAGAAGCGCCATGGGGCACCGATCGAGGAGCGGATCATCTTGTAGTCGCCCAACAGTCCCGTATGGCCGGCCCAGCCGGGCTCCGCCAGCCAGTCATATCGGAACCGGTCCAGCTCCCACAGGTGGTGATGGGTCTCGATGAACGGGATGCTGCGATCGACCTCGGTCATGACGCCCTCCTCAACCTGGTTGGATCATCGATCCGGTCACGCGCTCGCGCGGGTCAGCCGGATCCGGAGCTGATCGAACCCGACGGCCGCGAGGAGGAGGACGCCGTTGGCGACCTCGATCCAGTAGGTCGGGACACCGAGCTGGATCAGGCCATTGCCCAGCACGCCGACGATCAACACGGCGAGCGTGGTCCCCACGATCCCGCCACGACCGCCTGAGAGGCTGGCCCCGCCAAGGATCACGGCCGTCACCACCGAAAGCTCAAGGCCGATGTTCGCGTTGATCGACGCGCCGGCGACCTGCGACAGCAGGATCAGCCCCGAGAATCCGGCCGCGGCGGCCGTCACCACGAAGCCGATGAAGATGGCCCGATCCGTCCGGATGCCCGCGAGGCGCGCGGCTGTCGGGCTCGCGCCCGTCGCGTACATCGATCGCCCGTAGGTCGTGAAGCGCAGGACCAGCAACGTCAGGAAGCTGATCCCGAAGAAGAAGTAGACGGGGAGCGGAAGGCCCAGGATCCGGGTCGTGCCCAACGGGTCGAAGTTGTCGACGACGATCGTCTGGCCGTTGCCGAGCACCTTGGTCAGGCCGCGGAAGATCGCCAGCGTGCCTAGCGTCGTGATCAGCGCATTGATGCGGAATACCGTCACGCTGACGGCATTCATGACGCCGACGAGGACAGACGCGACCATCGCCCCGAGGAAGGCCACCTCGAGCGGGAGACCGAAGGCGAAGCCCGACGTGTTCACGGCGGGGTCCCCGGCGAGGACGGCCATCACCATCGCCGAGAAGGCCGCGACCGATCCGACTGACAGGTCGAACTGGCCGCCGATCAGGAGCAGGGTAGCCGGACCGGCGATGATCCCGATCCGCGCCACGTTCTGGAGGATATTGATGAGGTTGTCCGGGCGGAGGAAGAACTGCGACGTGACCGAGAAGAAGACGCACAGGGCGATCAGGACCAGGAACAGGGCGGCCGTCTCGGGGATGGCCCGGCGCCGACGCGCATCGCGCGGCCCGGGCACCGGTGCCTCGCCCGCGTTCGAGTTCGTCTCGAGCGCCTGACCCGCGGCCCTCCCGGGCCCTCCGAGCAACTCGTCGTCTGCCACGCTCATCCTCCTGCGGCGGCCAGCAACCGGCTGGTCGTGATGTCGTCTCCGACGAATTCACCGATGATGGCGCCCTTGGCCATGACATACGCACGGTCGGCGACCTGGACCGCCTCCTCGTAGTCGGACGTCACGATCAGGATCGCGACACCGGTCGAGGCGAGGTCGCGCAACGACCCATAGATATCGGCGCGTGCGCCGACATCGACGCCACGTGTCGGCTCGACCAGGACGAGCACCTTGGCGTCGCGCTCGAGCCATCGGGCGAGCAGCACCTTCTGCTGGTTGCCGCCCGAGAGGGTGCCCATGAGCTGCTTCGGGTCGTTCCGGGACCGGATGGTGATCCGCTCACGCCAATGGTGGAAGGCCTTCGCCTCCACTCGGTCGCTGATGAATCCAAGGCGCGACATCTTCGGCCAGGACGCGACCGCCACGTTCTCGGCGACGGAGCGCACCATGAAGGCGCCGCCCGCCTTCCGGTCGGCCGGCAGGAAGCCGACCCCCGCCGCGATGGCGGCTGGCGGGTTCTTCAGCTGCGACATCTTCCCGCGCACTTCCAGCGTCCCGGCGTCCAGGCGCAACAGGCCGAAGGCCGTTTCCGCGACCTCCTCTGCGCCGGAGCCCAACTTGCCGAACAGCGCGACGATCTCGCCGGGGTGGACGTCGAGTGAGACGTTGGTGAACGAGTGGCCGAGCGACGCATCCACGTAGCGAAGCACCGGCTCTTCACCGATGGGATGCGCCGATGGCGCCGGCCGCCCGACGTCCGCCATGCGCCGGCCGATCACCGCCTCGATCATGGCCCGGCGATCCGTCTCAGCGACGGGGGCGAGCAGCGAGGTCGTGCCGTCGCGGAGGACCTGGACCCGGTCTGCGATCTGGGTGACCTCGTCCATGCGATGGGTGATGTAGATGATGGCCTGTCCGTTTGCTTTCATGCGGCGGATGAAGTCGAACAGGATCGCCGCCTCGTGCTGCGAGAGCGCGGCAGTCGGCTCGTCGAGGATGAGGAGGCGCGCGGCTCCGGCCAGTGATCGGGCGATCTCGACGATCTGCCGCTCGCCGACACGCAGCGTGCCGACGATGGCGTTCGGGTCGAGATCCACCTCGAGCTGATCAAGGATCGTCCTGGCGCGCTTGAACATCGCGGACCAGGAGACGACGCCGAGGCGGTTCGGGATGCGGCCGAGCGAGATGTTCTCGGCCACGGTCAGCGTCGATGCGTCCTGGAATTCCTGGAAGACGATGGCGACGCCGAGGTCGCGTGCCTGTCGAGGCGTCAGGCTGTGGTATTCGACGTCGTCGACGATGACGGAGCCGGCGTCCGCCTGGTAGTCGCCGGCGATGATCTTGACGAGGGTTGACTTGCCGGCACCGTTCTCTCCAAGGAGGGCGAGAACGGAACCAGCGGTGGCGTCAAGGTCCACCCCATGGAGGACTTCGACGCCACCGAAGGACTTGCGGATCTGGCGTGCCCGAAGTTCAAAGCCCATCGGACTCGCCAGATCCTTTCGCGTTGTTGCGTGTCCGACTAGCAGGCAGGCGTCGTCGGGTAGATGGTCCGGATGTTCGTGCTGTTGATCAACTCGTGCTTGGTAAAGATGTTCTCCGGGATGGAGCCACCTTCCAGCTTCGCGATCATGGCCGGGATGAGGAGCGTGCCGTACCGCTCCGGGTAGTACGCAGTGGTGCCGATGTATTGCGGATCGCAGGCGATCGTCTTCCACACGGACGGGTCGGCGCCCTGGCCGGCGTAGAACAGGTCCTTCGAGCGGCCAGCCGTCTTGGCAGCGCCGATCGCGCCCACGATGCCGTCCTCGTTGATGGCGACCACGACGATGCGGTTGCCCGGGAGGGCGGTCAACAGGTCCGAGACCTTCGGCAGAGCCGTGTCGGTCCGATCGGCGCCGTCGAGGATCTTCTCGTTCTTGATCGGGCAGAACTCCTGGAAGCCCTTTCGGAAGCCACCCATCCGAGCGGTGTTCGCCGCACCAGCGGCCGTGGACTCGAGCGACACGTAGGCCGTGTAGTCGCAGTTCCAGGTGTCCTTGGCGTACTTGCCGATGGACTGACCGGAGATCTTGCCCGCGTTCTCGTTGTCCGCGCCCATGAAGGCGATCTGGCAGGGCGGCTGGATGATGTCGATCGCGATGGTCGGCAGGTCACCGTAGGCCTTGCAGATCTGCGGGGACGACTTCTGGTCGACCTGGAAGTTCAGGACGCCTTCGACGCCCTGGACCTTGAACTGATTGGCGCAGTCGAGCGCCTTCGCCGTGTCGAGGTTGCTGTCGCAGAGGAAGACGTCCTGACCTGCATCCTTGCCGGCCTGGAGGATCCCATCAGAGACGAGCTTCACGAACGGGATGAATTCGCCGAGCGACATGTAGCCGATCTTGTGCTTCGTAGCCGCCGACGGCACGGCCGAGGCCGGGGCGTTCGAGGCTGGTGCGGCCGTCGCGGGCGCCGTGCTGGCGGCCGGCGACGCCGGACTGCTTCCAGAGCTACACGCGGTGGCGACCAAGGCCGTCACGGCCAGCAGAGTTGAAAGGCGGGCCAGTCTGCGGCGTCCGCCGGACACGACCTGAGTATCGTTCACGGTTCCTCCTCCGAATCCGAGCGCACTCTCGTCCAACGACCGTTCGCCGACTCCGACAGAGAACCAGCGAGAATTGTTTCTGGAAACGTCGTTCGGGACGAGTCTGCGGAGAGTAGTGCTCGGCATTCGGCGGTGTCAAGTCGCTGCAACCGGCCTGAATCTCTCCGCGCTCGACCGACGCGCGCCGCGATCGAGAACCGGTACAGTTCCGCCGTCATGCAGCCGTTCAAGACGATCGAAACGCGACGCATCGCGCTGATCCCGGGAGACGGGATCGGCCCCGAGGTCATGCCCGTGGCGCTGGCGGTCGTCCAGGCGGCCATCCGTGACGATCTCGTGCTCAAGACGGTCGAGTTCCCGTGGGGCTGCGACTTCTACCTGGAGACCGGCGCGATGTCGCCACCGGACGCTCTCGAGACCCTGCGGACGTTCGACGCGATCTTCCTCGGCGCGGTCGGGGACCCGGCGCGCGTTCCGGACACCGTGTCCCTGTGGGGGCTCCTGTTGCGCATCCGCAAGGGCCTCGGCCTGGCGGTCAACATGCGACCCGCCCGGTTCATGCCGGGGATGCCGTCCCCACTTCGAGACCCCGGGGCGTTCGACATCGTGGTGGTCCGGGAAAACACCGAAGGCGAGTACTCCGACGTCGGTGGGCGCATCCATGAGGGCGACCGCGAGATCGCGATCCAGGTCAACGTCTTCACGCGACACGGCACGACTGCCGTCGTCCGTCACGCCATGGAGCTCGCGCGGCGCCGGAGTGGCCGATTGACCAGCGCCACCAAGTCGAACGGGATCGTGCACGCGATGCCATTCTGGGACGAGGTCGTCCGCGATGTCGGAGCCGACTACCCGGATGTCCAGGTCGAATCGATGCATCTCGATGCGCTCCTCGCACGGCTCGTCCGGGAACCGATCCGGTTCGACGTCATCGTCGGGAGCAACCTGTTCGGCGACCTCCTGACCGACCTGTCCGCGGCGTTGATGGGGAGCATCGGCGTGGCCCCGTCAGCCAACATCGATCCGACCGGCGCGAGCCCGTCATTGTTCGAGCCGGTCCACGGATCGGCGCCGGACATTGCCGGCCGCGGCATCGCGAACCCGATCGGCCAGGTCTGGACCGGTGCGCTGATGCTCCGCTCCCTGGGGTTCGAGCCGGCCGCGGCGCGCGTCGAGGCGGCGATCGCGGCGGTCATCGTCGCCGGCGATCTGACTCGGGACATGGGCGGATCCCTCTCCACCAGCGAGGTCGGCGATCGACTGATCGCCCATCTGGAGCGCGCCCGGCCCTGACCCTCAGGACGACATGATGTAGCCGCCATCGACGTAGATGGTCTGGCCCGTGATATAGGACGCGGCATCCGACAGCAGCCACACGACCACGCCGGCCATCTCGGATGGAGAGCGACCTCCTGGCCGATCCCGCTGCCGGCACCCGTGACGATCGCCCGGCGACCCTCGAAGCTCATCGGTCGCGGCCGCTCGAGAGGTCTCCGGGCTGGATCACGGGGAGTGCCGGCTTCGTGCGACCGATCCGCTCGTACTCGCGTTCGGGGATCGCCTCGAGCGTCTTCCACACCGTCCATTGGCACTTGCGTCGCGTCGCCGGATCGTCCTCGCCGCGCCAGAGGGGCGGATCGACGGTGCGCACCGGATGGCCCCACCGCTCGGCCGGGATCGTGCTGAGCGCGAGATTGCAGTGGGCGCAATAACCGCAGACCCCGGTCTCGTTCCAGGTCCACGGCCGGGCTTCCTCGAGGACCCCGAAATCATATGGGGCCAGGACGCGGGATCCCGTGCCCTCCACGGGGTCGCCCTGCAGGATGCGGCCCCCGGAGGCACATGGGTCGAAGCGGATAAGCCAGCGGTCGTCCTCCTCGACGAGCTCGATATCGCCGCGCCGGCCCGGCCCGACCAGGTGCCCGCGCATCGCCTCGAGGCTGATGTAGAGGTTGCGGTCCAACGTGTCTTCGTACGGGGTCTGGCGGATGTCGAACGGCATGTACCGCTCTTGCAGGTAGGGCTCCATGACCGCCCGCAGGCAGGTCTCGAGCGCGTCCTGGCCGAACTGTCGGACGACGAACGCGAGGATGCCCGCCATCAGGTCGGCGGAGCGGTCGTGCAGCCGTCGCCAGTCCTCGCGAACCCCATCGAGCTCGGCGATCGCTGATTCGACCGGGAGGTCATAGCTGCGGATGCCATTGGCCAGTCGACCGGCACGGAGTCCGAGGGCCTCCCAGCGCGGCTCGCGCTCCAGCGGCGTCCCGTCGGGGTAGGCCATCATCCGGTTCAGCCGCTCCGTCTCCGCGGCGACGTCCTCGGAGGACACCCCTTGCCCAAGGAGCCAGTCGGAGAACCCGGCCGTCCATACCTTGTAGATGACGTAGACGACCTTCGCCTCTTCCATGAAGTAGTCGACAAGCTGCGCGGCGTTCTCGCGCCGGTTGGCCGCCAAACCGAACTCGTCGCCGGCAGCCCGGAGCTCTTCTTCGATCTTCGTGACGGTGGAGATCGCCTGATCGGCCCAATCGCCGGTGCGCACCCGCTTGCCGATCGCCTCGGACCACTCCAGGTGGGTGACCATGGCGCACTCCTCCAAGTGTGACTGGCGCCGTTCCGGCGGCTGGTGACGGTCACGGTACGGGCCGGGTCCAGAGGCCGACGACGCCATTGGATCACGGGCCGCTAACGGTCACTGGAAACGTCGTCAGCGCCGGGCTGGCCGAGGGTACGGTCGGCCCACGACGATGTCAAGGACAGCTAGCGACCGCCGGGGCGCTCCGGATCGTTGGGGTGGGCGGCCAGCGGGATGACCTCCACGTCCAGGTAGGGGAAGAAGGGCAGCGACGCGATCGCCGCGTGCAGGGCGGTCACATCGTCTGCCTCCCATACGCCCCAGTTCGCGCGTCGACCCGGGACGCGCCACATCCGGCGAATGGTGCCGGCGGCGCCAAGCTCCGCGCCACGCACCCGCTCGGCGGCGGTCAACCGGGCGAGTTCCTCCGGGTCGCCGTCAGCTGGCCATCCGATCTCGATGTTCACCAGGAACTCCACGAGTCCACCTCCGCTTGCCTCGCCGAACCCTTGCGCGTCCGGCCACCGGTGCCGGTATGATACCGGCTGGAAACGCTTGCACCCCACCGGCACACGAGCCCGGGATCGCGAGGTCGACAGCGGATTGGAGGCAAGGGTGGCGCGCATCCCGATCGAGATGCCCAAGCTTGGCTATGACATGGAGACAGGCAAGGTCGGCGGCTGGCTGAAGCAGGTCGGCGACCAGGTCACCCGGGGGGAGGTGATCGCGGAGATCGAGACGGACAAGTCCACCGTGGAGATGGAGGCCACAGCGTCGGGCACGCTCGCCGAGATCGTTCACGACGCTGGCGCAGAGGTCGCGGTCGGTGAGCCGATCGCCTGGCTGGAGGACGGCGCGTAGTGGTCGAGCCTGGCCAGGCCGGCGACGCCACAGGCGAGAGCGAGGGACGCCACCCCGTCACGCAGAGCCCGATGCGTCGGGCGATCGCCCGACGGATGGCGGAGAGCAAGGCCCAGATCCCGCACTTCTACCTTTCGACAGAGATCGACATGGACGGGCTGCTCGACGCCACGAGGCAGGTCAACGATCGTCGCCCAGGTGGCGAGCGCGTGACCGTCACCGCAGCCCTGCTCCGTGCCGTCGCTCTCACCCTGGCCGAGCACCCAGCCTTCAATTCGGTCTGGAACGGCGACGTGGTCGAACGCTGGAGCGCCATCAATATCGGGGTCGCCATCGCGCTCGACGACGGGCTGATCGCGCCAGCCCTGCTGCACTGCCGCGACCGGACGATCGCGGACATGGCGGTCGGCCTCGCCGATCTCGTCACGCGGACCAGAGCGGGCAAGTTGCGTGCCCCCGAGGTCGGAGAGGGCACGTTCACGCTGTCCAACCTCGGGATGTTCGACGTGACCGCCTTCACCGCCATCATCACCCCGCCGCAGGTGGCCATCCTGGCCACGGCCAGGACCGTCGAGCGACCGGTCGTGCGCGATGGAGACGTCGTGATCCGCAAGGTCATGACAGCGACGCTATCGTCAGATCACCGCGTCGTGGACGGGGTGGGGGCGGCTGGATTCCTGGCGACGTTCAAGGGGTTGATCGAGGAACCGGGACCCTGGGCGGACGTGGACGCGTGACACTTCTGGCCGGTGCCGCCGAGACCGACATCACGCCACCGTTCCCGGTGGATCTCCTTGGATACGTGCGGCGGGGAGTGGCCGCCCGCTCCGCCTACGAGCCGCTCATGGCAACGGCCTGCGTCTTCCGCGATGACGAGACCGGCTCGACGGTGGTGATCATCGCCGCGGACGTGGTCGGGCTCACCTCGCCGATGGCCGATCGGATCCGCGCCCGCGTCGGCGAGCTCGTGGGATGCGACCCGGCCGTGGTCCTCCTCAACTCCAGCCACTCTCATGCGGCTCCGTGGCCCGGCGCCACGATCAAACTCGGCGGCGAGTCCGACGATTGGACCGAGACCGAGCTCCGTTACTGGGATTCGATCCCCGATCGCTATGCGTCGGCGGCGCTCGAGGCGGCCGGCCGGCTTGCCCCGGCTCGAGTCAGCGGCGGCGTCGGGCGGGCGCCGGGCCTTGCC
The DNA here is from genome assembly GCA_046593725.1 of Candidatus Limnocylindrales bacterium. Lineage (GTDB taxonomy): Bacteria > Chloroflexota > Limnocylindria > Limnocylindrales > CSP1-4 > SPCO01. The sequence goes on from JBKJQY010000153.1 coordinate 12,813, forward strand.
GTCAACCGCCGCGAACGCACCGCGGACGGTCGGACGATCCTGGGCTGGAACCCCGACGGCGTCCGCGACGATTCGGTCGTGGCGATCCGGGTCGATGGGCGCGGCGGTCCGGCGCTCCAGGCCGAGGGGATCGCGACGCTGGTGTCGTTCGCGTGCCACCCGGTCGTCATCGGGCCGGACTACCCGGGGGCCGGCCCGGACTTCGTGGGTCCGCTGCGCTCGTCCGTCGCGAACCTGCATCGGCCCGGGTCCGTCACCCTCTTCCTGCAGGGCGCCGCCGGGGATGCCCTGCCACTGGAAGCCTTCCGCGATGATGATTGCGCCCTCGTGGCCGCCCGGATCTTCGGCGAACGTCTCGCCCTCGAAGCGGCCCACGCGATCGCAGACGCGGATCCGTGGGCGATCGAGATAGATCGTTCCGACTGGGGCTCCGTCTCGCCGATCTCGCTGTATCGACGGCGCCGTGCGGAGGTCCAGGGTGGGCAGACCCTGAAAACCTCGCGCCGCATCGTGGCACTCCCGCTCCTCGACCTGCCGTCCGTGGCGGAGCTGGAACAGGAACTCGTGGAGCGGCGCTCGGACCTGCTGGCGCGAGTGGACCGCGGCGAGACGCGGATCACCATGAACCCAGTCCGGTATCACATCTCATGGCTCGAGATGATGCTCGCCCAGGAGGCTTCCGGCGGTCGAGCCGCCGCGATCGACGGTGAGGTCTGGGCGGCTCGGATCGGCGACTGCGCGATCGTCGGGGCACCGGGCGAGATCTTCGGGGCGATCGGCACGGCTGTCCGACGTCAGTCGCCCGCCGCAGTCACGATCTTCGCCGGCTACAGCCAGGGGAGCCTGGGCTATGTCGCGACCCCGGACGAGTATCCGTACGGCGGCTACGAACCGTCCGTCTCGCATCGTGGCTATGGCCAACCCGCCCCGTTCTCGCCCGAGGTTGCCGGGATCATCGAGCGGACTGCGGTCGACCTTCTCGAGGAGCTGTTCGCTTGACCAACGAAGCCGGAGCGCCAGGGCGGCCGCAGACGGAGCTCGCGACGGCCATCGCTGCGGCGGATCGCGACCGAGTCGCCCTGCGCACCCGACTGGAAGTGCGACGCACGGATCTGCCCCTGCGCTTCTGGCGCCAGCAGGCCCACCTGACCACCCCGGCCGCCGATCCGCTGATGGCCAGGAAGGCGGTCGAAGGCGGGACGGCGTCGGTAAGCCGGATGCTGGAGCGCCTGAGCCTGACCGGGGCGGACCTGGCGGATCGCCTGGACTTGCCGACCGCCCTGGTGGAGGCTCGCCTGGCCAGTCCATCTCGTGCGCCGCTGGTCATGCTGGACGGCGAAGACGCGATCGCGCCGGGCGACCTGGTGGCGGCCCGCGCCATGGAGGTGGCAGCCGAGACCCTGGTGGAGGCCGACTGGGGCGACGCTGTCGGGTCTGCGAGCCTGCGCTTCTACCGGCCTCCCGGATTCAATCTGGAAACGACCGTCCGTGACTTGTACACGCTGCTGTGGCGCCTCCGGGATCGGATGTCCGGCGACCGCCTGCCCCTGGACGGGATCGTGTTCCCCAAGGTCGAGCACCCTGAGGAGGTCGATCTGGTCAACGACCTGCTCGATCGCGCGGAGACGGCGCTCGGTTTGCCGGCCGGGAAGATCCGTGTCGGATATCTGATCGAGTCTGGTTGGGCGGCGAGTCAACTCCCCGACATCGCGCAGCGGGCTGCGCCCCGGCTCGCCAGCCTGATCTTTGGGATCGCCGACTACAGCGCGGACCTTGGCTTGCCCGCGATCGGCAACGACCATCTCCTCGCCGATTGGGCGCGGGCCGAGATCATCGCGGTGGCGGGAGCGGTCGGCGTGCCCGCCATCGATGGGATGACGCTGGCCTACCCGGTCCTCGACCCAGCGCTGGATGCGGCCGCCAACCAGATTCGATGGCTGGACCGTATGCGACTCGTGTACGACGACGCTGTCCGCGCTCGCGAACTCGGCATGCTTGGCAAGTGGGTCGGCCACCCGGCGCAGTTGTTCGCGGTGCTGCTTGCCTATGAAGCTGGTCTGACGAACGAGGCACTTGAGCACGAAGCCGCCAAGCTGGAGGCGTACGATGCGGCCGTGGCCGCAGATCAGGGTGCAACGATGATCGCCGGCGTGATGAGCGACCGGGCGACCGACCGGCACGCGCGAGTCGTCCTGCGGCAGGCCGCCGCGCTTGGGCGGTTCGACCCGACGCGTGCACTCGCACTGGGCGTCATCACGGAAGCCGAGACCGGGGAGGCGGCGCGCGCCTTCGCCGCCCATGGCCGCGGGATCGGCGAATGAGTGACCCGACCCGCAGCTGGGAAGGCCGCTGCTTCGAGGACTTCAAGGTCGGTGACGTATACCGCCACGCGCACGGCCGCACGATCACGGAGACCGACAACACCTGGTTCACGCTCCTGACCAACAACACGCACGACATCCACTTCAACGCTGACTACGCGTCGCGCACGGAGTTCGGTCGGCCGCTCGTGGTGAGCACGCTTACGCTGGCCATCGTGACCGGCCTGTCCGTCCCGGACGTCAGCCAGAATGCGGTTGCCAATCTGGGCTGGGACCACGTTCAGCTGACCGCCCCTGTGTTCGCCGGCGACACCATCTATGCCGAGTCGGAGGTGCTGGAGGTGCGGCCGTCGAATTCGCGGCCCACGCAGGGTCTGGTTCGCGTCCGGACGCGCGGATTCAACCAGCGTAACGAGACGATCATGACGTTCGAGCGGGCGATCCTGGTTTACCGGCGGTCCGATCTTCCCAGCGCTGGCCCGCCTCAGTCGGCGTGACGCAGGCTGCCGGCGATCCGGGCGGCGGTCGCCACGACCTGCTCGGCGACGGCTCGCTCCGTGCCCCGGACCGGGAATCGGTATGACGGTCCATGCACGTGGACCGCAGCCACGACCTCCCCGGTCGAATCGGCGATGGGCGCCGCCACGGAACTGATCCCCTCGTCGAACTCCTCGCGCGCCCACGTGTAGCCGTCACGGCGGATGGCCCGCAGTCGCTCCAGCAGGGCGTCGCCGGTCACGATCGTCCGGTCCGTGAAGCGTTCCATCGGCTTGCCCAGGTAGCGCTGGAGTGACGTCGCCGGCCGGAATGCCAGCAGGACCTGACCGGACGACACCGCATGCAGCGGGATCCGCGAGCCGGTCCAGTCGCGGATCGAGACCGGATTGGGGGTGTCCACCTGGTCGATGTACTGGGCGACATCGCCGTCCGGGATGGCCAGGCCGGCCGCTTCGCCCACGGCCGCCGCGAGCCCGGTCAGCGACGGGCGCGCCAGCATCGCCAGCGACCGGTTGGGCATGACCCCTGAAGCGAGCGTTGCGAGCCGCGGTCCCAGCCGGTACGCCGTGTCGCCGGGGACCTGTTCCACGACGCCTTCGCGCGCCAGCGACGCCAGCAGCCGGGCCGCCGTGGATTTCGGGAGATCGGCCAGTTCGGCGACCTCGGTGACCCCGATCGGGCCGTTCGCGAGCGTGCCAAGGACCGCAAACGCTCGCTCGATGGACTGGACTCTGGACATCGGACTCCGGCTCGGCTAGATTCGCGGTCAGGCGGAGTTCCATCATACGGCACGGTTCCACATCGTGGAACCCCTACTCACTGAAGGCAGGTACCGGGCATGACCGACGAGTACGCGGAGATCGACCTCTCGGCGCTCTCCGACGATGAGCTGACCGAGCAGATGCACAACGATCTCTACGACGGCATGGCCGCGGAGATCGCCGAGGGCACCAACATCCTGCTGGGGAGAGGCTGGACCCCGACCAAGGTCCTGGACGACGCCCTCGTGGCCGGCATGAAGATCGTCGGGATCGACTTCCGCGACGGCATCCTGTTCGTGCCGGAGGTCCTCCTCGCCGCCAACGCGATGAAACGCGGCATGGCGATCCTGCGTCCGCTGCTCGCCGAGACCGGCGCTGAGCCGGTCGGCAAGGTCGTCATCGGTACCGTCAAGGGCGACATCCACGACATCGGCAAGAACCTCGTCGGGATGATGCTGGAGGGCGCCGGCTTCGAGGTGGTGGACCTGGGCATCAATACGGACGCCGAGAAATTCATCGCCGCCCTGGAGCTCCACAAGCCGGACATCCTGGGCATGTCGGCGCTCCTGACGACGACGATGCCGTACATGAAGGTCGTCATCCAGACGCTCAAGGATCGCGGCATCCGCGATGACTACATCGTGCTGGTCGGGGGCGCGCCGCTGAACGAAGAGTTCGGGGCGGCCGTGGGGGCGGATGCGTACTGCCGAGACGCGGGCGTGGCAGCCGAGACCGCGCGCCGGCTCATCGATGAGCGACGTGCCCGCGTCACGGCCTGACGCCGACCCGCCACGAGTCGTCGTCATCGGCTGCGGTGCGCTGGCGCGCGAACTGCTGGCACTGACGTCCGATCTCCCCGCCATCAAGGTCCACTGCGTCGACGCCCGGCTGCACATGCGGCCCAGTCGGATCGCCGGCGCCGTCGAGGCACGGATCGCGAAGACTCGCGAGGCATACGGCGATGACGTCCGGATCTTCGTGGCGTATGCCGACTGCGGTACGGGGGGAGCCCTGGATGCCGTGCTCGAGCGCGAAGGGGTCGAGCGGATCGCCGGGGCCCACTGTTACGAGTTCTATGCCGGCTCGGCAGCCTACGCCGCCCTGCAGGACGAGGAACTCGGAACGTTCTACCTGACCGACTTCCTGGCCCGTCAGTTCGAGACGCTGGTCATCGCCGGCCTGGGCCTGGACAGGCATCCGGAACTCCTGTCTGACTACTTCGGCAGCTATCGTCGTCTCGTCTACCTCGCCCAGACCGATGACCCTGAGCTCACCTCGAAGGCCAGGGCCGCGGCCGATCGCCTGGGGCTCGCCTTCGAGCGCCGGATGACCGGCTACGGCAACCTCGCCACGTCCATCCAGCTCGCGACCTCCGGAGGTGTTTGATCCATGGCCACGTTGACGGTCATCTGGTGGCGGGACATTCCCGCCCAGGTAACGGCCAGGGACGGCCGCAAATCGAGCAAGTACGTGCTCCACCAGCGCTTCCAGGTCGCTATCGACAAGGCGGCCAGCCGGGCCAACAAGCGCTCGTACGATGACTACATCGAGGAGTGGCGCAAGGTCGCTCACGACTGCGGTGAGGACCTCGAGGCTGAGGTGGCCAGGGAGGTCGCACGCCTGGAGACCGAGTACGACAAGCATCGCCTCGCACTGCTCATCACGTCTGGCGGCCTGGAGGGCGGACCCGCCCTTGCGCCGGCCCACGACGAGACCCCCGGCAAGGCGAAGGCAGCCTCGGCGGACCCAGCCTCGGATGACGCGGTATCGGAGATCTCCGCGACATGACCGACACCGTCCTGAGCTCCGCGACGCGCGAGGTCGTGCTCGGCTTCGATCGTCCGTTCGTCATCATCGGCGAGCGCATCAACCCGACCGGCCGCAAGCTCCTGGCCGCGGAGATGAAGGCCGGTGACTTCAGCCGCGTCGAACGCGACGTCATCGCCCAGGTCGAGGCCGGCGCCCACATGCTGGACGTCAACGCGGGCATCCCGCTGGCCGACGAGCCGGCGATCCTGGCCCACACGATCCGCCTGGTCCAGAGCCTGACGGACCTGCCGCTGTCGATCGACTCGTCCATCGTGGAAGCGCTCGAGGCCGGTCTCGCCGCGTATATCGGCAAGCCGCTCGTCAACTCCGTGACCGGCGAGGAGGAGCGCCTGGAGCGCGTCCTGCCGCTCATCAAGAAGTACGGCGCCGCCGTCGTGGCCATCAGCAACGACGACACCGGCATCAGCGAGGACCCGGACGTCCGGTTCGCCGTCGCGAAGAAGATCGTCGAACGGGCCGCGGACTACGGCATCCCGGCCAGCGACATCATCGTGGACCCCCTGGTCATGCCGATCGGCGCCATGCGCACGGCGGGTCGCCAGGTGTTCGCGCTCGTGGGTCGGTTGCGTTCGGAGCTCAAGGTCAACACGACCTGCGGCGCGTCCAACGTCAGTTTTGGCCTGCCGAATCGCGAGGGCATCAACGCGGCGTTCCTGCCCATGGCCATCGCCTCGGGGATGACCTCGGCCATCACGAATCCGATGCAGCCGGATCTCAAGCGCGCGGTCATGGCCGCCGACGTCCTCCTGGGCAACGACCCGGACTGCGGCCGCTGGATCTTCGCCCATCGCGAGCCCGTGCCGGAGGGCGAGGTTAGCCGCCGCCGTGTCAACCGCCGTGCACTCTCGGCCGCCGTCTAGGTCCCCATTCGTGGCGACCGACCCGCAGATCATCTTCACGCCGTCCGGGCGTCGCGGCACGGTGCCCGTCGGGACGACCGTGCTGGACGCGGCCCGGCGCCTGGGCGTGGACATCGATTCGGTCTGCGGTGGGCGCGGCATCTGCGGCCGCTGCCAGATCACGCCCGCGATCGGTGCATTCGCCAAGCACGGCATCACGTCGTCCCCGGATCACCTGTCGTCGTTCGCCGAACTCGAGACGACCTATCGAGCGGAGAAGGGGCTCGCCGCCGACCGGCGCCTGTCATGCACCGCCACCGTATGCGGCGACCTGCTCATCGACGTCCCACCCGAGAGCCAGGTCCATCGCCAGGTCGTCCGCAAGGACCTCGCGGTTCGCGACTTCACCGTTGACCCGGTCATCCGCCTTCACTATGTCGAGGTCGTCCAGCCGGACCTCGCATCGCCCACCGGCGACCTCGCGCGGCTGTTCGAGGCGCTGGAACGCGAGTGGGCGCTGACGGACCTCCAGGCGGATCTGCAGGTCGTCCGCGCGCTGCAGCCGGCGCTTGAAACCGGGAAGTACCGGGTCACCGTAGCTGTCCACTCAGGGCGCTACGTCATCGCCGTCTGGCCCGGCTTCCACGAGACCATCTACGGCGTGGCGGTGGACATCGGGTCCACGACGATCGCCGGGCACCTCGCGAATCTAGCGGATGGTGCGGTGCTCGCGAGTGCCGGCGTCATGAACCCGCAGATCCGGTACGGCGAGGACCTCATGAGCCGCGTCTCGTACGCGATGATGCATCCCGAGGGCGCCGAAGAGATGACCAAGGCGGTCCGCAAGGCGCTCGATGGGCTGCTCGCGAGCCTCGCCAACAAGGCCGGTATCAAGCGCGCCGAGATCCTGGACCTCGTCCTGGTCGGCAACCCGATCATGCACCACCTCCTGCTGGGTATCGACCCGACGCCGCTGGGCGGCGCGCCGTTCGCGCTGGCCACGGATCGGGCGGTCCACACCACGACCGCCGAACTGGGGATTCGGGCGCACCCAGGCACGCGGGTCTATGTGCTCCCCTGCATCGCCGGGCATGTCGGGGCGGATACGGCCGGCATGATCCTGGCCGAGGAGCCGCAGCTCGCCGAGCGGATGACCCTGCTCGTCGACGTCGGGACGAACGCGGAGATCGTGCTGGGCGACAAGCGCCGCCTCCTGGCCGCGTCCAGCCCGACTGGCCCCGCCTTCGAGGGTGCCCAGATCAGCGGCGGCCAGCGCGCGGCGCCCGGTGCGATCGAGCGCGTCCGCATCGACCGGACGACCCTGGAGCCGCGCTTCCGGGTCATCGGTGTCGATCCGTGGTCGGACGCGCCGGACTTCGCCGAGGCCGTCAAGGAGACCGGGGTCACCGGCATCTGCGGCTCGGGCATCATCGAGGTCATCGCCGAGCTGTACCTCGCGGGCATCGTCACGGAAGACGGCGTCATCGACGGGACGCTCGCGGCTCGGTCCGCCCGGATCGTCCCGGACGGCCGCACGTTCAGTTACGTGCTGAGCGACGGGTCGGACGGCAGCCCGCGCATCGCGATCACCCAGAACGACGTCCGCGCGATCCAGCTCGGGAAGGCTGCGCTGTATGCCGGCGTCCGGTTGCTGATGGACCAGCTCGGCATCGATGCGGTGGACGAGATCCGGCTGGCCGGCGCCTTCGGCAGCCAGATCGACACGACCCACGCGATGGTCCTGGGCCTCATCCCGGATTGCGACCTGGACCACGTGCGATCGGCCGGGAACGCGGCCGGGACCGGCGCGCTCATCGCGCTGCTGTCGGCGGCCGCGCGGACGGAGATCGAGGCCGTCGTCCGGCGCGTCGAGAAGATCGAGACTGCCGTCGAGCCGCGCTTCCAGGCGCACTTCGTGGAGGCGATGGCCTTCCCGCACAAGACCGCCGACTTCCCGCATCTCGCGAAGGTCGTGCCGTTGCCGCCACGGAGCGGCGGCGCGGGCGGGACCGGCGGAGGCGCTGACGGACGCACCCAACGACGACGCCGGCCGGTCGCGGCTGGCATGACGGCCGGCAGCAGGGAGGACGCCTAGATGACCGAGATCGCAACGCGCCGGAGTGGTGGTCGAGCGGCTCGCCAGGCGATGCGCCTTGCCAGCCACGCCGAGCATGTCCCGTTCCTGACCCGCAAGCTCGCGCCGTTCGAGGTCCTGGGCGAAGAGGGCCTGTCGCTGATCGAACAGAACGCGGACACGATCCTGCAGGAAGTGGGCCTGGAGTTCCGCGGCGACCCGGAGGCGCTCCAGATGTTCCGCGACGCGGGCGCGTCCGTGACCGGCGAGCGGGTCCGCTTCCCGCGCGGGATGTGTCGGCAGATCGTCCAGGCGACCGCACCCCGCCAGTTCACCCAGTACGCGCGAAACCCGGAACGGAACGTCGAGATCGGCGGGATGCACACCGTCTTGGCGCCCAACTATGGGTCGCCGTTCGTGCGCGACCTGGACAACGGCCGGCGCTACGGCACCATCGAGGACTTCCGCAACTTCGTGAAGCTCGCGTATGTGTCGCCCCACCTCCACCATTCGGGCGGGACCGTGTGCGAGCCGGTGGACGTGCCGGTCAACAAGCGCCACCTGGACATGGTCTATTCGCACATCAAGTACAGCGACAAGCCGTTCATGGGTTCGGTCACAGCGCCACAGCGCGCGCGTGACACTGTATCGATGGCGCGGCTGACCTTCGGGGACGCGTACCTCGAGGACCACACGGTGATCCTCAGCCTGATCAACGCGAACTCGCCGCTCGTCTGGGACTCGATCATGCTGGGCGCCGCGCGCGCCTATGCCGAAGCCAACCAGGCGACGCTGCTGACGCCGTTCATCCTGGCCGGTGCGATGGCGCCGGTCACGGCGGCCGGAGTCTGCGCCCAGACCCTCGCCGAGGCGCTCGGTGGCATGACGTTCGTGCAGCTCGTCCGGCCCGGTGCGCCGGTCGTCATGGGCTCGTTCGCGAGTTCGATGTCCATGCAGTCCGGCGCGCCGACGTTCGGGACCCCTGAACCCGCGCTGGTGCTGTACGTCATGGCCTCCCTGGCCCGGCGGCTGGGCGTCCCATTCCGCTCGGGTGGGTCGCTATGCGGCAGCAAGATCGCCGATGCGCAGGCTGCCTACGAGTCCGCCGCAACGCTCCAGCCGACCGTCCTCGCCGGCGTCAACTTCGTCCTCCACGCGGCCGGCTGGCTTGAGGGTGGGCTGTCCGTGGGCTACGAGAAATTCATCATGGACGCGGACCAGTGCGGGATGATGGCCGTCTTCGCCAACGGCGTGGACCTGTCGGAAAACGGCCAAGCGCTGGACGCGATCATCGGCAACGAGCCGGGCACCCACTACCTGGGCACCGCCCACACGCTGGCAAACTTCGAGAGCGCGTTCTACCGCAGCGAGATCGCCGACAACAACAGCTACGAGCAGTGGCAGGAAGACGGGTCGCTCGATGCGGCCCAGCGGGCCAACGTGATCTGGAAGAAGCAGCTCGCCGAGTACGAGGCGCCGCCACTGGACGCCGGGATCGACGAGGCCCTGCTGGACTTCATCGCGCGGACGAAGGCGTCGATGCCGGACTCGGAAGTCTGATGGCCGTCCTGTCGCGGCGACGCGGGCTGGAGGCGCCGGCACGCGAGGCACTGGCGGCCGCGTTGGCGGACCCGATCTTCGAGCTGCTGCCCCTCAAGAACCTGCCCGACCAGATCCCGTTCCTGCCCGCCGGCGCGCGCGTGTCCGTGACCGCCTCGCCGGCCAAGGGCATCGACGCGACCGTCGACTGGGCGGTTCGGCTCCAGGCTGAGGGCTTCCGCGCGATCCCACACCTGTCGGCGCGCATGATCCCGGACCGCGTGAAGCTGGGTGAGCTGCTGGCGCGTGCGCGCGAGGCCGGACTGACCAACGCCTTCGTCGTCGGCGGCGATGCCGATGAACCCGGCGAATATCTCGACGGGCTGTCGCTGCTCAAGGCCATGATGGAACTTGGCCATCCCTTCGAGGCGATCGGCTGCCCAGCCTACCCGCAGGGCCACCCGGACATCCCGGACGCGGCGCTGGCGGCGGCGCTCGCCGACAAGGCGCCGTTCGTGAAGCACGTCACGACGCAGATGGACTTCGACACCAAGGCGGTGGCCGGGTGGGTCCACGCACGTCGAACCGAGGGTTTCGCCCCGTCGGTCATCGTGGGCGTGCCGGGCGTCGCCGATCCGCAGAAGCTCATGTCGATCGCGGCACGCATCGGGGTCAAGGACGCCAAGCGGTTCCTGGTGAAGAACCTCCGCTTCGTCACGGGCCTGGCGAAGTCCGGCGGCTTCTACAAGCCCACCGGATTCGTGGAAGAGATCGCGCCGCTGCTCGCCGACCGCGAGGCCAACGTGACCGGCTTCCACCTGTACACCTTCAATGCGGTCGAGGCCACGGAGAGTTGGCGCCGCTCGTTCCTGGACGACCTGGAGTCGCGGTCATGATGAACGGTCCGGACGCACTCGAGGCGTTCGCTGCATTCCCGGATCGTTCGGCCGTCGCTGCCATTGCCGCCGAAGGCATGCCCGTTCCGTCGGGGGAGTGGGGACCGGGCGAGGTCGTCCGTCATCTCATCGCCGTGGAGCGTGCCGTCTGGCACGTCAGGTTCGCCCAGGTCGCCGTCGATGACGACCCGCACTGGGACTGGACCGAGCCGGAACCGACGCCCGACCTCGCGGGCGCGTCGCTAGAGCGGATCCTCGCGGTGTTCGCCGAGGCGCGCGGCCAGACGGTGGCGACCGTGCGAGCCTTCGATCCCGCCGGCTGGGCGCGCCACGGCACCCATGCGACCTATGGCGTCCTCGATGTGGCCGGCCTGCTCCGACTGGCGGTGGCCCACGACGAGGAACACCTCGCGGGACTCGCGTCGGCTACCTGACCGCCGTGAGTGGCCACCCGCCGACCGGGCCGTGCCACTCGCCCTGGCCACCCGCCGATGGATCACGTGCGGTCCGATCGACGACCGACCAGGCCAATATGCCGAGTTCCGACGTCGATCGGCGCCGGCCCAGTGCCATTCGACGGTTGAGCGCCCCTTCCTTCGCCGATCGGCGCACACCCGATCCAGCCGGGCCGGGGAACCAGTCACGACCCGACCTGGCGGCGAACCGCCCGCATCGGGAGACTGACCTCCGAGGCCTCACCAGGGGCGAGGATCCGGGCATCGCAGTCGGGAGCTCGCCGAGCCATCGCCGCCTCGAACGCGACGGCCGGTCGGTCGAGCGGGCGGCGGTAGGCACGATCAAGGCCTCGCGGATACAGCGTGCCCCAGTGGATCGGGATCACGACCCGCGCCGCGATCAGTGCGGCGACCGCGGCCGCGCCGTCCGCGTCGAGATGGCCCGGTCCGGGATGCGGACCCCACCGTCCGATCGGCAGGAGGGCGATGTCGGCTCGACCGTGCAGATCGGCCATGCCGGGAAAGTAGCCGGTGTCACCCGCGAAGTAGAGGCTGGTCGGGCCTTCCAGGAGGTAGCCGACCGCGCGCGCTCGAGCCTCGAACGGCCAGCGGAGGTGACGTGCGGGGACGGCCGTGATCGTCCAGTCACCCAGCTCGTGGGACTCGCCGACGCGCATCGCACGGACGCGCCGGCCGGTGCGTTGGGCGGCCCGGCCCAGGCCGTGGGGCACGATCACGAGCGGGTCGCCCTGAAGGCGCCCCAAGGATCGAGGATCGAAATGGTCGGGGTGGGCATGCGAGACCAGGACGAGGTCCAGTGGTCCGATCGCCCCCGGGTCCGGGGTGGGGCCGTGTCGGCGCAATGGGCCCAGCCGGTCTCGCAGGAACGGATCGGTCAGGCAGCGAAGCCCCTCGGCCTCGATCAGGACGGTCGAGTGACCGACATACGTGAGGCGCATCCGGCGCTCGCTCTCAGGCCCCCACGATGGACCGCCAACCGGTCCGCCGCGCTGCCTTCAAGCGAGGCATCCGGGTCAGGGTGAACGCACCCCCGATGAGGGCCCCGATAGTCGACTCGATCATGTCGTCCATCGTGTCCTGGTAGGTCAGGTCCATCCCGCGATCCCCGAAACGGAACGCCGCGTATTCCATGATCTCCCAGAGCGTCTGGGCGGTGACCCCGATCCCCGCCCCGGCGAGCGCGGCCTGCCAGGGTTCGTCGACATACGGCCCGACCAACGCGCCGCCGACGCCGGCGACGATGGCGCCGTTGGCGAGGTGGACCAGGTCGTCGACGCGCTTGCGCTGGTAGATCCCGGCGGCGTTCCCGATCGCGTCGAGCAGCAGCGGCGTCGCGACCGCGAGGTCCAACCCTCGTGGATAGCGCCCACGTCCCGGCAGCAATCGCCAGGCCAGCGGGACGAGCAGGGATGCACCGACGTAGCCGATGGCTCGGGTCTGCATCGCCTTGCCCCGGTACCGCGGCTGGTCGCGGCGGAGCGTGGCATCGACGGCGACCGCGAGGATAGTGGCCTTCATCGCCACGAGTGCCGTCCAGGCGAGCAGGTCGAAGCCCTGCGGTCGGGCGAGTGTCGGTGGCTCGTCATCGGGTGGCGCGATCGGGTTCCCGGTCGGGTCCACGGGTCCTCCACGGAGTTGGGTCGTCGGGCCGCGGACCCATCGGCCGCGGTCTGGATCTGGGTCCGTGACCATACCGCCGATGGGGCCACCCCGCCGCCGCGGCGCACCGGCCGTCGTCGTGTGCCTTGGCGCACCGCTAACGCGACGCGACTGGTGGGCTCTGGTGCGGTCTCGTGACCTTCGGTGGCGTCTGGTGTGGATGCCGGATAGGCCAGAAGTACTTGTCGCCGGTAGCACCTCCCGGCATGCTGCGGGGAGCACACAACCACCGAGTGCGAGGTCGATCCGTCCCGGCCGTCACGGGCCGGGCGATCGACCCTCCCTCGGGTCAAGACCGCCTTCCCGTTTCATGACGCCGCCCCCCCGAGCGGCGTTGCGACCGGGGCGCTCCATGTGAATGGGGTGCCTCGGTCGTTCCTTGTCAGCCCCGTCGATCGCGACGGGATCTCACTCCTAACGCCGCATTCTGTCCGCTGTCACCAAGATGCCAGACCTGGGAGGGAAGTGTCTGGCAACCCAGTCATCTCCCCGCAGTCAGCCGTAGTCACAAAGAGCCGCGATGCGGTCGGAGTCGTGAGGGCGCACCCGGCAACTTCGACATGCTCTACCTACTACCCCTCGCCTGCGTTGACGCTCCACCCGGGGCGACCTACACTCATATCCGACGAAATCACTCGGATATTCGAGGGCCTTGATCCTGACCTCCACGACCACGGTCGCCGGCACCACGCCGCGGGCGATCTTCCACGGCAGCGGCGCGATCGCCTTCAGCACGAAGGCCGAGTACGGCGTGCGCCTGATGGTCCAGCTCGGGCGGCACTTCGGCATGGGTCCGGCGTCACTGGCCGAGATCGCCACCGAGGAAGACCTGCCGCGCGCCTACCTCGAGCAGCTGGTCGTCAGCCTGCGTGAAGCCGGCCTGGTCGTTAGTACCCGCGGCGCCCATGGCGGCTACGAGCTCGCCCGCCCACCGCAGGACATCACGATGGGCCAGGTTCTGCGCGCCCTTGAAGGTCCGATCGCACCGATGATCTGCGCCAGCGATGACCCCGACCACGAGAACGTCTGCGGCCGCTCATCTGGCTGCACCGTCAGCGTCCTGTGGGTCCGCGTCCGCGATGCCGTTGCCGGCGCGCTCGACTCGATGACCGTCGCGGATCTCGTCCCCCAACCCGCGACACCCACGTTGATCCAGCCCACCCCGTTGCATGGAGCTTTGACCCCCTCGTGATTACTGATACGGACCAGGATCTGGTCATTCGCGGCCTGCGCGTCGCCCCCGTCGCCAGCCCCGAGACGGAGATCCTCCAGGGGATCGACCTGACCGTCGGGGTGGGCGAGGTCCACGCGATCATGGGCCCCAATGGCAGCGGCAAGACGACCCTCGCTTACGCGCTGATGGGCCACCCGGCCTACGTGATCAAGGGTGGCGAAGTGCTGTGGAAGGGCCGCAACCTGCTGGCGCTCTCCCCCGACAAGCGGTCCCGCCTTGGCCTGTTCCTCGCCTTCCAGTACCCGACGGCGATCCCCGGCCTCAGCGTTGCGAGCTTCATCCGCTCCGCCCTGAACGCGAAGCTGCAGGGCATCGACAAGGACCCGAACATCGACCCGACCGACGCGGTCAAGGGCGGCATCTCCATGCGCGACTTCCGCAACAGGATGCGCGAGAAGATGGCCATGCTCCACATGGACGAGGCGTTCGCGTCCCGGTACGTCAACGACGGCTTCAGCGGCGGCGAGAAGAAGCGCCTTGAAATGCTCCAGATGGCGGTCCTGGAGCCGGAGATGGCGATCCTCGACGAGACCGACTCCGGCCTCGACATCGACGCGCTGCGCATCGTCGCCGAAGGCGTCAACGCGATGCTCAACCCGAACATGGGTGTCCTGCTGATCACCCACTACCAGCGCCTGCTCAACTACATCACGCCGGACGTCGTCCATGTCCTGGCCCAGGGCCGCATCGTCAAGACCGGCGGCAAGGACCTCGCGCTTCGGCTCGAGGACGAGGGCTACGGTCCCATCCTGCGCGAGGCGGGCCTGGAGCCGAACCTCCCGGACGAGGCCCTGCGCGTGCCGCTGGCCCCCGCCGGCGCTAACCTGGAACCCGTCCCTGCCGAGGCCGCCCGCTAGTCGGGCGGTACGCCGATGACGCTGACGTCGAAGCCTGAAGCTCGACTCACGACCGCCTTCGACCCGCACACGGTCCGAGCGGACTTCCCGATCCTGGACCAGGAGATCAACGGGTATCCGTTCGTCTATCTCGATTCGGCGTCCACCAGCCAGAAGCCGCTCGTCGTCATCGATGCCGTCGCCGATTACTACCGCGAGTACAACGCCAACGTCCACCGCGGCATCTACACGATCGGCGAGAAGGCGACGGCGGCGTACGAGGAGGCCCGAGTTCGGGTCGCGCGATTCATCAATGCGCCCGACAGCCACGAGGTGATCTTCACCCGCAACGCGACCGAGGCGATCAATCTGGTCGCCTACTCGTGGGGGCGGCGCAACATCGGGCGGGGTGATGCGATCGTCCTGACCGAGATGGAGCACCACGCCAACCTCGTCCCGTGGCAGCTCCTGGTCCAGGAGAAGGACGGCGACCTCGAGTTCATCCCGATCACAGACGACGGGATCCTCCGTCTCGACGTCTTCGAGGTCCTGCTCCGGCTCAAGCCGAAACTCGTCGCGTTCACCCACGTCAGCAACACGCTCGGGACCATCAATCCGGTCCGCGAGATGGTCGAGATGGCCCACGCGGCCGGCGCGCTCGTGCTCATCGATGGCGCACAAGCGGTCCCGCACGTGCCGGTGGACGTCCAGGAACTCGGCTGCGACTTCTACGCGTTCAGCGGCCACAAGATGCTGGCCCCCATGGGCTCCGGTGCCTTGTGGGCCCGACGCGAACTGCTCGAGGCGATGCCACCGTTCCTCTCGGGCGGCGAGATGATCCGCGAGGTCCACCTGCGACGAAGCGACTTCAACGAGATCCCCTGGAAGTTCGAGGCGGGGACGCCGGCCGTCGGCGATGCTATCGGCCTGGGCGTGGCGGCGGAGTACCTGACCGCGCTGGGTATGGATGCGGTTCGCGAGCACGAGCGCGACCTGGTCGCCTACGCACTGACGACCCTCATCGCGAGCGTCCCCGGCATCG
Organism: Candidatus Limnocylindrales bacterium; assembly: GCA_046593725.1. Lineage (GTDB taxonomy): Bacteria > Chloroflexota > Limnocylindria > Limnocylindrales > CSP1-4 > SPCO01. Next base: position 28,818 of record JBKJQY010000153.1, read on the forward strand.
AGCTCTACGGACCGGCCGCCGACCTGCGCGGTGGCGTCGTACCGTTCAACCTGCCGGGCATCCACCCGCACGATGTCGCCCAGGTCCTGGACCGGGTCGGGGTGGCGGTGCGAGCCGGCCACCACTGCACGATGCCGTTGCACGAGCGCCTTGATCTCGCCGCGACCGCGCGGGCGAGTTTCAACGTCTACTCGACGCGCGAGGACATCGATGCGCTGGTCGCCGGCCTGCTCGAGGTCCAGCGCGTCTTCAACGGGTAGCGCGGCCTGCCGCCTCGGCGGCGCGGATCAGCGGCGCGTTTCGGTCGCGCCGTCGAGCAAAGCCCCAAGCTCGCTGGGCGTCGGCAGTCCCGTCACATCGCCATCCGTGGCCGCTACGGATGCACCACATCCGACGCCCCAGGTCAGGGCCGTCTCGAGGTCCAGGTCCCTGAGTCTGGCCGCGATGAATCCTGCGCAGAAGCCGTCACCCGCTCCCACCGGATCGACCATATGGTCCAGCTTGATCCCGGCCCGGCGCACGTCGGGCAAGCCGCCTCGTACGGCCATCGCGCCGTCCGGCCCCAGCTTCAGTACGACGAGCGGCACCCCCAACGCCAGCAGGGCGTGGCCGAGATCGATCGCCGCGTCGCCGGCCGTCGCGGCATTCCGATCCGCCACCTCAGCGGACCCGACGATGGCGCCCCCCTCGTCCAGCCCGCTGAAGACGACATCCACCCGCGCGATGAGCGGCCGGATGGCCGCCGCCGCCTGCGCGACGGTCCAGAGCTTGCGACGAAGGTTGATGTCCAGGCTGATGATCGGCGGTCGCTCGTGGCCAACGTCTCGCGCGATCTCGATGGCCAGCGACACGGCCGCCGCCGCCGAAGCAGACAGCGCCGGGGTGATCCCGGTGAGGTGGAGCCAGTCAGCTGACCTGATCGCAGATGCCGCCGTCTCGACGTCGTCGACATGCAACCGCGATCCCGCCGACCCACGACGGTGATAGATGAGTTCTGCCGGGCCGATGGATCGCCGCTCTCGCACGAGGATCCCGGTGGGCGCCGCCGCGTCGATCCGCACGCCTTGGACATCGACGGCCTCGGCGCGCAGCCGACGCACGATCGCGGTCCCGAAGCCGTCAGCGCCGACGCGCCCGATGAAGGTGGCGGGCAGCCCGAGCCGAGCCACGCCGATCGCCACGTTGAGCTCCGCCCCCACGACATGTGCTCGGAATCCGGATGCCTCCGCGAGTGGTCCGGGGTCATCCGACACCATCGCGACGAGCGCCTCGCCGATCGTCACCAGTCCGGCCATCAGCCGTCGCTCGGCGGTGAGGTCGACAGGTGATCGTCCAGCCACGACAACACCTGCGCGCATAGGTCGACGAGAGCCGGGAGGTGCTGTACGCCATGGCCCGCCTGCGGGTAGATGAGGAGGCGGGCCGGCGTGCCCTGGCTGGCGAGGGCCTCATAGAAGCGGACCGCCTGTTCGGCCGGCGTGCACAGGTCGCGTGCGCCGGCGACCTCCAGCGTCGGCGTGGTGCATCGATCAACGGCGTCGAGGGGACTTCGAGCCTGGTGTGTGTCGGTGATCCCCTCGGCAAACGATCGGCCGAGGAACAGGCTCGCGAACTGCGGGATGTTGCTCGTGTAGTGGAAGCTCCGCCAGTCGGTGACCGGGGACATGGACGCTGCCGCCCTGAATCGCGTGTCGCGCGTCGGCAGGAGATTGGCCATGAAGCCACCATAGCTCGTCCCGACGACGGCCAGCCGGCCCGGATCGGCGATGCCGGCGCCGACCATCGCGTCGACCCCGGACAGGAGGTCGGTCGCGTCGGCGCCGCCCATGTCGCCAAGGACCCGGGCGACGAAGTCGGGGCCGCGACCGTAGCTGCCTCTCGGATTCGGATGGAGGACGGCGTAGCCGTGTTCCACCAGGAGTCGGGTCGTGTCGTTGCCCATATTCCAGGAGTCGAGGCTCACCCCCACGGGACCGCCGTGCACATGCAGTACCAACGGGAAGGGTCCGTTGCCGTTCGGTCGGCACAACCAGCCATCGATCGTCAAGCCGTCGGGAGCCTGCCACGCCACCGCCTCGACCGAACCCGCGTTGGCACGGAGCGCATCGATGCCAGCCGGTGCGAGCGACACCTGCGCCGCATCCGCCCCCGGCCCGACCACGGTGACGGCCTGGAACGTGGCGTAGTCGTCGTTGACCACGGCCATCGCGCCGTCCCGGGCGAATGACGCACGCGGGGTGTGCCGGCCACAGCTCGAGCGGCTGACCCACGTCTCCGTCGCGTGCCCGCTCGCGTCCCTGTCGACTGACCCCGCCACTGTCGCCAGCCCGCGCACGCCGATGAATCCGAGGCGATCGTCATCGAGCCAGCCGAGATCGGTCACGTCCACGCCAGCGCTGTCGAGCACCCGGCTCACGCCCGAGGGCAACTCGATCAGGATGACGATCCCCGGCACGATCCCTCGATCGCTGGCGAGGCCGCTGACGACCGCGACCGATCGTCCGGAAGGCGTTGCCGCAGGTCGACCGAGCTGGAAGGGACCCTTGTGGATCGTCCGGTCGGAGCCGTCCGCTAGCGCGATCAGGCTCAAGGAGGCGTCGAACCAGCCGCCCTCGCCGGCGGCGGTCGATGTCACGGCCGCGAAGGCGGTCTCGCCACACCACGTCGCCTCCCAGACGTGCAGCCCCGGCGCGCTCACCCGGCGGACTGCGTCGTCGCCGACGTCGTAGATCCAGAGGGATCGGGCCACATCGTCGTCCCGGGTCTCGCGCAGCGACGGCGTCCAGCCAACCACGCCATGCGCATCCGGGCTCGGCAGTCGGCCCGGACCGGGCACATCGCCCTGGTCCGCCGCGAGGCCAGCGACGACCAGGAGGATCGATCTACCGTCCGATGCCCATTCCAGCGAGCCGACGACGCCATCCACCCAGGCTGTCTCACGTTCCTGGCCGGTCGCGACATCCAGCAACACCAGCTGCGACTGGCCGGCCCGAAGTCGGTCCGACAGGAAGGCGATCCGCAAGCGGTCAGGGGACCACCGCGGGTCGTGGTCGTCGTTGGGTCCCGAACTCAGGATCCGGGGCGCACCCAGGCTTGTCCGTCCATCCGGATCGGTCGCTACCATCCGCTCCACCAGTCCGATCCTGGTGTAGGTCCCGCGATCCAGGTCGTCGCAGCGCGTCCCGGTGAAGGCGACCCACCGTCCGTCGGCGGAGATACGGGCGTCTCCGGCCTGGGCGAAGCGGCCCGACCCAGGCTGGTAGGTCAGCTCGTGGTGTCGGCGAGATGCCGTCGCAGCCGTCACCGGGTCAGCGGTCCAGGACCGCGGCGGCAGCCGGGATCCCCGCGACATCGGCTCGGACGTGGAACACGGCACCGTCGTCCGGACCGGGGTTGGCGAGTCCGACCGAGGCGGACGTGATGTAGAGGTCGAGACCATCCGGTCCGCCCAGGCAGACGCTCGTCGGCTGCGCTGCCGGCAGGGCGATCGTTCGGTCGAGGACGCCGTCCGGTCGGTAGCGTCGAACCGCGCCGCCACCCCATAGGGCGACCCACAGGCCACCCTCGACATCGACCGTCATCCCGTCTGGCACCCCGTCGTCGGGCCGGATCCGCACGAACGGTGTCCGGTCGCCGAGCTCCCCGGCATCGACGTCGAAGTCGTACCGATGCACGATCCCGACGGCACTATCCGCCAGATACAAGGACCGCCCGTCCGGGCTGAATGTCGGGCCGTTGGCGATCGACAGCCCGTCCACCATTCGGGTCACGCTGCCGTCGCGATCGATGCGGTAAAGCGAGCCTGCCCCGGCGGTCCCGTCGTCGGCCATGCTGCCCGCCCAGAAACGACCGCGCGCATCGACACCGCCGTCGTTCATCCGCACCGATGCCGGGTTGTCAGCCTCCGGCCGGGCCAGCCACTCGATCCCCCCGGCATCGCCGATCAGACCGATCCCGGCGCCCATCGCGGCCAGCCACGACCCTGGTCGGTCGCGGATCCGGGCCACGGCGCCAAGTGTCACATCGACGGACAGCAGCTCGTGAAGGGGCCGACCGGCGTCGGCATGGGCGACCAGCAACCGACCGGCAACCAGGTCCACGAGGTGGAGACGCCCATCGATCCATCGACCCCCTTCGCCGAGCGTCAGGCGATCCGTCGACCAGGTCTCTGGAGACACCGTGGCGGTCAAGTCGTGCCGACCTCCTTGAACACACTCCAGCCGCCATCGACCACCAACGTCGTGCCCGTGATATACGACGCCTCGTCGGACACCAGGAACGCGACGGCGGCGGCGACCTCATCGGCCCGCCCAAGGCGTCCGAGCACGATCCCGGCGGCGTGGGCCACCTCGGCCGCCTCGGTCAGGGGATCCCATGCCGGCGTCAGGATCGATCCAGGAAGGACGGTGTTGACCCGGACCGCGGGGCCGTATTCGACCGCGAGCTGTCGGCCAAGGGCCACCAGCCCGCCCTTGGCAGCTGCATAGGCCGGCCGCCCGCTGAAGCCCATCAGCGCATGCACCGAGGACGTCAAGACGATTGCACCGCCCGCCGCCGTCAGCAGCCTCGACAGGGCGCGGACGCCGAGATACGACCCAGTCAGCGACACGGCGAGTTGGCGATCCCAATCGCCCGGAGCGAGTTCGTGGGCCGCTGCCTTGATCTCCAGGAAGGCATTGCTATGCAGGATGTCCAGCCGACCATGGTCCGCCTGGATACGTTCGGCGAGTGCGGCCCAGTCCTGCGCGGATGCGACATCGAGATGGATCGGCGTCGCGGACCCGGCCTTCCGGGTGATCAGCCGGCACACCTCCTCGGCTTGCGGGTCATCGATGTCGGCGACATAGACCGTCACGCCTTCATCTGCCAGTCGCTCGGCGCAAGCCGCGCCGATCCCCGACGCGGCTCCCGTCACGACCGCCACCTTCCCGGTCAGCCCTCGCATCGTCGCGATCTACTTTTCAGAGCCGGCACTGAGGCCGCGCACGAAGTAGCGCTGGAGCCAAAGGAAGACGATCACGACGGGCACGCTGATCGTCAACGATGCCGCCATCAACTGGTTCCACTCGACGACCCCTCGGCCGTTCTTGAATAGCTGAAAGCCGATCGGCAACGTCCGTGTCTCCTCGTTCGTAAGGACAGACGCGAACAGTACTTCGCTCCAGGCGCTGATGAACGTAAACACGCCCACCGCGAGGATGCCTGGAGCGGCCATCCGCAGGGTGATCCGGAAGAACGCCTCAAGCCGACCGCAGCCGTCGGTCATGGCGGCCTCTTCGGTGTCGATCGCGACGCTGGCCAGATAACCGACCAGCAGCCAGATGCAGAACGGTAATGAGAACGACAGGTACGTGATGATCAGGCCGGCATAGCTGCCGACCAGGGTCAGACCCACGGCCCGGTCGATCGAGACATACAGGATGAACAGAGGCAGCAGGAAGAGGATCCCGGGGAACGTCTGGGTGATCATCACCGAGTGCAGGACGGAGCCCTTACCTCGGAATCGATGGCGAGTGATGGCATACCCGGCCAGCAAGCCGATGAAGACGGACAGGACGGTCGTCGCCGCCGCCACGATCGTGCTGTTGACGAGGTACTGGAGCAGGTCGATCGTCTGCCACATCTTGACGTAGGCATCGAGCGACAGGCCGTCCGGGAGCCAGTCGAAGCCGAGCTGGATCTGGATCGGATCGGTCAGGGATGCCATGACCATCGTGTACAGCGGAAAGACGGCGAAGATGGTCAGGCCGCCCAGGACGACCGCCCGGATGAACCGAAACGTCCGGCTGGGCCTCACGCCTCGATCCCTGCGATGTCGACCCGCAGTATCCGGATGTACAGGATGGAGAATCCGATCAGGAAAGCGACCATCAGGAGCGACAGCGCTGAACCCAGTCCGAAGTTCAGATTGACGAACGAGATCCGATAGATCACCAACGACAACACATCGGCCGATTCGGGTGCCGCGGTGCTGAACATGATGAACGGCGTTGTGAAGTCATTGAAGGTCCAGAACGAGATGATCAGGGCCACCAGCAACAGGATCCGGGAGATGCTGGGCAGGGTGATCGAACGGAACTCGCGCCAACGCGAGGCGCCGTCGACGCGCGCCGCCTCCACCAGTTCCGTCGGGATGCTCTGGACGGCCGGAAGGATCATCAGGAATGAGAACGGCCACGTGCGCCACAGCGTGTTGACGCACATCGCCCAGAACGCCTTGTCGCCCGCGAACCAGAAGGTGTCGCGAGCGATCAACCCGAGCGAGGCGCCGACGACATTGATCGCGCCGTTGGGTTGGAACATGAATGTCCAGAGGATCGCAGCGCAGAAGGCCGGGAGCGCGAAAGCCAGCATGAAGATGCTGCCGATCAGCCGACGACCGCGCATCTCGTCCGCCAGGAACACGGCGGCCAGGACACCCAGGAAGCACGACATGCCGACGATGACGACGGTATAGCCGATCGTCACCAGGAACGAGTGGAACAGCGCCTGGGAGATGACGTTCCACGAGCCCAGGACCACGAGATAGTTGTCGAAACCGATGAATGGGGCATGGGTCCAGTCACGGATGGTGAACTGGTTGAGCTTGAGGAAGCTCATCGCCACGGCCGCGATCATCGGGATGACCTGAACGACGACGATGGCGATGATGGCTGGAGCCATGAACAGGTACGGGAGGCCACGCCACAGGATCCTGCGGCGTGGCCTCGAGACTGGGACCTCCTGCTGCTGCACGTGTGGAGCGGGTCAGCCGACGATCAGCCGCCGGCCTTGACGGTCTCCTCTACCGTCTTGAGCGCACGTTCGACCTGCGCCGGATCGACGGTCTTGGTCGCCGCGCTGTCCTGGTACAGGCGAACGAGCGCGTCGCCGACGCCCTGTAGGAGTTGCGAACTGGTCGGCTCGGTCGGCGTTGCCGCCGCGTTGGCCAGGATCTTGCCGTAGGCCTGCATCGATTCGGTCTGGAAGTAAGGATCCTGCAACCCGCTCACGGTCACCGGGAGCCCGATGTTGCCCTTGGCCTCCATCACCTGCGCCGTCGGGTCGAGCAGGCACTTCACGACGGTGGTGGCACCATCGCCGTTCTTGCCGTCCTTGAACACGGCCAGGTTGAGCCCGGCAAGGTGGGACATGATCGGCCGGCCGCCGGCCGGCAGCGTCGCCGGCAGTGGGATCACGCCGATGCCGTACTTGTCGGGCTCGTTGATCGCGGCCTTCGGGTTCTGGGTGATGTCCATGGCAGCCTTGCCGTCGGCGAACAGGGCGTTGTCCCCGTTCGAGTTATCGGCGACCGAGGCGGGCGACATGATCTGGAGCGGGTAGACCCAGGACGCCAGATCCGTCATGGCACTGACCATGGCCGGGGTGTTCACCGACGGCTGGCCGTCGGCCGTGTAATAAGGGACGCCGTACTGCTGCCCGACGATCCAGGCCCAGGTGCTCATCGCTCCTGGCGTTCCACCGGCGATCGCAACGCCGTACTGGCCCTTGCTCGGGTCGCTCAGCTGCTTGGCGATCTTGTAGAACTCGTCCCAGGTGGTGGGAGGTCCGTCGATCCCGGCCGCTGTGAAGATGGCCTTGTTGTACTGGAGCAGCCAGGCGCCGGCGATGAACGGCAGCGACGGCGGGGGATCCCCGGCCGGGACATAGGCGGTCAGGGATTCGCCGACGAATTGGTCGGCGCCACCGATCGCATCCAATTCAGCCGGGCCCCAGGTGCGAAAGGCCCCGGTATTGGCCAGAGTCGGGGCATCGGTGTTGCCGATGACCGCGATGTCGGGCACCTGGCCGCTGGTGATGGCCGTGGTCAGTTTGGTCGAGTAGCCATCCCATGGGGTCAGTTCGAGATCGATCTTGATGCCCGTCGCCTGACTGCAATACGCGGCGATGGCTTCTGACGTGCCCTCGATCTCATCCGGGCTGGGAACCCACCAGACCACCGGGCCGCTCTGGACTGCCGTCGACGGCGCTGCGGCGCTGGCGGTGGCTGCGGTGGTCGCGCTCGGTTCGGACGAACGAGCCGTGCTGCCTGAACAGGCTGCGACCACCAGGCTCATGGCCACGGCCCCGATCAAGATCGGCCTACGGTTTCTCGGTGTCATGTGTACCTGCCCTTTCCACACTCGTTGCGGCGTAGCGCAGCCGGTGGGGCTGCTGGGTCCCTTGTGGCGATATCACGGACGCCCGGTGGCGCGCGCGTCAGACGCAGTGGGCCGGAACGCCGGTCGCCGGTGCGTGCGTCAGCGTCCATCGGTCGCCTCCGCCCACCGATCGACTGTCTCGCTAAGGAGATGCAGGAGGAGGAGATGCATCTCCTGGACGCGGGCCGTATCGGAAGCCTGGACGAGGAGACGGTGATCGGCGTGGGCCGCGGCATCGGCCCCGTCGCCGGCCCCGATCAACACCGTCGTGGCGCCTGCGGCACGCGCGGCTGCCAGACCGGCGACCACGTTGGCCGACGTACCGCTCGTGGTGAAGCCGACGACGATGTCACCGGGCGTCACGAGCGCCGTCACCTGGCGGGCGAACAGGCGATCGAAGTCGAAGTCGTTGCTGATGCAGGTGACCACCGATGGGTCGGTCGTCAGCGAGACGGCCGGTAACGCTCGACGCTCGCGGGCAAAACGACCCACGAACTCGGCCACGAGGTGCTGCGCTTCGGCGGCACTCCCGCCGTTACCGAACGCGTATAGCCGGTGCCCGTGCTCGAAGGCGGCGCAGATGGCGGCGCCGACCGACGCGACGACCGGGACGAGGTCCATCGCACCGTACGCGACGCTGATGTGCGATCGGATCTCGTCCTCGAGTTCCGACTCCGTCAGGCGAGGATCCATCGTCATCGCTGCACCTCCAGGTGCCGATCGCTCAACGCCGCGGCCGCTGCACCCAGGACGCCGATCGCGTCGCCGTGCTCGGTGCGGACGACCGCAGCCTGGCGTCCGGCAGGAGACAGCGCGTAGGTGAGGGCGTGATCACGGACAGGGTCGATGAGGATCGAGCCGGCACTTGCGACACCGCCGCCGATCACAACCACGCTTGGCTCGAACACATTGAGCACCGACGTGACAAGAGCGCCGATGATCGTCGTCGTGTCGGCCCAGATGGCGATCGCAAGGGGATCGCCGGCGACCGCCGCGGTCGCGACGTCGGCGGCCGTGATGGTTTCCAGGCTGGACAGGGTCGAGCTGCTCCCGGTGCGCACCGCCTCCACGGCGCGTCGCGCGATCGAGCGCCCGGAGACGTACGCCTCGGCGCATCCCCGCTGACCACAGTCGCATCGACGGCCCTGCCAGTCGACGACCGTGTGCCCGAACTCGGCGACGTTCGCAGAGCGGCTCCGCAACAGCCGACCGTCGATCACGACGCCGCCTCCGATGCCGGTGGAGATGGTCAGGTACACCAGGTTGGCCGTGCCGGCCCACACGCCCCAGCGGTACGTCGCGATGGCGGCGGCGTTTGCGTCGTTCTCAAGAACGGTCGGTCGGCCGAACCTGGCTTCCACGAGATCCGTCACCGGTACGCCGTCCCAATCCGGGAGGTTCGGCGGCCGCAGGATCAGTCCACGCTCGCTGTCGAGCGGCCCTCCGCTCCCCACCCCGATCGACGAAAGACGGGACGGGTCCAGGCCGGCACGATCGATCGCGTCCGCCCCGAGCGCCAGAAGGGCATCCATGGCCGGACGCCAATCGCCGGACGAGGCCGGTGTCGGTGTACGCACCAACGAATGCAGGCGCCCGTCAACTCCGACCACCCCGGCCGCGAGCTTGGTCCCTCCGATATCGAGTCCGAGCACGACCTCGCCGGCCTCGGCAGTGGTCGGTGGGGGAGGATGTGGTATCGATACCATGTTCCGCGCATCAAACATGGTCGACGCGTGGATGTCAAGGGTCGAACGGCGTCCATGCATGCGCTGCTCGCTGTGACAGTCGGCCGAGGGATGACTATCCGAGCGCGGTTTCAATGAAGTCGATGATCCGATCGTCGTCGTCGACCACTGGCAAGACCCGACCGGGTCCCAGCGTGGTCGGGTGTCGCAGGCCGAAGCCGATCCGGTCGCCGACCTCCAGCACGGTCGCGCCCGGTCGGACGTACGCATGCTGATCGTCCAGGCCCGAAACGGTCATGCCTTCGCTGACACCCTGCGGCGGTCGACCGTGGCGTGCGACCCGGAGCGGGATCAGCGCATCCGCCCGGTCGCCCACGTCGCGTTTGCCGACGGCGGCGATGACGAGGTCTGGCTCGGGCACGGACAGCACCTCGGCCCAGACTTCCAGCGCTGGTTCCAGTGATCCTTCATCACCCTCGGCGCTGAACGGGCTGGCGTCCGCGCTGGTGACGTGACCGAACGTGACGTAGCAGCCCGGCCGGATCACCAGATCGAAGTCGTCCCCGGATCGACGACGCGATCCGATGCGCTCGACGACGCGGTCCACGAACCGGGTCCCGCCGGCACTGACCAGGAGTGGTCGTTCCGACGGACCGTGCGCTGCGGCCACGCGCCTGACAGTCTCCAGGAACGCATCGAGGTATCGGTCGACGAGGTCCAGTGTCTCCGGGCTGCGGTCATGGCCGACGACCCCTTCGTACGTCGAGACCCCGGCCAGGGCGAGGTGCCTTGAAGCGCGGATGGCATCGACGGTCGCCGTGATCCCGGCCGCGTCCCGTCCGCCGGCCCGTCCACCTTGATGGCCGACTTCGACCAGGACCGGCTGCCACCCCGCGATCCCGGCCGCGCTCAGTCTCCGATCCAGCAGAGCGACAGCCGCGGGCGAATCGGTCTGGACGACGATGTCCACGGCCCCTGACTCGGCTTGCTGCGCGAGCCACACGGCGTCCTGCACACCGACGACCTCGTTGGCGACCAGAACGTGGCGAGCGCCTGCCTGGATCGCGATGTGACCCTGGGCCACGTTCGCCACCGTGATCCCCCACGCGCCTGCATCGATCAGCAGGCGGAGGATGGCTGGCGCCAGCGTCGTCTTCGCGTGCGGCGCGAGCAGTGCGCCGTGGGCGTCCGCGTAACGCTGCATGAGGCGGACGTTCTGTTCCAGGGCCGCCCGGTGGATGACCGTGCACGGAAGGAGTACGTCACCCTGGGTGATGGACAGCCGCCGGGTGTCGGTGTCGCCGCCAGTGACCATGTCGGGATCGTCGACGGGCCGGCCGGCCCGGGGCACAGCCGGCACCCGCTCGGGGAGCCGGCGCGGATGCGTCTCGTCCATGAGCTCCCCGTTGGCTGCACGATGATCGGATGACGGTCCGGCAGACCGACGGATGCGCGCGCAGCATACAGACGCGCCGCGTTGTCTGTGGCGAGGCCCTCAGGCGCCCACGGGCGGAGGTCCGACTGAGCCGCGGATCAGGAGACTGGGGCTGATGGAGCGCGTTATGGGACCTCGGCTGACATCTTCACGCAGCCCATCCGCCAGCAGATCAGCACAGGCCTCGCCCATGGCGTCAGTGTGCTGGGAGACAGCCGTGATCGGCGGTCGAACCATCGACATCCAGGGAACATCGTCATAGGCGACCACCGACACCTGGGCCGGGACCGCGCGGTCGCGCGCCTGCAGCTCGCGAAAGGCGGCCTCGGCCATCAGGCCGTTCGCGGCCATGATGGCGGTCAAGTCCGGATGCCGATCCAGCAGCCGGCCGACCTGACCGCGAGCGACCTCGACATCGGTCGATCCGAACATCACCAGGCCGTCAGCGATGGGCAGGCCGCGATCCGCATGTGCCTCGCGGAACCCCTTCAGGCGGCCACGGCCCGTGGTCCACTTGACTTCGTCGATGAGCATCGCCACATGCCGATGGCCATGCTGCAGCAGGTGGTCCGTCGCCTGGTAGGCCCCAAGGCGGTTGTCGCTCAGCACGGCATCGGTGCGTCGGCGACCGACCACTCGGTCCACCTGGACGACGCCGATGCCGTTTCGCTGCAGGCGTTCCACGGCGACCGCCGAGACCGGCGTCAGGATGATCCCCGCGACGCGCATGGACTGGAGGCGGTCGATCACCGCCAGCTGCTCATCCTCCTCGCCGTTGTCGGTGGCCAGGATCATGTTGTAGTCGAGGTCATGGAGCCGCGCCTCGATCGCGGTGGCCAGCTCCGAGTAGAACGGGTTCCGCAGCGTCGTGACCATCACGCCGATATCGCGACCCGAGCCGACCCGAAGGTCCCGTGCGTGGATATCGGGGACGTATCCCAACTCGGCGACGGCCGCTCGGACCCGCTGACTGGCAGCCGGTGAGACATAGCCCTTGCCGGAGAGTGCTCGCGAAGCGGTCGACGTCGATACCTGAGCCCTGGCGGCTACGTCCTTGGCCGTCGGCCGACGCGGGCTCCTCGACTCCAAACTCGAACCTCACCTTCTGCGGGCGCGCTCACGACATCGTCGTTCCGAAGTATGTCCGGCCCCGGCTGCGGATGTCCGCCGCTCGCGCCCATCAGGCTGGTGCGAGCGACCGCCACAGGTCGATGGCCCACTTCCAGTGGCTCGCATCGTCGAACTCGATGCGGATCGCCGCCCCGGAACCCGGCACTGCGGAGTAACCGTCGAGGACCGCGACTTCCAGCCCGGAACTCGGATCCGTCACGATCCGGGCCTTCGCGACGAGATCGCCCGCCTGGTGCGTGAGCGCGTCCCGCCCGAGGTCCGTCGAGAACTGCGAGACGAACGCGTTCGCGCTCATCGAACCGGTCGGGACGGCCGCCAGCGTCACACTTCGGCCGGGACCGCCACCCCACCACTCCTCGGGCGTCCGTCGCTCGGCGAAGTCCCCGGGCACCTCCAGCGACCAGCCTTCGTGGGTGATCCGGACCGGGTTCCGGCGATACCCCACGGGCACCGTTGGCGGCACCTCCGAGGTCGACCGGGCGATGACCTGGCTGGCCATCCCATCCTCGAACCCACCGAAGGCGACGACCTCCGTCCACGCGTGCCATGGATACGGCAGGTACGGGTCGGTCGTGTATGCCTTGGTCAATAGTCGGTGGACGTCCTCGAGGAGCGCAGCCTCGCCGTCCACGGCCGGTGGGCGCCAGCGGACCTGGACCCACATGAGCGCAAGCGCCCGGTTGAGCAGGTAGCGAGCGTCGGGTGCATCCGCCCACCACGGCGCGATCTCCACGGCGACGCGCGGGTCGGCGTTCGCGGCGGCCAGCCACCCCTCGTCGCGCGGCCCGATGGCGGTCGCGATGGCCCCATCGAACGCGAACCGCGTCATGGGTGGCAACCCGAGTTGACTGCGACTGCCGCGTCGGATCGCATCGCGGGCCTGGGTCAGGACGGGTCCCAGCCAGGCGAGATAGGCGCGCTCGACGACCGCGCGATCGGCGAAGGCGAAGCGGTCGGCTTCGTCGGAGGCCCATTCGATGCCGGCATCCGTCGCCATGCGCTCCAGGATCCTACCCACGAACCTGTGGTAGCCGGGACCCGCGGCCGCTGTCTCAGCCGAGACGCGGACCTTGCCGCTGTCGGTCGCCGAGACTTCCAGGTCCGGCGCGGCCGGATGCAGTGCGACCGTCAGCGCGGACCGGCCTTCGGCGACGACCCGCGTCGACGTCGCGCGGATCTGGTCGGCGTAGTCCGCGTTGAGCCAGGTCAGGATGCCGTCGAGCACCCGATCGCCGGGTGGCATACGCGGGATCAGCCCGCGCCTGGCCGCCTGACCGTCGAGTTGGATGGAATGGGGGAGCAAGAGCTGGGTCGCCACCACCTTGGACGATACGCGTCGGCAGAGAGGACCGCGACCCACCGCTTCGTACTTCCCCTCCTCCGCCATCGGTCAGCCCGGCTGGATCGCCGATTGCGGGTTTCCATCGCATGCACCATGCGGTCGCACCCCGCTAGGCTGGCGACGAGCGAGGAGGCCGGCCACGAGCGACCACCAGTCAGGACGAGAACGCCCCATCGCCGTGGGGATCGTCGACGACCACCCGGCCATCGTGGCCTCGGTCGCCTCAGCGGTCGAGGCGGCAGCCGACATGGTCGTGGCGGGCACCGCCTCGACGCTCGCGGGCGCGGTGGCCTTGCTGGAAGCGGGCGCGACCGATCGCTCGCCGATCGACGTCCTGCTGTGCGACATCCAGCTCGCGGACGCCCCGGATGGCCTGCGGCTGCTGTCGATGATCGAGGCGGACGGCCGGAGCGGACCGCCCGGACCCGCGGTCATCATCCTCTCGGGCTTCGACCAGCCGTCCCTCATCCGTGCCTCGTTCGAGCGCGGGGCAGCCGGCTATCTCAGCAAGAGCGCCAGCCTCGATGAGATCCTCGCCACGATCCGGATCGTCGCCGCGGGTGGCACGTCGTTCAGTGCCAGCGCCGTTCGGTCGGTCCGCACTGCGCCCCGGAGACCGTCCGACCGGGAGATGCAGGTCATCGGACTCGTCAGCGCCGGCGCCTCGAATGCGGAGGCTGCCGCCGTGCTGGGCCTCTCGGAGAAGACCATCGAGAGCCACCTGCGCCGCCTGTTCGACCGCTACGGCGTCCTGTCGCGGACGGAGCTCGCCGTCCTCGCCATCCGCGAGGGCTGGGCTGAGGGGGCCAGACCTTCGTGACCGCACGGTCGGCGTTGATCGTGGCCGCCCTTGCGGCCATCGCGGCGACGGCCATCCTCGTCGCCCTTCGTGTCGGTGCCGCTGCGACATCCCGCTTGCCGGACCCACCCAGCATGATCTGGGTCCTGTTCGCTGCCGCTGCGTTGTGCATCGCCGGCCTTTCGACCAGACGGTCGCCATCGATCGCCTGGATCGCGAGCGTGCTCGCCCTGACCATCGCCACCCTCGACATCGCGGCGTTCGGCCGCGAGCATCGAGCGGGGATGAGCCCCGAAGCCTGGCACTGGCTCGTCGCCGTCACCTGCCTGGGTGCCCTGTCGGCGGCGATGGCGGCCGCGGCGTATGCCCTGGAGCCACGCCGACGCGCCGCCCGCTGGGTCGTGCCGCTCACAGCGATCGTCGTCGGGATCGTGGCACTGGCCGGCGTCTGGGCCATCGCGACGGCTGACCCGTTACCGCCGGCCGCGACCGCGTCTCCGCTCGGGACCCTGAGTGTCGCGACTCGAACGCTCATCGTCGCCGTCGCCGTCCTCCTGGCCCTAGGGATCCTCGGCGATCTCCGCCCGGCGGCGCGGCGGACGCGAACTCGACTCGGCCAGTCAAGCGCGCAGCCCGCGTCATCACCCCGATGGCGACGGACGACCGAGACCCTGCGCACCTTCGTCGACGAGCTGACGCCTGGCCAGGCTCGTGCCCGGCGCGCCACCTCCGCCGAGCGATCGCGGATCGCGGTCGAACTCCACGCGGATGTCGTGCCGGCGGTCCGACGAGCCCTGGCCGAAGCCGAACGCGGCGGTTCGGCGGAACGACTCGCGGACGCCCTCAGGGAGGTCCTGGGCGAGCTCGACGATCTCGCCGCGGATCGGCGGTCCGTCGTGCTTGAGGAGCTCGGCCTCCTCGCGGCTGTCGAGCAGCTCGCCGAGCGCACCGAAGAGCGCTCTGATGTCCGCGTCACCATCGATGTCCTTAACGCCGCCTCGATAGCTGCCCGACCGCCGCGCGAGGTGGAGGCCGCGGCGTTCCGCGTCGTCCAGTTGGCCCTCGAGAACGTCATCCGTCACGCCCCGACGGCGTCGGCGACCATCGAACTGAGCGTGGGTGTCGCCGAGGTGGCCCTGGCGATCGCGGACGACGGACCCGGGATCGTCGCCGACGACGGGCCGGCCGCCGCGATCGGTCATCGCGGCCTCGCTGACATGCGGGCCGAGGCCGCCGCCTGTGGCGCATCCCTGACGACCACCGGCCTGGTCGACGGGCGCGGGACCGTCATCCGGTTCGCCTGGCCCGCCTTCTAGGCAGTCCCCACCCGTTGGTCTACGGGAGGACCCGCAATGCCGGCTGGGGCGGATCGCCGGTTTCGCACCACCCGGTCCCACGCGGATGCTCACCTCACTCACCGAGCGGTGGGTGCCGCCTCCGCTGGAGGCCGAACGAAGGAGAATCGCCATGCAGGTCGTGCGCACCGCCTGGGCCCGACTGGTCTCGTATGAGCCCGGGCAGGGTCTCGCCGAATACGCCCTCATCCTGGCCCTCATCGCCATCGTGGCCATTGTCGCCCTGATCTTCCTGGGCGGTCAGATCAGCAAGATCATCTCGGACGTGGGCCACAGCATCTGAGGGGAGCGTTGTGGGGTCGGTGGCGACTGGATGCGCCGCCGACCCGACAGCGCCGTCGACGATCAACCTAATCCCGAGCCATTTGGTCGGGATTGGACATTCGCAGTAGACTTCGAGGTGCATGGACGACCTGTATCGCGACTACATCCTCGAGCACTACCGCCGGCCCCACAACTTCGGGGTCGTGGAGGATGCCGACGCCTCGTTCGAGGGCGCCAACCCGCTGTGCGGCGATCGGATCACGCTGATGATCGGGGTGACGGACGGGATCGTGGATCGGGTCGGGTTCACTGGTCGCGGCTGCGCGATCAGCCAGGCCAGCGCGTCGCTGCTGACCGATGAGATCAAGGGCAAGCCGTTGAGCGAGGTCGCGGGCATCCGGGCGGACGACCTGCTGGATCTGCTCGGCATCGATATCAGCCCGGCTCGCCTCAAGTGCGCGATGCTCAGCCACGACAGCCTCCAGCATGTCCTGGCCGATCTGGGTGCGACCCCGGCGGCCACAGAGGCCGGCGCATGACCGCCCGGATCGAGCGCCGCTGCAGGTGTCGCCGGCCGGCCTGAGCCGGCTCCTCCAGAACCGGGTCCACCTGACGGACCCGAGTCCCTCCGCCCTGACGCCATCCCGACGTCAGCCCGTCGTTCATCGGAGCTCACCAGCCCAATGCCGAAGTCCTATGCGGACCTCCTTCGCGAGGCCCGTACCCAGATCAGAGAAGTGACCGTCGCGGAGGTGGACGCGCTTCCCGTGGGCGCCACGACCGTCGTCGATGTCCGCGAAGCCTCCGAGTGGGAGCAGGGCCACGTGCCCGGCGCCACCCATATCTCCAAGAGCTACATCGAACAGCAGATCGAGGGCGTCGCCCCCGATCGCGACCAGCCGCTCGTCCTGTACTGCGCCGGCGGCGTCCGCTCGCTCTTCGCAGCGCAGACCCTGGCCGAGATGGGCTATACCGATGTCGCCTCAATGAGCGGCGGCTTCCAGGGCTGGAAGACCGCTGGGCTCGAGTTTGTCACCCCGATCGTCCTGACCGCCGAGCAGAAGCAGCGCTACAGCCGTCACCTGCTGATCCCCGAGGTCGGTACCGCCGGCCAGGCGAAGCTGCTTGGCTCGAAGGCGCTGCTCATCGGCGCAGGCGGCCTCGGTTCGCCGGCGTCGCTCTACCTCGCCGCGGCGGGCGTTGGCACCATCGGCATCGTCGACTTCGATGTCGTGGACCTGAGCAATCTGCAGCGCCAGATCGTCCACACGAACGACCGGATCGGCGAGCGCAAGGTCGAGTCCGCGCGCAAGTCGATCAACGCCTTGAACCCAGAGGTCAAGGTCGTCGCGCACGAGGAGATGCTCGGCCCGGACAACGTCGAGCGGCTGATCGCCGGCTACGACGTGATCCTGGACGGCACGGATACCTTCGAGACGCGCTACACGCTCAACGACGCGGCAGTCGCGGCCGGCATCCCGGTCATCCACGCGAGCGTCTTCCGCTTCGAGGGCCAGCTCACGACCTTCATCCCGTATGAGGGCCCGTGCTACCGCTGCCTGTACCCGACTCCTCCGCCGCCGGAACTCGCGCCCGGATGCTCCGTGGCCGGCGTCCTGGGCGTCGTCCCGGGCATCCTCGGGCTGCTCCAGGCGAACGAAGCGCTCAAGGTCCTGCTGGGGATCGGCGAGACGCTGGCCGGTCGGCTGCTGTTGTTCGATGCCCTCGAGACGGAGTTCACCGAACTGAAGCTTCGCCGCGATCCGGCCTGCCCGGTGTGCAGCGATGCCGCCGTCGAGGCTCGCAAGGCCGGCAAGCCGCTGGCGACCGCCGCGGTTGGTGGTGGCGCGCCGTTCCTGCTGGGCGGGACGGGCTTCGGGTCGACCCTCGGCGCGGCGACCGGCAGTGAGGCCCAGGCATGAGCACGGTCTTCATCCCGTCGGTCCTGCGCGCCAACGTGGGCGGGGTCAAGTCCCTCGAGGTCCCGGGCGATTCGATCCGCGCCGTCGTGACGACGCTGGTGGAGGAGCATCCGGCCCTCGGGTCGCAGCTCCTCACGCCGGAAGGCGACCTGAACCGGTTCGTCAACGTCTACGTGAACGGGCAGGACGTCCGATATCTTGCCGGGCTGGAGACGCCGGTCGCCTCGAGCGACGAAGTGCGCCTGCTGCCCGCGATGGCAGGCGGATGACCGTGGCGGTCCTGCGGCCGCTGGACGACGTCGCGGGCAGACCCGACCCGGATCACGTGCATGCGCACGCGCACGAAGACCTCGAGCGCCATGGCGGTCGCTACGACAGCATCCTCGACGCGATCGGCTTTACGCCGCTCGTCGAGATCCCGCGTATGTCGCCCAACCCGAACGTGCGCATCTTCGCCAAGCTGGAGATGCTCAATCCGACGGGGTCGGTGAAGGACCGCGTCGCCAAGTACCTGATCGACGACCTCGAGACCCGGGGCCTCCTCCACGAGGACTCGATCATCCTGGAGCCCACCTCCGGTAACACCGGCATCGCACTGGCGATGATCGGGCGGCGCAAGGGCTACCGCGTGGCGCTGGTCATGCCCGACAACGTCACCAACGAGCGACGTCAGATGGCCGCGCTGTTCGGCGCGGAAGTCATCGATTCGCCCGGCGCGCTCGGGTCGAATGGCGCCATCGCTCTGGCCAAGCACCTCGTCAGCAAGGACGAGCGGTTCGTGATGCCATATCAGTACGGGAACCCCGCGAACACGCTCGCCCACTACGAGACGACCGGGCCGGAGATCCTCGCCGACTGCCCCGAGATCGACGTGTTCGTGGCAGGGCTGGGGACCAGCGGTACGCTGATGGGCGTCTCGCGCTATCTGCGCGAGCGCAAGCCGGGCGTGCGGGTGGTCGCTGTCGAGCCACTCCCCGGGGAGCTCGTCCAGGGCCTGCGGTCCCTGGACGAGGGCTTCGTCCCGGAGATCTTCGAGCCGTCGCTCATCGACGCGAAGTACCTCGTCTCGAACCGCGATGCGATCGCGGCCCTGCGGGACCTCGTGTTCAAGGAAGGCATCTTCGCCGGCCCGTCGTGCGGGGCCGTGCTGGTCGCGGCCGCCCGCGAGGCGGTCAAGATGGATCACGGCACGATCGTGGCGCTGCTCCCCGACGGTGGCTGGAAATACCTCTCGGCCGGCACGTTCACCACGGATCTGGACGACATGACCGAGGCACTCGAAGGCGGCGTCAACTGGTGGTGACCGGCGGCTTGACCGCGATGTGACCAGTGGCCATAGTCGTGGTCAGATGGAGAGACCAACACGGGGACGCACGATCGAGGCTAGCCGCCTCAAAGTCGACTGTCTGACGATCCTGGATCAGGTGGATGAGATGAAAGTCTCGTTCACGGTCACCAAGCACGGCCGCACGGTGGCGAGAATCGTGCCTGCCGATGCTGGCGAGTACGCCCGAGAGTCGCTAGGCACTGTCACCTTGGTCGCCGATGACGTCGAAGCCTACTTTTCGACCGGCGAGACATGGAACGCGGAACGGGGAATCCGCTGAGTGTCCCGGCGGCAAGATCGATGTCATCTGGTGATCGGTCAGGACCCGTGACCGGGTTCCTGGCTCCGGAGATTCGTGCGGCGATCGTGGTCCATGCCCGCTCCGAGTACCCGAACGAGGCCTGTGGGCTGATCGTGGGGGATGGCCCGGCGGCCGACGGGGGTTCCGGGCTCAGGTTCGAGGCGACGCGGAACAAGGCCGCCTCGCCGTATCGCTACGAGATCCATCCAGAGGATCTGCTTCGGCTGACGATCGACACGGACGATGCCGACGAGGTGTTCTGGGGCATCGTCCATTCGCACACGCACACGCCGGCCGTCCCGTCGCCAACGGACGTCGGCCTGGCGTTCTACCCGGACGCGCTGTACCTACTGGTCTCGCTGCGTGAGGACGAGGCGGATCCGGTCACGGGGGAGCCGAGCATCCGTGCCTGGACGATCCTGGATGGCGAGGTGACCGAGGTCCCGCTGACGTGACGCGCCGGCCACGGCTTGGCGCGGCAGTCGCGATCGCGGCCGGGCTGCTCGCGGTGGTGCTGGGGACCGCACTGGGTCTCGCGCCGGCACTCCTGGACGCGGTGGTCCATCCGCCGACGATCGTCCGGGCAGCGCTTATCGGCGGGTCGGTCGCGATCGGCGTGATCCTGCTGAGCCGCTCGCTTGTCGCGATGGCTGCGGGCGAAGCCGATATCCGGCGGCTCATCCGCGGCGTCCGCCTGGCATTCCTCGCCGTGGCAGCGTTCGCGGCGGCGTCGGGCTGGCTGCTGGGCAGCCCGTTGCCGCTCATCGTGGCACTCGTCATCGCCGGCATCGACGTCATCGAGACCTCGTTCATGCTCCTCGTCGGCGGTCCGCCGCCACCCGACCCGAGTCCATGACCACGATCCGATCGAACCAGCGCTCGGCGAAGGCCAGGTCGTGGGTCACCGCGAGGATCGTGCGGCCCGCGTGCTGCATGGCCTCGACGATCCGCCCGACCCGCTCGACGGCTTCAGGGTCCTGACCGGTCGTCGGTTCGTCCAGGACCAGCAGCCCGGGATCCATCGCGAGAACGCCGGCCAGGGTGACCAGCTTCCGGATCGAGCGATCCAGGTCGTACGGGTTGGTCAGGCGCTCAGCGGTGAGGTCGGTCATGGCAAGAGCGGCATCGACCAGTGCGGCGGTTGCCGCCGGTTCGTTGCCAAGTTGACGGGGCCCGAAGCTGACCTCGCGTTCGACGGTCCGCTCGAAGAGCTGGTCACCCGGATCCTGGAAGGCGAATCCGATGGTCTGGGCCAGGGTCTGGATGGGGATATCCCTGGTTTCGGCGCCATCGAGCAGCACACGACCCACGTTGGGTCGCAGCAGGCCGATGAAGTGCTTCGCCAACGTCGTCTTGCCCGAGCCGTTCGCGCCGACCAGCGCGACGGATTCACCGGAGGAGATCTCGAGCGAGAGGTCGCGTACGGCTTCGGCGCCGCCCGGGTACGCGAAGGAGACATTCTCGACGACGACGGAAGGACCCCGGCGCGCCTCGGCGGGCGTCCAGGCCAACGTCGCGATCGCGGGCGCCGGTGCCGGGTCATCCACGATCCGGCCGGCGTCGAGGCGAATGACCCGATCAACACGATCCAGCAGCGCTCGGTCGTGCGATGCGCACACGATAGTCGTCCTGTCGGCTCGAAGGGTGTCGAGGAGCGTAGCCACGGCCTCGGTCCCGGCCGAGTCGAGCTCCGCCGTGGGCTCATCGAGGATGAGCACGTTCGGGCCCATGACGACGATGCTCGCGATCGCCACGCGCTGCTGTTCGCCGCCAGAGAGCGTGGCGGGATGCCGGTCGGCGAGGGGTTCGATGCCTAGCTGTGCCAGGACCGCGTCGATCCGGCCGTCCATGTCGGCACGCGGGACGGCCAGGTTCTCCAGCCCGAAGGCCAGTTCTTCGCGAACAGTCAGCTTGGAGCCGGACAGCTGGTCCGTCGGTGTCGCAAACACGATGCCGACGCGGCCGAGCAGGCCACCGGCTCGCACCGTCAGCGCGTCGACCTCGTCGATGCGTACCGTGCCGGAGACGCCGACGGCGCGAATGACCCGCGGCAGGAACCCGGCGACTGCGAGAGCCAGGGTCGACTTGCCGGCGCCGGTCCGTCCGGTGACGCCGAGCCACTCGCCCGGCTGGACGTCCAGGGAGATCCCCGAGAGGGCACCGACGGGGCGACCCGGGTAGTTGACGTGAAGGTCGTCGATGCAGACGTGCCCGGTCATCGGGCCAGCCCTATGATCCACGCCACGATCACGAGCACGGTGGCGATCAGGAGGGCCATGCGCAGGATCCGATCCAGTTCGGTATCGGGGACCACGCGGTATGCCGTCCGCTCGCGTCTGGCTCCGAACCCGCGGGCCTCGAGCGCCAGCGTCCGTTCGCGCACGTCGACCAGCGCGCTCAGGACCACCGGGCCGATCAGCGGCACGAGCGCCCGTCCACGCGCCAGGAACGAGCCACCCACGGTCAGGCCGCGCGCCGCCTGGGCCTCGCGGATCCGGTCCGCGCGGTCCTGCATCCGCGGTACCAGTTGTACCGCCGAGAGCACGACGAATGCGATCCGGTGGTCCACGCCGCGGGCGACCAGACCCTCGAGGAGGTCGTCGGCCATCGTCGTGAACAACAACAGGATCAGGGCGGCGAACACGACGAACAGTCGCCCGGCCGACACGAGCCCGAACGTGAGTCCTTCCCGGGTGACTGCCAGCGGACCAAGCGCCACGAGCACATCCCGGCCGCCCGGGAAGACCAGGGCGTTGACCACCACGATCGACAGCAGCAGGACCGCCGGGATCCGGAGCGACCGAACAAGGGCCAGGCTGAGACCCGTCGAGACCGCCACGAGGACGAGCGCGACACCCAGCGCGAGCAGCGCGACCGGCGGCAGCAGGAATGCCGCGACGAGCACGAACATGACGCCGGTGAGTTTCGTCACCGGATGGCGTCGGTGCAGCCAGCTCGACCCGGGGATCAGGTAGCCGGTCGCCGTGCGCCTCACGCCTTGACGGTCGATGCACCGCGGCTGAACATCGTGCGAACGGTGATCGGCAGGGCGGTCAGGATGACGAAGACGACCGTGTAGCTGATCGTCTTGTCCAGTGGATCGCTGACGAGCCCCTGCGCCAGCACAGACTGGAAGACGCCCAGCCCCAGCGTTCGAAAGAGGGCGACCAGCAGGTCCGTGCCACCACCGGTGACGCCACCGAACGCGCCGGCCGCGATGGGGGCCGCGATACAGGCCGCGGCGATGCCGGTCGTGAAGCCAGCGACCCACACGGGAAAGAACCGGGCATGCTCCCCACGAGTCGCCCAGGCGAAGGCGAGCGCCGCGACGCCTGCGGCCGCGACCGCCGCGATCACGAACCCGAGCGGATCCGGCAGCGCCAGGCCGGTCAGGTTCGCGCCGCCAAACAGCGGGTCCGGGCCACCGGACGCGGTGAGGCCGGTGACGGTGGAGAAATAGCCGTTCGGGGCGAACAGCAGGCGGATCGTGGCGAAGACGAGGGCCGCCGCCGAGGTGACGGTCGCGGCGGTGAGGTATCGGCGGGTCCGCGGGTCGTCTCCGCGAAGCTGGAAAAGGGTCCGCCGACTCGCCCAGACTGCGGCGACGCCGATCGCCACGATCGCGAGTCCCGTGGCCGCGAACCGGACCTGCGACCCTTGGTCATCGGCGTCGAAGCCGAGTCCCACGGTCCGCTGGGCGAGCAGCATCGCGATGACCGCCGCCCCGATCCCGAACGCGAGCGCCAGGAACCCGCCGATGCGGTCGTCGTCCGATCGCAAACCGAAGACCCCGCGGCTCGCCCAGAAGCCGGCCATCAGGCCGACGACCGCGGCGACCGGTGCGAAGAACGCGGTCGCCGGCCCAGCGCCACCGGGGATCGGCAATAGGGACCAGACGAGGTTGGACAGCAGCCCGGTCAGCGCCCCGGCCCATGGTCCGGCCAGCGCACCCACCAGGACGGTTCCCACCGAATCCAGGTAGACCGGCAGCCGAAGCAGGACCGTCAACGATCCGATCGAGATGTTCAAGGCGATCGCGACCGCCATCAGGCTGAGGACCGCCGTCGAGAAGTCCCGCGCCCGTCGCCCCGCCAGCACCAACAGCAGTCCGCCGATCACGACGGTCGCCAGGTACACCACCTGGACCGTGCCCACGCACGGGTCTGTGGCGCCGATCTCGCAGAGCGTCAGCCAGTCCATGGGGTCAGCCTGACACGGCAGAACGTGCCATGGCCGAACGATCCGACGCCAGGCCGCCGATTCGTTCGATCAGGCGTTTGAGGAAGGCGTCGGCGTCGGCGTCGATCGCCACATCCGCGTTCGGCTGGCGTCCCGTGCTGCGCCGTCGGTCCGCCACGGTCATCCCCGTCGTGAGCTCGCCCGTCGTCTCGACGTCGACGTAGAGTGCCTCGGTCGTGACGAGCGAGCGGTCCAGCGCGGTGGCCACTGCCAACGGATCGTGGATGAACGCGCCGTAGAAGCCGTCGTACCGCGCGTGGAACTCCATGTACCAGCGCAGCGCGTCGGCGAGGAACCGCACGATCGGGTCACTCGCCACGGACCGGGTCGCGATCATCGGGTCCTCGCCGTGCTCCAGCGCGATCGAGTCGTCCGGCGTGCTGCCGGCCCGACGAGCCAGCCGCACGACATGTTCCGGCAGGAGCCGTGCGCGTTCGGTGACATCCAGGGCCATGACCAGCGGGAGCGTGATTCCCGCGTCCACGACGACCGCGGCGGCCCAGGCCCGGAACACGGCACGGGCCGCGTCCGGGTCGCAGTGGATGTTCCATTCGGTGGTGGGTGTCGTGTTGCCCGGTACGCCGAACGCGCCGCCCATGATCGTCACGCCGCGCAACAGCCGGGGGAGTGACGGTTCACGCTCCAGCGCGACGGCCAGGTTCGTCAACGGTCCAAGCATGATCAGGTCGATCTCGCCGGGTCGCTGCCGAGCGGTCTCCACGATCAGGTCGACGCCGTGCCGCTCGCTCACCGGCCGTGCCGCCGCCGCCAGGTCGGCGTACCCGATTCCCAGCGGCCCGTGCGTCTCCGGCGTCGTCTCCAGCGCCCGGACCAGCGGTACCTCCCGCCCGATCGCGACCTCCACGTCCGTCCGCCCGGCCAGCGCCAGCACGCCCAGGGTGTTGGCCGCGACCTGGCGGGCGTCCGTGTTGCCGGACACGCACGTGACCCCGACCAGCTCCACGCCCGGCGACGCAGCGGCATACAGCAGGGCCAGGCTGTCGTCGATCCCGGTATCGACATCCAGGATGAGCGCGGTCGATGGGGTCATCGCACCGATGCTACCGGAGTGCTTCCAGCACGTGAGCTGCGACCTCGTCCGGCGACTGCCCGTGCACATCGACGATCAGGTCCGCGACCGATGCGAGCGCGCCCCCGCGCAATTCGAGCTGTCGGGCCAGGAATGCCTCCGGTGAGTCGCCGTAGGCGGGCCGGTGGTCGGCCGAGGTGAAGCGCTCTGCAAGGACCTCCGGCGCCGCCCGAAGCCAGACGACGAGGACATCGGGCGCTCGCATGGCATCGAGACAGGAAGGCACGTCAACGACACTCGCCGCCGCCGCGATGACCGAAGGCTCCGCATCCGCCAAGGCCCCGAGCACCTGATCCGCTTCGCGTGCATGCATCGAATCGACGCCGTCCCGGTCTCGAAGCTCGCGCACGGTCAGGCCGGTCGCCGCCTGGATATCGGCGTCGGAGTCGCGCAGCGGCCACTCGAGCCCTTCGGCGAGCGCGGCGCCGACCGTGGACTTGCCGACACCCATCAATCCGACCAGCACGCAGTGGCGTGCGCGCAGCGGTCGTGCGGAGACTCCGGCCATGGCCGGAGTCTACACTCGCACGGTGACCCTACAGACCCTGCCCATCGGCCCGTATGTCCGGCAGCCCGCCAGCATCGAGCCGTGGGATCCGCGCGGCGTCATCGTCGCGGAGACGGTGACCGCGCTGGTCGCGGAGGGTTGGCCGGGTCTCGTCGTCGAACACATCGGGAGCACATCCGTCCCCGGCCTGCCGGGCAAAGGGATCGTGGATCTCGTGATCGCGGCTTTGCCGGACGACATCCCGGGCATCACGACGATGCTGTACGGGCTCGGGTTCGGACCGCAGCCGGGCGAGGACCCGTTCCCGCCGACGCGGCCTCTGCTGGTCGGGTCCATGACGGTCGACGGGGCCATGTTCCGGATCCACTGCCACGTCCAGCCGCGCGGCGAGGAGCTCATCCGCGACCTGGCGTTTCGCGACGCGCTCCGGGCGGATACAGCGCTCGCCTTCGAGTACGCCCGGCTCAAGACCGAGATCGTCGAGGGCGGCCACCGCTCCGGGCTTCAGTACACGTACCGTAAGCAGGCGTGGATCGCCGAGGTTCATCGTCGGGCCGGTGTTCGCCGACGCCCGATCGAGCCGCCCGCCGTCATCGGCATCCTTGGTGGTGGCCAGCTCGGCCGGATGCTCGCCCAGGCGGCTCGTTCGATGGGCTATCGCGTGGCCGTGCTGGACCCGGATCCGGAGTGTCCGGCGGCCCCGGTCGCCGACGAGGTGATCATCGGGTCATACGACGACGTGGGCGCCGCCCTTCGGCTCGCCGAGCGGAGCGCCGTGGTCACCTATGAACTGGAGCACGTGGCATCGGCGGTCATCGCGGCGCTGGAACGGAGGCTTCCGGTCCGGCCCGGCAAGTACCCCCTCGTAAGCACACAGGACCGCATCGCCGAGCGCCGCTACATCGAGGATGCCGGTGCCGAGGTGGCACCCTGGCGCGAGGTTCGAACGACCGCCGACCTGCGCGCTGCCGCTGACGCTCTGGGGCTGCCGCTTCGGCTCAAAGCGGCCACCGGCGGCTATGACGGTCGGAGTCAGATCCGGGTCGTCACGGCGGATGACGTGGACGGCGCCGTCGAGCGCCTTGGCCGCGCCACCGGCAGCCCGCTGTTGGCGGAGCGCGAGCTGACCTTCAAGGCGGAGCTTTCGGTCGTGGTCGCGCGCGGCCTTGAAGGCGAGATGACCGCCTTCCCGATCGCCCGGAACGTGCACGACGCGGGCATCCTCGTCGAGTCCGTGGCCCCGGCCCCTATCCCGGACGACGTCGCCGCCAGAGCGACCCAGATCGGCTTCGATCTCGCCACCTCGATGGGCCTGTGCGGGACGCTGACCGCCGAGCTGTTCTGGCTGGAGGACGACTCGATCGTCGTCAACGAGCTGGCGCCGCGTGTTCATAACTCCGGCCATTGGACGCTGGATGGCGCGGCGACGTCGCAGTTCGAGCAGCACATCCGGGCCATCACGGGGCTGGGTCTCGGGTCGACCGCAGCGCTCGCGCCGACGGCGGTCGTCAACCTTCTTGGGACCGGCCCGCAGCGTGAAGCACACCTCGTCGGCCTGGGCGAGGCCCTCTCGGACGCGTCGGTCCACCTCCACCTGTACGACAAGCGCCGTGTGTTCGAACGCCGCAAGATGGGCCACCTGAGCGCTTCCGGACCAGACGTGGACGTCGCGCTGGAACGAGCCCGGGCGGCCCGGGCCGCACTCCACTGGGAAGGCGAAGCGTGACCAGGCAGCCGGCACAGGACCAGGACCCGCGCCCAGTCGTCGGGATCGTGGCCGGGAGCCGCTCGGACTTCCCCACGCTGGACGACGCCGTCGCGATCCTGAGGGAGCTCGGCGTCGCCTCGGAGTTGAAGGTGGTCTCGGCTCATCGGACGCCGGACCGCCTGTTCCGCTACGCCGAAGACGCCTCCGGTCGCGGCCTCAAGGTCATCATCGCGGGGGCGGGCGGCGCGGCCCACCTGCCCGGGATGCTCGCCGCCAAGACGATCGTGCCAGTGATCGGCGTGCCGATCCCTACGAAGCACCTTGGCGGCCTGGATTCGCTCCTGTCCATCGTCCAGATGCCGCGCGGCATCCCCGTCGCGACCGTGGCGATCGGGAACGCCACGAACGCCGGCCTGCTTGCGGCCGCGATCCTGGCCGTCTCGGACCCGGAGCTCGCGGCACGCCTC
This sequence comes from Candidatus Limnocylindrales bacterium, assembly GCA_046593725.1. Classification (GTDB taxonomy): domain Bacteria; phylum Chloroflexota; class Limnocylindria; order Limnocylindrales; family CSP1-4; genus SPCO01. The sequence continues at coordinate 56,532 of JBKJQY010000153.1, forward strand.
ATCGAGTGGCGCGGTCGTCAGACCCAGACCGTCCTCGACGACCCGGCGAACGCCGAACGCTGACCCAGGTTGCACTGGGGCACCCTGATGACCCCCGGTCAACGATTCGGGCCCGAGGGGTCGCCCGCCCGCCTCTTCGAGGGCCTAGAGGTCCTATTGTTTGCCCTTGGTCAACAGCGAGCAGGGTAGCGACCCGGAGAGATCGAATCGGGCAGCTTCGTGCTCGAATCGGTGACTTTCGGTCAATAGGTCGGGCTGATAGGTTGCCGGCGTTACGACGCGCCGGGGTTAGCCGACCGAGACGGTCCGCTCGTCGTTCCCGCGCACGACCACGATGTCGAACGGGCGCTTCAGCGTGCCCAGGGCCTCGAAGAGGTCGTCCGCATCGGCGATCGGCTTGCCGCCGGCCGAGACGATGAGGTCGCCCGCATCGATACCGGCCGCGTCGGCCAGGCTGTCGTCCTCGACGCCACGGACCAGGACGCCGTTACGCTCCGGGAGCCCCACCGCGCGACGCATCCGTCGAGCAACATGGGCCGGGGCGACCGCGACGCCGAGGCGGATCGGGCTGGGCGACTCGCCCCGGCCCAGAGCATCCACGCGCTCGTGCAGGGCGGCGTCCGCGGGCAGGGCCAGGTAGAAGCCCTCGCCGATCCGGTTCGTGTTGACGCCCACGAGCTTGCCGGTCGCATCCACGAGCGCGCCACCGGACGAGCCGGGCGCGAGGGGAGCGGTGTGCTCCAGGCTGCCGCTGATCCGCCGGCCACCCGGGCCACGGAACGAACGAGCGACCGCCGAGACGAGTCCGAAGGTGACGCGCGTCCCGCCGCCGTGACTGGCCGCGGCTCCGAAGACCGCGGCTCCCACGCCGAGGGTGGACCCGTCCGCCCAGTCGACGGGCGTCGCGCCGGCGGTGTCGACGGACACCACCGCGAGGTCGCCGTCGCTGTCGACGCCGGCGACGGTCCCGCTGATGCGACGGCCGTCAGCGAACGTGACGGTGACTTCGTCGCCGCGAAGGTTATGCGCGTTGGTGAGGATGGTGCCTTCGGCGATGACGATGCCGGAGCCGCGGTTGCCGCGACCGATGCCGACGATGGAGGGGCCGACGCGCTCGGCGACCGTGCTGACGGCGGATTGCAGTTCTTCGATGACGCTCATGGGTGCGGGAGCTCCTGGGGCTGCGTGGCTGGGTTGCGACTTGTGACTTGCAATCTACTACTAACATCGGGCCGTGACAAGCCGCCGCCCCCGGCCGGGTCGGCGCCCGCCGTTCCTGCCATTTACGAACCTGGGTCGTACTCGGCGACCGAACGGGCCGTTTGGCCCCAGATCCCGAGTCCGCTGAGCGTGGCCACGCCACCCCTGGACCCGCTTCCTTCGCCTAGCACGACCTCCATGCGTATCTGGCAGGAAACCCGGGAACCGTGACAAGCCGCCACCTCCCGCCTACCATCGAAGCGATGGCTCGACTGACCGTGCGCCCCGCCACGACCCCGCTGGAGGCGGCCCTCGAACGGGTCGGCGACCGCTGGAGCCTGTTGCTCGTCGAGGCATTGCTGGACGGCCCGCGGCGGTTCAACGAGTTGGGCGACGTCGTGACCGGCATCGCTCCGAACATCCTGTCGGACCGCCTCCGACGCCTGGAGCGCGGCCGGATCGTCGTCGCGACGCCGTACCAGGA
>JBKJQY010000033.1:0-3675 GCA_046593725.1 Candidatus Limnocylindrales bacterium
GGTCGCGGAATCGTGGCCCGACCGCCCGGATCGCCCGCCTCGACCCAGAACACGCGACTCAGGGTCGCGGAATCGTGGCCCGACCGCGCCCCACGCCCGTGACCGCCTCGGTCGCACCCGCGGAGTGAGTCCCGGTGCAGCGGGCTGTGCCACGATAGGTGGGTGAGTCCCGCGGCTTCAACTCGGCAGGAACGGATGCGCCTGGACCAGCTCCTGGTGGAGCGTGGTCTCGTCGAGTCGCGCAGTCGTGCCCAGGCGATGCTGATGGCCGGCAAGGTGCGGGTCGGTGACGGCGACGCGGCACGCAACGATCGCAAGGCCGGCGACCTTGTCGCCATGGACGCCGCGATCTCCATCCTGGGACCCGATCCGTTCGTCAGCCGCGGTGGCCACAAGCTGGCCGCGGCGCTGGACTCGTTCGCGATCGATCCGGCCGGGCGGATGTGCCTGGATGTCGGGGCGTCCACCGGCGGCTTCACGGACGTCCTGTTGCAGCGCGGGGCGACCCGGGTCTACGCTCTGGACGTGGGTCGTGGACAGTTGGCTGAATCGCTCCGGCGGGACGCGCGCGTCGTGTCGATGGAACGGACCAACGCCCGCGCGCTGACCGCCGAGACGCTCCCCGAACCCGTCTCCCTCGTGAGCATCGATGTCTCGTTCATCTCACTGGCGCTGATCCTTGGGCCGGTCGCGACGACGCTGAGTCCCCATGGCGATGTCGTCCCGCTCGTGAAGCCCCAGTTCGAGGCCGGCAAGGGGCGAACGGACCACGGCGTCGTGCGCGACCCGGCGGTCCATCGCGAGGTCCTGGGACGGATAGTGGCTAACGCCGCAGCGGCGGGCCTCGGCGCGCGCGCGGTGATCGCCTCGCCCATCACCGGGCCGGAGGGCAATCGGGAGTTCCTGCTGCACCTGGCGCCCGGCCCGGGCTGCGCCGAGATCGCCGATCGGATCGCCGAAGTGACCGGCCCATGACTGTCAGGCGGATCGGGTTCGCCTACAACCCCACGAACGCCGACGCGACCGAGCTGGCCGAACGCGCGGCCGGCTGGTGCCGCGTCCACGGCATCGACCACTGGTCCCTCCAGGCCGCCGACCTTGCCGGCCTGCTTGCAAAGCTGCCCACGACGGATGTGGTTTTCGTGCTGGGCGGTGACGGCACATTCCTGCGCGCGATCCGGGCGGTCGCCGAGGTGGACGTGCCGATCTTGGGCATCAACCTTGGCAAGGTCGGGTTCCTGTCCAAGGCCGAGGCCAGCGAGCTCGAATCGGTCCTGGAGCTCGTGGTCGCGGGCGAATACCGGATCGACGAACGGATGGCGCTCGAAGGCCGCATCCTGCGCGGCGACCAGCCGATCGATCCGGATCGCCACGTCGCGCTCAATGACATCGTGGTGGCCCGTGGGTCGCTGGCCCGCGTGTGCCGTCTCGATGTCTCCATCGACGGGACGCATCTGGCCACGTTCCTGGCGGACGGCCTCATCGTCTCGAGCCCCACGGGCTCCACCGGCTACTCGTTCTCCGCCGGTGGCCCGATCGTGGATCCGGTCAGTCGCAACCTCATCATCACGCCGATCGCCGCGTACCTCTCGGCCTTCCGTTCCGTGGTCGTGAGCCCGCAACAGGTCGTCCGTTGCACGGTCGTGGACGCCTACGAGGCGCTCGTCTCGATCGACGGCCGCGAGGACGTGCCGCTCAAGGTGGGTGACGTCGTGGAGGTCAGGGCCGTCGACCGTCCCATCCGGCTGGTCGAACCCAACGGCGCGCTGTCGTACTGGGACCTGCTCCGCCACAAGGTGGAGTTGCTCCCGTCGTGAGCGCCGCAGGATGAGCGACACGGATCGCCCTGGACGGCTTCTGGAGCTGACGGTCACGGACCTCGCGCTGATCGACCGCCTGCGGCTGACGCTCGGCCCCGGGCTCAACGTCATCACCGGCGAGACCGGCGCCGGCAAGAGCCTGCTGATCGACGCGCTTGGCCTCGCGCTGGGCGCGCGGGCGGACACGAGCCTGGTCCGCCATGGTGCGGAGGCAGCCCGAGTCGAGGCCCTGTTCGATCACCTGCCTGAGCCACGCATCGCGGCACGCGAGGTCACCGCCGGCGGCCGGTCCACGGCCCGCCTGGACGATGTCACGGTCACCGCGTCGCGGCTGGCCGAGGAGGTGGGTCCGCTCGTCGAGATCCACGGCCAGCACGACCAGCAGCGCCTGCTCGATGAGCGCTGGCAGCGTGACCTGCTCGACGGGTTCGGGGGGCACGGCGAGCTACGTGCCGCGACGGCGACGGCCGTACGAGCCTGGCGCGAGAACCGTGTCCTGATGGACGAGCTGGCGGTCAGCCCACACGAACTCCTCCGGCGCCTTGAACTCGCCGAACACGAGGCGTCCGAGATCGCCGCCGCGAAGCTGCGTCCCGGCGAAGCGGACGAGATCCGGGGTCGCCTCGCGGCCGGCCAGCACGCCGAGTCCATCGCCCGCGGGTCCGCAGTCGTCCACGACGCGCTGACCGCTGAACCCGGTGGCGCCCGCGAGGCCACGGCCCAGGCGCTCCGCGAGGCACGCGCGGTCGCTCGGGTGGATCCCCGCTTCGAGCCACTCGCGGAGCGATTGGCCGGCCTGGAGGCGGAACTGGCAGACGTCGCCGCCGAGGCCCGCGATCTTGCCGACAGCGTGGAGCACGACCCACAGGCCATCGCCGCGATGGAGGAACGTCTCGGCACGATCTATGCCCTGGAACGACGCTACGGCGAAGGCGAAGCGACCGTCATCGACCATGGTGAGCGGGCCGCTGCCGAAGCCACCAGACTGCGCGGTCTCGAAGGCGAACGGTCGCGCCGCGAGGCCGACGATGCCCGCCTCCTCACCGCTGTGGCTTCTGCGGCCGCCGCGCTGTCCACCGTCCGTGCCGAGACCGCCACCGTCCTCACGGACGCCGTCGCCGCGGTCCTTGTGGAGTTGGGCTTTTCGGCGGGGATCTTCGGGGTGTCGCTGGGTCGCCGGCCGGCGGCACCTGATGAAGCCGCGATCGAGCTCGACGGCAACGCGTGTGCCTTCGATGCCGCCGGCGCCGATCTTGTCGTCTTCGTCCTCGCGCCGAATCCTGGCGAACCGGCACGCCCGCTCGCGCGGATCGCGTCAGGCGGCGAGATGTCGCGGGTCGCTCTCGCGATCAAGCAGGTCCTTGCGGAGGCCGACGAGACGCCGACGCTCGTGTTCGACGAGGTGGATGCCGGCATCGGCGGTCGCAGCGCGGACCCGGTCGGGCGCAGCCTGTGGATGCTCGGGCGGCGGCACCAGGTCCTGTGCGTGACGCACCTGCCGCAGATCGCCGCCCATGCGGATGTCCACTTCCGGATCGCCAAGCGTGAACGCGACGGCCGCACCGTGACCGAGGTGGAGGCCCTGGATCGCGAAGGTCGGATCATCGAGCTCGCCCAGATGCTGGGCGGACAGGGTGGCGGGCAGGCCACGCTGGCGTCCGCCCGCGACCTCCTCGATCGGGCCGAGGCCTGGCGTGACGAGGCCGCGGGCGTCGGGTGATGGGCCGCCGCCGCCGACCGCGATGACCACAGCCCTGGACCGGGCGATCTCGGACTACCTGACGTACCTGACCGTGGAACGCGGCCTGTCGGACGCCACGGTCCGCGCCTACCGAGGCGATCTCGGCGATTTCGC
>JBKJQY010000041.1:0-18456 GCA_046593725.1 Candidatus Limnocylindrales bacterium
CGGGCCATCGGCCACCCAACGGCATGGGCGTAGGTCCCAAGGACCAGACCGAACGAGGCACTCAACGGGCGATCGAGGCGGAGCATCGAGTGCGCCGCGATCCCGGCGAACAGGGCCTGTGCCGCGTCGTCCTTGAAGCGGCCTCGGGCCAGTCCCTCGGCGGACCGCAACGCCGGCAGACCGAACCTGGCCAGCGCCAGGGGATGCCTCGGGAAATGCACCACCGGCTGCAACAGCTCGGTCCCCAGCTTCTCGGAATCCCGGGCCAGCGGCGCGAAGAGTCGGCGCCACGCCCGGGCATCGGCGTCCGTCAGCCCCTCCGTCCCGCCCGTCATGGACTGCAGCACGACGCCGGCTCGGCCACCGTCGAGCGGATGGGCGAGCGGGGCATCGGGATGGAGCATCTCGACGCCTCTGGCGGCAAGATCGATCGTCCGAAAGAACGGAGAAGCCAGGGTCAGCGGCAGGATGGTGGAGCACACGTCGTGCTTGAAGCTCGGCAGGGTCAATTCTGCCGTCCGCGTCCCGCCGCCGGCCGTGGCAGCCGCCTCATACACGCGCACTGAGCGACCGGCGCGGGCCAGGGTGATCGCCGCAGCCAGGCCGTTCGGCCCGGCCCCGACGACGATCGCATCGATCATCGATCGGCCTCCCTCATCGACGCGGTCCGTCATGGGTGCCGGGGCCTCACCCCCGGCCGGTGAGCTTGCGGACCGGTGCCGTCAGCGTCCGTCGCATCCCGCGAAGCGAGGCGCTGTTTCGGATATTTCGCCAGTAACGCCACTGCCGGTTCTTGTCGATGCAGACCGACAGGGTCTCCACCGCCGGCGTCGCGACGCCCACCGCGAGAGCGAGGTTCCGCAGGGTGGCTTCCCAGAACTTGTCGTTCATCTTGTTGCCGCCGAACAGGTAGCCCAACTCGTCGAACGGGTCCGACGGGCGCTCGAGCGCTTGCGCCTGCGCGACAGTGACGTCGCCGTCGCGCCGGGCAGAGAAGGTGATCCATGCGGACAGGGTGTGACCTTCGGGGGTCATGAACGTGAACGACTCGTCATCCGCGTACAGCACCAGGACGCCGGTGGAGAACTTGACCGGGGCGCCGGGCACCGGCGTGATCTCGAGCAGGGCGACCTCGCCCGGCTGGATCCCCGACAGCGGCGCGTAGAACGTCTGCCCCTTCGGCCAGAAGGTGGGGAAGCGCTCCTTCCACAGGGCGATCAGTTCGGTCGGTGAGATGGCTGCGCCATCCAAGCGGACGGTGAAGGTCTTCTGCCACAGCTGGCCGAAGCCCTGGAGCGGGCCGGAGACGCGCTTGCCGGTGACGGCGTCGTCCTTTGAACCCTTGACGCCGGCGGCCGACAGGCGGTCCACCGGCTGGGCCCAGTTGGCGGCGTCGCGGCTGACCTTCTTGGCGGGGGTTGGGTCGCTGGCGGGAGCGGTCATGTCGGTCTCTCCGGTCACGCGGTGGCGGCTGCGACAGCCGCCGTTTCGTCGTCCACGATCTCGATGGCCTCGTCCAGGCGGGTCAGCGAGAAGATCTGTCGGTAGTGCTCGGACAGTCCGGTGGCTACCAATCGTCCGCCACCACGTTGGGCGCGGACCAGCAGCGTGACCAGCAGCCCGATGCCGCCGCTGTTCATGTATTCGAGCTTGCTGAAATCCAGGACGACCGCAGTCGCGCCGTTGGCGACGGCCAGCCCGTACGCGGCCATCAGATCCGGCTCGCTGGAGGAGGTCACATCGCCCTCGATCCGGAGGATGGAGGCCGGACCTTCCTGGTCCAGTTCGATGACGGTGGCACTCATGCGGCGTCCCCTTCCACGATCTCCATGAAGTCCGACAGGCGCGTGATCCGGAAGATCTCCTGGTAGTGCTCCGTCAGCCCGATGGCCCGGACCGCCCGGCCGTCGCGACGGGCGTCGGCCAGCAGCCGGACGACGAGCGCGATGCCCGTGCTGTTGATGTAGCCGACCTTGACGAAGTCGAGATCCACGTGTTTCGAGCCGTGGGCGACCACTTCTGCGTAGGCGCCCGCGAGGGTCTCGTCGGCGCGCCCGTTCAGGTCGCCGCTGAGGTGGATTCGGTCCTTGTCCAGGGCCGGTTCCACGACTGCATTGAAGGTCCGGTCATCCATCGCTGGGCTCCTTGCGCGACATCGTCAGGGTCACCGTCTGGGTGTCTCCCTCCGTAGTCACGTCCATCGAATCCACCATGTTCTTGATCAGGAAGAGCCCCCAGCCGCGCGGCTTCTGTTCGCCGGCGAGCTTGCGCTCGATATCGGGGGCCTCGGCATCGTCCGGGACGGTCCCGGACAGGGCCCGGTCCGTGATGCGGACGATGATGTACTCGGCGGTCGTCTCGACCTCGACGTCCACGAGGACTTCCGGTCGCCCCTGGCTGCCGTACTCGATCGCGTTCATCGCCGCTTCGCTGACGGCCGTCTTCAGCCGCTCGAGGCGGGCCGGCGGGAGGCCGAGCCCGTCCACGTAGGCCGCGACCCGGTCCATGGCCAGGCGCTCGTTCCCCTCCTCGCCCGGGATGGAGAATGCCATGAGGCTCGCTGACTCACCCTCGGCTCCCCCTTCCGCGGGTTCGTCGGCGACGCCGTGCGCCCGGCGCAGCGTCACCAGGGTGATGTCGTCTTCCTGCTCCCAGTCCGGTCCGGTGAACCGATGGAGTGTCTCCAGCAGCCGATCCAGCAGTTCGCTGCCGGCGTCGTCCACGGCCATCTCCTCTCGGAGACGCGGGAACCCGTACATCTGGGAGCTTGGGTCATGCGCTTCGACGAGGCCGTCCGAGTACAGGAGCATGTTGCTGCCTGGGGCGATCACGCCATCGGTCTCTTCGTACACGATCCCGGGCATGAGGCCGAGCGGCATCCCGGTCGCTCGGAGCTCCACGACACCCTCGTCCGTCCGGACGTAGGGCAGGTTGTGCCCCGCGTTGGCCAGCACGATCTTGCCGGTGGACGGTTCCAGGATGGCGAACAGGCAGGTGACAAACATGCGGGCCGGCATCTCCGGACAGAGCAGCTCGTTGGCCCGCGCAAGGATGACACCAGGCGAGTCCGACCGGTTGGCCTCGGCGCGCAGGACCGAGTGGGTCCGTGCCATGACCAACGCCGCCGGCACGCCCTTGTCGGTGACGTCGCCGACGGCGATCCCGATCCGGCCGCCCGGCATCTCGATGAAGTCGTAGAAGTCGCCACCGACAGCGCGGGCGGGGCCGTAGTAGGCCGCGATCTGCCACTGCTGCAGCTGGGGCAGCTCACGCGGCAGGAACTGCTGCTGGATGAGCGTCGCGACGCGCATCTCCTGCTCGAGACGTTCACGCTCCGCAGCCTCATGGGCCTGCTCGCGGACCAGCTGCGCGACGCGGATGGCTGGTGCGGCCTGTGCGGCCAGGGTCGTGAGCAACCGGCGATCATCGGTGGAGTAGTCCTGTTCGGAGAGCCGCGGCCCCAGGTTCAGGGTGCCGATGAGCTCGCCCTGCGAGACCAGCGGGACGACGAGCGCGACGCCCGCCTCACGCATCATCCGAACGGCCGGCGAGTCCAGCTCCAATCGTGCGATCTCCACCGGTCCCGGCGCGGTCTGGAGATACGCCATCAGCGGATCGGACTCGGCGATATGGATGGCGACAGAGGCCTCGTCGATCGCCGGCGTGGGCGCGGCCGGTTCGGGGGCGGCCGTCGGGGCGGACTCGACATCGGTCGGGGCATCGCTCTTGCGGCCAAGGAGGCGGCGGATCGGGCGGGTCAGTTCGGTCATGTCGCAGTCACCTTAGGGGTCATTCGTCCGGAAATCGTTACGGGACGCGGATCCAGATGGACATCCTGGTGGGGGCCAGGGCGGCCTTGGTCGTCGTCGTCAAGTCGGTCGTGATAGTCGTCATCTCGACCTCGTCTCGGAGGCGTTCGGAGAAGGCGGCCACCGTCCGTTCGCCGTCGTATCTAGCCCGATCGAAGCGGCGATCCACCGCGCGGCGAACCCGCCGCATGACGGGCTGGAAGAGTGCGTAGGCGACGAGCGTGGCGAGCGCCACGAATGCCGGGGCATCCTTGGGTACGAACGATGCCGTAAGCGTCGACAGCAGGAGGACGGTGCCGCCGTAGACCGCGACGAGGATCCCCGTCACGAGCACATACGACAGGGTCCGGCTGATGAGGCGGTCGATCTCGAAGAGGCGATAGCGGAACATCGCGATGCCGATGGCGATCGGAAGCAGGGGGATGATGAAGATCGTGCCCAGGAGGTAGATCAGGGGTGGGGGTGGCGGGTCCCCGCCGCCTACCAACAAGACGAAGCCGATGACCACGGGGACGGCCGCCGTGAACCATTTGAGCTGCTGCCTCTCGATGCCCGCCGAACGCCTGAACCGCACCATGACCGAGGCGAGACTTGCCAGCGCAAGGATCGGGATCATGAATGCCCCGATATCGGACAGGAGAACGTCCGGGGAGTCGGTGATCCCGGTGTCGCGCAGTGGCCAGGTGACCACCGCCGTCGGGACGATCAACAGGAACAGCATCAACCCAGACAGCCAGCCGACCACTCGCCACCGCCTGGACAGCAGGCGTCCGTCGGGGAACAGGAGCAGCGAGAAGGTGACGAGCATCGTGAAGCCTGGAGCCCAGGACCATTGGAGGACCCACCACCAGACGTGGGCCAAGGGGATGGAACCCGGGACGAGGGAGAGTCCGTAGTAGGCCGCGATCCCCGAGAAGGCCTGGACGGTCTGGATCCCCGTCGCCAGATAGATCCAGCCAAGCGGGCCGCCGGACCCTCGCGTGACGACGACATAGCCGAGGATCGTGAATGAGACACCCAGCACAAGATTGATCGAGGTCGCCCCCACCACGTCCAGCGGGTCACCCATCTGGAGCGCCGCGAAGATGAGCGCCAGCGTTGCCGCGCCGAACAGCAACGTCACGAGTGTCACGATGGCCGCGGCCCCGCGCTGGACCCTGCGGCCTGGGCTCATCGTCGCGCCTCGCGGCCGCGCAGCCAGATCCCCTGAGTCGATGGCGAAATCGCCCCACCGACCGTCATGCCCAGGTCCGCACTGATCGTGGTCAGATCGATCTCGTCACGCAACCGTTCCGAAAACGCGGCGGCCGTCCGCTCGCCGTCGTAGCGCGCGCGATCGAAGCGGCGGTCCACCCGTCGCCGGACCCGTCGCATGACCGGCTGGAACAGCGCGAACACGGCGAGCGTCGACGCCGCTACCGGGATGGTCTGACGCTCCGTGAAGGGGGCCAGGATGGTCTCCAACAGCAGGATCGAACCCCCGAAGATCGCCAGCAGCAGCCCGGTCACGAGGGCATAGGCGATCGTCCGGCTGACCAGCCGATCCAGGTCGTACAACCGATAGCGCAGGATGGAGATGCCCAGCGTGACCGGGATGATGGTCAGGCCGATGGCGCCGAGCAACCCGACGGCCGACGGGAGGAAGATGCTCATGAGGATGTCCCCAAGGACCAGCGGGATCGCCGCCGCCACGCCGGCCACAAACCAGCGCATCTGGACGCGCACGACGCCCTGGGAGGAACGAAATCGGCCGACCAAGGCCGCCAGCGCCGCTACCGGAGCGAAGATGAAGACGATCAGGTTGCCGACACTCACCAGCAATCCAAGCGGCCCCGGCGTGTTGGACGAATCGAAGTCTGGCCCGAGCAGATAGGCGAGATCACCGCGCACGGCCCACCCGGCAACCGCCTGTCCTGCGGTCAGCAAGGCGCAGCCCGCGATGGTCAGGATCACCAGGGGACGCCATCGTGGTGACGGCAGTCGCCCGTCCGGGAAGACGAGCGGCACCCCAAAGAGAAGGAGTGTGTTCGCCGGTATCCACAGCCAGGTGGACACCCACCCGGCCAGGGTGACGCCCGTGTCGGAACCCGTCCCGGCGGCGATCCCGTGCAGCGCGTACTGGGCGAGCAGGAAGTTTGCCGCCCAGATCCAGGCCGCCGCAAGGAAGAACCAGCCTATCGGGTTTCCTGGGAGCCGAGACGCGACGACCCCGCCGATCGCCGCGTACACGGTCCCGACGATGATCAGGGCAAGGTTGAACGAGTCGCCGACGAGCGGGTCGCCGTTCGAGACCATGAGGCCCGTCGCTGCCAGGGTGACCAGGATGGCTCCAGCCGCCAGGGCCAGCGGCAGACGCCTCCGCCAGCTCACGCGCCGCCCCTCCGGATCCAGACGCCAAGCGCCGTTGGCGCGAGTGCTGCCCGAGCCGTGCCGGTCAGGTCCGCGGTCACGGTTCCCATGTCCACCTCGTCCCGAAGACGTTCTGCGAAGGCGGCCGCCGTGCGCTCTGCGTCGTAGCGCGCCCGGTCGAAGCGCCGATCCACCGATCGTCGAACCCGTCGCATGACCGGCTGGAAGAGAGCCGCCACGAGCAGGGTGGAGGCAGCCACGGCGAGCGCACTGTCGTTCGACACAGGCGCCACAGCGGACTGGAGGAGCAAGTTCGCCGCGCCAAAGGTTGCCAGGAGGAGACCAGTCACGAGGGCGTAGGCGATCGTCCGGCTGACGATCCGGTCGATCTCGAAGAGCCGATACCGGAGGATGGCGATCCCGATGGCCAACGGCATCGCCGCCATCGCCAGCAGTCCGACGGCGAAGAGCACATTCCCGACCTCGGGCGCGGTGTCCACCACGATGAACGCCAGAGGGAATGCGATCGCCGCAACGCCGGCCACCGCCACGAGCCACTTCGTCTGTTCGCGAACGACCGGGTCACCGCGGTGGAATCGCGTCCAGACGGCCACTGCCGCGCCGCCGAACCCGATGATCGAGGAGAGGTTTACGGCGGTTGCCAGCACCGCCAGGGGGTCCTTCAACGCCGTGATCGCGAGCGGGTTCTCGATCTCGGCGGAGCCCACTGCGTGTGTCCCGAGGAGACTTGTGATCGTCGAGCCCGCCATGGCGGCCACCGCCAACCAGGCGACCCACCGAAAGCGACGCGATGGGAATCGGCCGTCGGGGAAGATGAGGGGAACGCCGATGAGGACGAGGGCGATCGGGTAGACGAAGCAGAGGTCGCCGATGATCGCGGCCACGGTCGACCCGGGCCACGGAGGCGTCCGACTCCAGCCGACCTCGGCATATGTGCCGAGAGCGATGCCGACCGGCCAGATGGTGGCAGCCGCGAGGAGCAACGCGCCGATCGGGTTGCGTGGTACCCGAACGAACAGGAGGGCGCCCACCCCCGCGCACGACGCGATCGCCGCGCCGAACACCAGGTCCGCGACAAGGTCCGGGTTCAGGGCATAGGCGCTGGCGACGACGAACACGACCACGTCCGCGATCGCCAGCAGCCAGGCGGCGGAGCGGCGAGCCTGGCGGGTGTCGGGCATCGCGGGCATCGTGCTAACTGGTCGTTCGGGAATCGTTACGGCGCGGCCGCAGCCAGATGTGAAGCGAGGTCGGGGAGACGGCGGACCGGGTCGTTCCGGCTAGATCGCCCGTAACGGTCGCCACGTTCGTCTCGCTTCGAAGTCGCTCGGCGAAGGCTGCGGTCATCCGCTCCCCGTCATACCGGGCGCGATCGAACCGTCGATCGACGCGTCTTCGAACGCGGCGCATCACCGGCTGGAACAGGGCGAAGACCGCCAGCGTGGAGGCCGCGACGGGGATCGTCTGGCGCTCGGTGAAGGGTGCAAGGACCGTCTGGAGCAGCAGGATCGAACCACCGAAGACCACGGCCAGGAGCCCCGTCACGACGGCGTAGGCGATGGTCCGACTGACCAACCGGTCCAGGTCGTACAGCCGATAGCGAAGGATCGCGATCCCCGCCGCGACCGGGAGCAGCGGCGCGATCAGGAAGGCCGCGGCGAAGGAGATCGCCGGCGGGGGCTCCAGGAAAGCCCCAAAGACCGCCAGGAACGTGATCTCGGGGACCGCAGCGGTCGCGAACCAGCGCAGTTGCTGGCGCTCCAGCCCGGTCGAGTGGCGGAACCGGAGGATGATCGAGGCGACGCTCGCGAGGGCTACGACGGGGATGAGCAGGAGTCCGACGAACTGGATCGAGCGCACCGCCTCCGCCGTCCCGGTCAGGTCGTCCATCGAGCCGGTCAGGGCGATGCCTCGATACGCCCAGCCGCCGATGGCCACCGGGACGGCCAGGAGGGCCATCACCACGATCGATAGCCAGGCCACCGGTCGCCAACGGCGTGACGGAAGCCGGCCGTTCGGGAACAGCAGGAGCGAGAACGTCACGAGCATCGTGAACCCCGGGACCCAGGCCCAGATCGCGAACCACGACAAGAGATCGGCGAACGGGATGGATCCCGGAGCGACTACCAGGCCATACAGGGCCGCAAGCGTCGCGGCCGTGTCGAACGCCTGCGACAGACCGATCCCGAGGAAGATCCAGCCGATGACGTTGTCCGGCCGTCGCGACGCGACGATCCAACCCACGATCCCGTAACTGACGCCAAGGACGAGCGGAGCGAGCACGAATGCCTCCAGGAGCGCAGCGCTACCCGCTCGCGCGGTAGCGAGACTCAGGATCCCGCTGGCGACGACCGCCGCCAGCGTGATCACCAGCGCAACGGTCGCGAGCCAGCGCGAGCCGGCGCCCGGCTTCATCGGCTACTCCGGGCCCGCAACCAGACGCCACTCGACGACGGCTCCATCGCCAGCACCGTGGTTCGGTCGAGATCGGCGGCTACCGTGTTGAGGTCCAGCTGGTCGCGCAGCCGTGTCGCGAAGCCGGCAGCGATCTGTTCTGCGTCGTAGCGGGCCCTATGGAAGCGGCGGTCCACCGCGGCCTGGACCCGGGTCCGGACGGGGTTGAACAAGGCGGCCGCAACCAGCGTGGTGGCGGCGATCCCCGGTGCGCCCAACTCCTGCAGCGGGCTCAGGGCGGTGAGAGCCGTCAGGGCGGTCGCGTAGAACCCGAACAGCAGGACGGTGACGATGCCGTAGCCGATGGCGTTGCTGATGATGCGGTCGATGTCATACAGGCGGTAGCGCAGGATGGCGATCCCGATGGCCAGCGGTGGCAGCAGGAATGACAGCCAGAACAGCCCGAAGAGCGCGCTGACAGGACCCTCTTCAAGCGGTATGACGTCCAGGACCAGCGTGAGCAACGCGGCGACCGCCAGGACCACCGTCGTTCCGATGGCTGCCGCGAACCAGCGGATCTGGGCGCGCTCCACCAACCCACTTCGCCGATAGCGGACGGCCAGTCCCGCGCTGGCGACCACGTACGCCGTGGCGAACGCCATCGCAGGCACCTGCTGATCGACTCTGGGCTGGATCAGGGCGATGGCGGTGGCGGCTCCCGCCAGCCCGATCACCACATCCTGGACGCGTCCTTCGCGCCCCGGCGTGGAACCGTTCGGATAGCGACTGTTGAGGATGGGCCCAAGGAGGTATACGACCGGGAAGGCGAGCCAGGGGGATAGCGTCTGCATCGCCCGGCCGACCGGTGGGAGGGGTGCCGGTAGCGCCGTGATCGCCGCGATCCCGACCTGGAGGGCACCGATGACGAACAGCAGGACGCCGATGCTCAGGCAGATCCGACCGACGGGTTGGTTCGGACGCCGCTCCAGGATGAGGGCGCCAACGACGGTGAACTCGACCATCGCCACCATCGCGAAGGTCATGGTCTCGCTCGTGTCGCGTGTTGCGATCGTGAAAGCGACGTAGGCGACAGCGCCACTGACGGCCGCGATCACGACCGCCACGAGGGCGCGGTGGCGCCAGTTCGGTCGTGCGCGCACTCTGTCCATCCCGCCAGTTTGGCGGGTCAACGTCCGGACAACGTTACGGGACGCGGGGATCCGTCCACCCACGATAACGTTACGAGGTTGGCTGCCCTCGCGGTATCGTTACGGAATGCCGCACCAGCCGATGCTCCAGATCCGCCTGCTCGGCCCGCTGGAGGTCGTCGTCGCGGGGCGACTGGTCGTGGTGGATACGCGAAAGGCACTCGCCATCGTCGCGCTCGTCGCGGCGGAGGGCCGGCCGTTCGCGCGCGAAGAACTGGCCGCGATGTTCTGGCCGGACGCGGATGATGAGGCCGCCCGGGGAGCGCTCCGCCGGACCCTGTCGGCGCTGCGGAAGGCGGTGGGCGAGGCGGGTCTCCGGATCGAGCGGACTCGCGTCGCGCTGGACCCGGGCGTGGAGGTGGACCTGGCGACCCTGGAGCGCCTTTCCGGATCCACGAACCAGCGCGACCTGGAGGCAGCAGCGGCGCTGGCGCGCGGTCCGTTTCTGGCAGGGTTCGCGCTTCGCGACAGTCCGGACTTCGACGATTGGCAAGCGTCGCGCGCCACCCGCGCCGAGCGGACGGTCGGCGAGCTTCTGGACCGCCTTGCCGTCGCGAGGCTGCAGGCCGGGGATCCGATCGGCGCCGGCGATGCCGCCAGACGCCGGGTGGATCTGGACCCGCTGGACGAAGGTGGGCAACGCCGCCTGATCGAGCTGCTGGCGCGGTCGGGCGACCGGGCCGGAGCCATCGGGCAGTACCGAACGCTCGTGGCCCTGTTCGATCGTGAACTGGGCGTGCCGCCGCTACGCGAGACCACGGACCTGTACGACGCGATCCGGGAGGGGACCCTGCCCGATGTGGTGGTGTCTTCCGGGAGGGTGCCCCAGAACCCCGGCCGCGGCCAGGCCGTCCATGAGGTGCCTCCCTCGCTCCCCATGGCCGGTCGCGATCCCGAGCTGCGCGTCCTGCTAGAGGCCTGGCATCGGGCCACATCGGATGGCAGGGTCGGTCTCGTGGAAGGGGAGGCCGGGATCGGCAAGACCCGTCTGGCGGAGACCATCGCCGACCGGATCCGGGCCGCCGGGGGGACCGCCCTGGCCAGTCGCGGGTACCCGGGAGAGGCGGCTATCCCGTACGGCCCCATCGCAGGACTGTTGCGGATGGGCCTTGCGCTGCCCGGCGGCGCGGCCCGGCTCGGCGCCCTTGACGAGATCGCCCGGATGGAGATCGGCCGGCTGGTGGACCTGCCGGCGTCGATCCGGGTCACCGGCCCGCCGCTTGCGGACGACGCCAGCGCCCGGGTCCGCCTGCTCGACGCTATCGCCCAGGGCCTCACCGCGCTCGTCGCGGGTCCTGTCCCCGGGCTCGTATGGATGGACGACCTCCATCTCGCCGACGACCCGAGCCGCGAGGCCGCAGCCTATCTTGCGCGCCGCCTCGCGGGACGACCGCTCCTGCTCCTCCTCGCCTGGCGGCGCGAGGACTTCACGCCCGATGGCCAGGTCAGCGCCGACGGCCTGCGCCGGACGCCCGATGCCACGGTCGTGCATCTGGGCCGTCTGGATCGCGCCTCCATCGCGCTGATCGTGGCCGCCGCGCGTCCGGCCGAGACGGCAGCCGATGCCGACGCGTTCGTCGATGCGCTCACCGCCGATTCAGAAGGGCTGCCGCTGCACGTCGTGGAGGTCCTGACCAGCAGCGATGCCCCGGGGGGGATGGTCCCGCGGGGCGTCCAGGCCATGCTCCGGGACCGGGTCGCCTCTGTCGGCGAGACCGCGGCCCAGGTCCTCTCCGCCGCGGCGGTCATCGGACGGTCATTCGACCTCGCGACCGTGCGTCAGGCCGGCGGCCGGACCGAGGAGGAAACTGTGGACGCCCTGGAGGAGTTGCTCCGGCGCGGCCTCGTCCGCGAGGTCCCGGGCACGGCCGCGGATCAGGTGCGCTACGACTTCAGCCACGCGCGGACGCGTGATGCCGCATACGAGGCCACCAGCCTGGCCCGGCGCCGGCTCCTCCATCGGCGGACGGCCGAGGCCCTCCGGCTGGACCTTGGCGATGCCGGGCGGGATGACGTGACACGGTTCGCGCTGATCGGGTTCCACGAACGCGAAGCCGGCCGTCCCACCGAGGCCGCGGCGGCGTATCGCGAGGCCGCCGACCGCGCCGAGGCCGTCTACGCCAACCGAGAGGCGATCGACCATCTGGGGTCCGCGCTGGCCCTTGGGACCCCCGATGCGGCGGGCGCTCATGCCCGGATCGGCGAGTTGCGCGCCCGCCTGGGCGAGTACCCGGCCGCCGTCGCGTCGCTGGAGACGGCCGCGGCGTTGGCCCAGCCCGACGAGCTGGCGGCGATCGAGGTGTCGCTGGGTCGTGTCCAGCGGCGGCGGGGCGATCTCGCGGCGGCGGATAGCCATCTCGTCTCGGCACTCGCAGTTCCCGGCCTGCCCGATACGCTCCGAACCCGGGGGCTCGTGGAGCGCACTCTCATAGCCTTGCGCGCCGGTGATCTGAGCCTCGCCGACGCGTCGGCGCGCGAGGCGCGCGTCGTGGCGGAACGGACGGACGACCGCCACCTGGCGGGCGTCGCCGAACGACTCGTGGGTCTGGTCGCCCAGGCCCTGGGCGATCCTCTGCGTGCGCGTGCGGCCCTGGAGAGAAGCCTGGCGCTGGCCGAGGAAGATCCCGACCCGACGGCCTCCATCGCGGCCAGGACCGCGCTCGCCCTCACCCAGGCCGCGGCGGGCGACGTGGACGAGGCGGTCGCCTCCGCGGTGACCGCCATCGAGACTTGCCGGCGCATCGGCGACCGTCACCTGGAGGCCGCCGTGGAAAACCATGTGGCGGATCTCCTCCACGACGCCGGTCGCGAGGCGGACTCGATGGAGCACCTGAAGCGTGCCGTCGCCCTGTTCGCGGAGATCGGGGAAGGCGAACCGGAGCCGGATCCCGGGATCTGGAGACTCGCCGCCTGGTAGGCAGGGCCGCCTACGGGTGCGCCACCGCGTTGGCCGGGTCATTCACGTTGGTGATGTCGATGGCGAGGTCGGACCCCGATCCTCCGAAGTCGGTCGCGAGGAACGAGACCAGGTAGCCGTCGCCCGCGACCCACATCTCGATCGTCGGGTGGCCGCATACCCGAGGACGCCCTCGTTGGCGAAGATCGACAGCAGGATCGCCGGATCGAACAGCGGGAGCATCGAGGCGACCAGTTTGGGGTGTGGCCGGTCGGGTGCCGGCGCGGCCTGATGATGGTCGGCCGGCCTCGCGGGTGCAATCAGCGGGCGCGATCGGGTTAGACGCGCTCGCGTTCGCCGCGTAGCCAGATGCCGACGGACGCGGGCGCGATCGATCGTCGAGCCGATCTATCGAACTCGGCCTTGATCGTCGCCAGGTCCACCTGGTCGCGAAGTTGCTCGGAGAAGGCCGCGGCGGTCCGTTCCGCGTCATAGTGGGCGCGATCGAAACGGCGGTCCACGACACGCTGGACCCGTCGTCGCAACGGCTGGAATGCGGCCGCCGCGACCAGGGTCGAGATGGCGACCGAGATCGTGTCGCCGCCGAAGATCGCACCCAGGGGCCCGGTCAGCAGCAGGATCACCGCCGTGTACGTCCCGAGGAGGATCGCGGTCACGATGGCATACCCGACGGTCCGCGAGACGACACGGTCGATCTCGAAGAGGCGGTAGCGCAGGATCGCGATCCCGATGGCGATCGGCAGGAGGGCGAGACTCGTGAGGGCGGCAGCCCACAGGCTGTCGCCGAGCCATGGAGCATCCGGGACCACCACCGAGGTCACGGATGAGCCCACGAAGGTCACGGCGGTCAGGACCACAGTGGAAGCGAACCATTTCACCTGTTGCTTCTCGACCGGATCGCCGCGGCGGAAGCGGTAGACCGGGGCGCTCAGCGCCGCCAGGGGCACGATCAGCTGCATAACGCCGCCAACGACGTTCAGGGGGTCGGCAAGCCGGCCGACGATCTCGAGCCCGAACGGGTTGCTCAGCCGCAGCTCGTCCTTCATGGGTCCGGGGAGGAAGGCCAGGATCACGAGATCCAACGTGGCGACGATCGCGAGCCACAGGACAGGCCGCCACCGACGCGACGGGATGTGGCCGGTCGGGAACAACAGGGACAGGTAGACGATGGCGAGGAGGATCACCAACGTGCTTGCCAAGCTCCCCACCCAGACGACCTCGGCCGCGATCGGCAGCGCGCGGACCGGGTCGGCGAAGCTCAGCGCCGCATACGCCTGGCTGAGAGACGCGACAGAGATCAGGAGCGCCACACTCCACAGGATCCAGCCGATCCGGTTGTCGGGAACGCGCGTCGCGAGGAGGGCTCCCATCGAGCCGAAGCTCGTGACGAGCAGCGCCTGGACGATAAGCCACAGCATGGGGGCCTTGACCGTCGATGGCAGGCTACCGGCGGCGGTCAGGATGAGGACGCCGACCGTGACCGCGATCGCCCCGACCGCGACGGCCCAGACCAGCCCCGCTCGCCAGCCGGTGAGCGCTTCATGACGACCGTTCACGCGGCCGGCCTGCAGCGGTCGGGCGACAGCGTGGCGATGTGCTCGTCGATGTCACGGGTGTCAACGGCGTTGGAGTGTCGGACCCACAGTCGCTTGATCAGGCGCAGTTCCCCGAACCGGAACGGCCTTGCCAGGCGGCTGCGCATGGATGGGCGCGCGGTCATCGGTCGGATCGCCTGGCGGTACGGATCCACAGACCCTGGGTCCGCGGTCGCAGCGAACTCGCGATCACGGCGGCCAGGTCCGCTCCCACCGACTCGAGCTCCATCTGGTCCCTCAGCCGGTCGGAGAAGGCGGCCGCGGTCCGCTCGGCGTCGTAGCGTCGTCGGTCGAACCGACGGTCTACGGTTCGTTGGATCCGCCGCCGGACCGGCTGGAATAGCGAGGCCACGACCAGGGTGGATGCTGCCACCGCTAGCGGGCTATCGTCCACGACCTCGCCGAGCACGGCCTGCAGGGCCACCACGATCGCCGCATAGATTCCCACGAGGACGATGGAGATCACGGCGTACGAGAGGGTCCGGCTGACGATCCGGTCGATCTGATAGAGGCGATAACGAAGGATCGCGATGCCGATCGCGACCGGCAGGGCGGCGAGGGCGAACAGGCCCAGGAAGAAAGCGAGGTCGGACGTCGGCCCAGGGGGCAGCAGGAAGGAAACCGGGAACACGATCGTCGCGAAGCCGGCCGTCGCGAGCAACCATTTCAGCTGCTGCCGTTCGACCTGCGCGCCGCGTCGATACCGGACACCGACCGCCGCCATCGCTGCTCCGAACCCCACGGGGGCCGTCAACGCCGCGAGCGAGCCGAACGGCGTGATCCCCACGGCGGCGGATGGGACGATGGTGTTGATGGTGTCCAAGGTCATCGCGAAGATGGCCAGCCAGACGACGAGGCGCCATCGGCGAGATAGCAGATGGCCGGTCGGGAAGATCAGGGGGATCCCGATGAGGACGATCAGGATAGCGAACTCCCCGGCCAGGCTGCCGACCTGGTCGGCGAGCTCCGTGCCGGGCAGCGTTCCAAGCCCATTTTCACGCACGGCACCCGATCTCGAATAGGCGTTCAGCGCCGCACTGACGACCAGCAGCACCGAGGCAGCTGACAACAGCGGCCCGATCCGGTTCGTTGGTGCGTGGTCCGTCAGCAGCGCGCCTACGAGGGCGAGGGAGCAGATCCCTGGTGCCAGCGCGATGATCCACTCCACGGCATCCAGAGCCACCAGGGAGATCGTGGCATACGCGACGATGATCGCGAACGCGATCGCCCAGATCGCCACACGGCGCGTCGGGCCCGTCCGGGCGGCAGGAAGGGCAGGGGTGCCAGGCTCCATCGTCACGGCGAGAGTGTCCCTGGTCAGCGTTCCGTAATCGTTACGAGCAGGGCCGCCGGGCTATCGTCCGGCGGCGATCCGTTCGATCGCCTCGATGACGCGGTCGACCTCGGCTGCCGTGTTGTAGTGGACCAGGCCGAGGCGGATCACGCCGCCGGTCTCGGCCTTCCCGAGCCGCTCGATCAACCCGGTCGCGTAGAAGTCGCCATCCCAGGCGTAGATGCCGTCGCGCGCCAATGCCTCGGCCGCTGCGCGCGGGGCGATCCCGCCGATGGAGATGGACACGGTCGGGACCCGGCTCCCGAATCGATCCGGATCCACGATCCCGTGGATCGTCACGCCGCGTATGGCCCCAAGCCCATCGAGCAGTCGCGTCACGAGATCGCGCTCATACGCGGCGATGGCGAGCATGCCGGCCACGAGCTCACGTCGCCGCTCGCTGGCATCCGCTGCACCGGCAGCGCCAGCGACGTCGCCGAATGAACGTCCGACGTCGCGCAGGTAGTCCGTCGCGGCGAGCGTCCCGGCGATGGATTCGAACGACGCCGTGCCGGTCTCGAACCGGTCGTGGGCGGGTCGCACCTTGAAGGCCGGCAGGGCCTCCAGGACCGCAGCCTTGCCGTAGAGTGCTCCGAGGTGTGGGCCGAACCACTTGTACGCGGAGCACACCAGGAAGTCCGTGTCGATAGCCTGGACGTCGATCGGGCCGTGGGGCGCGTAGGCGACAGCGTCCACGTAGGTCAGCGCCCCCACCTCGTGGGCGCGCGCCACGATCTCTCCGACCGGGTTGACCGTCCCCACGGCGTTGCTGGCGTAGCCGATCGCGACGAGCTTCGTCCTCGAGTTCAACATGGACTCGAGATCCTCGAGGTCCAGGGTCACGTCGTCGAGGCGGACATCCACCTTGCGGACGGTCACGCCCCGATCGGCCGCCATCGCCTCCCAGGTGCTGACGTTGGCTTCGTGATCCAGCGTCGTCACGACGATCTCGTCGCCGGGCGCGAGCGTCGCGCCGATAGACCGGCCGATGTGCAGGGTGAGCGTCGTCATGTTGTAGCCGAACTTGATCTCGTCGGGTGATGCGGCGCCCAGGAAGTCGGCCACGGCCGCATGCGCCTCGTCGGCGATCGCGTCGCTCAGCACACTGGTCGTGAAGGCGCCGCCCGAGTTGGCGTTTGAGTCGCGGTAGTAGTCCGTGACGGCATCGATGACGCGCTGCGGGACCTGTGTCCCCCCGGGTCCGTCGAGGAAGGCCACGGGCCGCCCATCCTGCTCACGCCGGAGGGCCGGGAATTCAGCCCGCAGGGCCTCGACATCGAACGCTGGCATGGATCCTCCTGGGCGGTGGCGACGGCTCTCGAGCGTACCGTAGCCGGGCGATCCGGGACGACTCCTTCAGTGGAGTCCGGGTCGGGCTCTCAGCCAGACGCCGGTCGTGGTCGGCTGCAGGGTCTGGGTCGCCGTCGAGCGCAGTTCTGCGCTGACCGTGGGCAGGTCCAGCTGGTCGCGCAGGCGTCCGCTGAAGCCAGCCACGATCCACGCCGCGTCGTACCGCTCCCGATTGAACCGACGGTCCACGATCGACTGGACGCGGCTTCGGACTGGCGTGAAGAGTGCCGCGACCGCGAGCGTCGAGACGGCCACGACACGCGGGTCGAGCGCCGTGCCTGGCCTGGCGACAGCACCGCTGATCAGGGCCTGAAGCCCCAGGATCATGGCCGCGAACGCCGCCACCAATACGGCGGCGCCAGGCGCCCGATGCCGTGGCCCGGGCGTCGCCATAGGACGACGATCCCGACGAAGGCGTACATAACCGAACCGTAGGCCTGGACCAGTCCGGTCACGGCGTCGTCCGCCACACTGGCGGCCGTTGAGACGACGGCGACCGTCGCAGCGAACACGGAGAACGCCCCTGCCAGAACGAGGCCGATCAGTCGTCGATCTAGGCCATGCCCGACCGCGGTCATCCGCCCGATCCGATCGGCTGGCCGGGCGTGAAGCTCAGGTCCGGCCAGTCACCTGTGACGCATACCGGGCCGTATGGTGCCAGTTCGAGCTCCGCGGTCGCCCGGACCGGATCGCCCGTCCCGGCCTCGTCGACCGCCTGGCCGCCCTGTAGGACCCAATCGGGCAGGGGTACCCCCTTCGTGACATCGAAGCCCGCCACGAGGGCTGTCAGATCAGACCAGACATGGGGCGAGCGGACGCCGGCGATGTACGCGCCCGCAGGCTTGCCGGCCGGCCCGTCGTAGGTGAGGGTGTACAGGCCGGGCCCGCTGCCGCCACCGGTGATCGCGCAGGTCTGGCCGTCCCACGTGATTGCGATGGTGCCCGCGAGCTCGAACGGGGTGCGGCGTGGGCCGCCGCGTCCCAGGGCGGTCAACAGAGCCGATTCGACAGCCGTAGCATCGGCCGCGTTGGCGAAACGGATCGTGCGACCCGTGGCATCGCGCGTCAGGCGACCGTCGTCCCCGACGGCGACCGTGGCGTCGTCCCACGTCACGAGGCCCGGCTCGCTCAAGGCCAGCGCCGCCAGCTCATCCCACAGCTGCTGGCCCTGTGAGATGTCCATCCGCGATGGGTTGCGCAGGAGCAGCTCGTACAGGAGGTCGGCGCCGCCAGCGGCGTGGTCGCCCGCCAGACGCTCCGTCAGGTCCGCGGGGACGGGCACATCGTCGGTGGCATCGAGCGAGACGAGGTCGATCGGCACGCCGGTCGCGAAGACCGCCTGGACGGCAGACGGGTCGGCGAACGCATTCCATTCGAGCGGATCGTTGCCGTCGTGCCCATTGACGAACACATTGCCCGGAGCGTCCATCGTGCCCAGCATCGCGTGGATGCGGGTGACATGCGTGGCCAGGGTCGGGTC
>JBKJQY010000114.1:0-21339 GCA_046593725.1 Candidatus Limnocylindrales bacterium
GCGATCGTGGACACCAGGGGACGCCGCTCGTATGCGACGTCGGCGGGCGCGAGTCCCTCGACCGGCAAGCACGTGCTGCTGGCGTACCTTCCACCGGAGCACGCCGTCGAGGGAACGCGGTTGTTCGTCGAATACTTCGCCGAGCGCTACCCGGTGACGGTCGCGGTCGTCGGGGCGCGACCGCCCTTCGACCCCGAGAACCTGCGCATCCGGGCCTGACGATGAAGGTCCTCGTCTGCATCAAGCGAGTCCCCGCCGTCGCCGGCCGGATCACCCTCACCGAGGATGGCCGCGCGATCGAAAGCAAGTACCTCGGCTTCGCGATCAGCCCGCACGAGGAATGCGCCGTCGAACAGGCAGTGCGCCTCGTCGAGGAGCATGGCGGCGAGTCCGTCGTGCTGACGCTCGGGCCGGCGGAGGCCATCGAGCAACTGCGTGACGCGATGGCGATCGGTGTCTCGCGCGCGATCCACCTCGTCACCGGCGGGGAGGAGTGGGATCCTGAGTCCACGGCCGCGGCGATCGTCGAGGCGATCCGCGCAGATGACACCGAGAGCGGCCCGTTCGACGCGGTTCTCGTGGGTAACGAGTCCGGCGACACCAGCGGCTACCAGGTCGGGGTCCGGGTCGGGCGCACACTCGGGATGCCGGTGCTGACCGGCCTCAAGGGCCTCATCGTCGCCGACGGGGCCGTGCGAGGCGAGCAGGTGGTCCCTGGTGGACGCGATGTCTACTCGGTCCCGCTGCCCGCGGTCCTCGGTGTCCTCGAGGGCATCAACCTCCCCAGGTATCCATCGGTGCCGGGGCGCCTGCGGGCCAAAAGCAAGCCGGTCGCAATGTCGAACCCGGAGCGGCCGGAGCAACGCCTGGAGATGATCCGGCTGGTCGTGCCGGAGGGTGCGACCAAGGAGGTCACGATGCTGGGCACCGGCACGGCTGCGGTCTCTGCCACGGTCGATCTGTTCGACAGCATCGGGTTGCTGTGATGGGTACCGTCCTGGTCCTGGTGACCTCCACCGACGACGGCTTCGACCGGGTGTCGCTGCAGGCGTTGGCCCTTGGCTCCGCGGTCGCCGCGGGAGGGCCGGTCCATGCGCTGCTCATCGGCGACGGGTCGCCGGCAGCGGAGCTGGGCGGATGGGGTGCATCCCTGGTGCACGTCGCCACGCACCCGGCACTCGCCGGATCCGCCGCAGGATCCGCACCCGACGCCATCGGCAGGATCCTCGTCGACCTGGCCGATCGCCTGGGCGTCGATGCCGTGATCGGTGCCGGGACGGAGTCGGGCAACGGCGTGATGGCCCGTGCGGCGGCCCGGGCCGGGCGCCCGTTCGCGGCGAACTGCATCGCCGTGAAACCAGGCGACCCGATGACGGTCACGCGGCAGCGCTGGGGCGGCAGTCTCCTCGAGGAGGCCGCGATCCACGCCGATCGGGCGTTCCTGACGGTCGCACCCCACACGGTGATCGCCACCCCGACCGGTGGGACCGCGACCGTGGCAGCGTTCAGCCCGCAGCTCGACGACGCGGACCTCCTCGTGCGGGTCGTGGAGCGCGTCGCGGCGGCGGTCAGCGGCGTGTCGCTGGCTGAGGCCAGGGTCGTCGTCACGGGCGGGCGCGGCGCCGGCTCGGCGCAAGGGTTCGCGCCGGTCGTGGAGTTGGCTGACCTCCTCGGCGCGGCCGTGGGCTGCTCCCGGGCCGTGACGATCTCAGGCTGGCGTCCGCACACCGAGCAAGTGGGCCAGACCGGGACCAAGATCGCCCCCGACCTGTACATCCTGGCCGGCGTTAGCGGCGCGACCCAGCACATGGCCGGGTGCAAGGGCGCCAAGCGGATCCTCGCCATCAACAAGGACCCGGACGCTCCGGTGATGGCAGCCGCCGACTACGCGGTGATCGGAGATCTGCACGAAGTGCTCCCGGCCATCAGCGCAGAGATCCGCCGCAGGCGGTCGGCGTGACATCGTCTGATGTGGGTGGCGGACCCGCCCGCCTCCCGGCCGGGTGACGACCCAGCCCGCGGATCGGCGGGCGATCCTCTCGGCGCTCATCGCCCTGTTTACGATCGCGCTCGTGCTGCGACCGCAGATCCTGGTGATCGGGCCTCTCCAGGCGGCGATCCAGGCGGACCTCCATGTCTCCCACTCATTGGTCGGGGCGCTCAGCGCGATCCCGATCCTGTGCATGGGCCTCTTCGCGCCGCTCGGTGCCCGAATGGCCCGCCGGTTTGGCGCTCGAAACGCCCTGGCCCTGTGCGCCGGCCTGATCATCATCTTCGGCGTCCTTCGGGCTGCTGCCCCGACACCCTTGACCCTCCTGGCCTTGACATTCGGGGTCGGCCTGGGCATGGGTCTGTCCGGCCCGATCACGCCACGTGTCGTACGACGCAACCTGCCGACCCATCCGGCCCTTGGCACCGGTGCATACGCGACCGGGCTCGTCGTCGGCTCGCTGGCCGCGGCCGGCCTGGCGGTGGAGCTGGCCGGGCCGGAGGGCGATTGGCGCCGGTCATTGGCCGTGATCTCAGCGGCCGGGTTCGTGGCGCTCGTGATCTGGCTGATCCTCGCGCCGCGTGACGACGGACGTGGCGGCGAAGTCGCGCCGGCCCATATCGCCTGGTCGCACCCGGCCGGCTGGGTGCTCGGCCTGATCTTCGGCCTGCAGTCGGTCGTATTCTACGGCGTGGCCGCCTGGCTGGCCGCCGTCTACATCGATCGCGGCTGGACCCAGGTCGCGGCCGCCCAGCTCGTCGCCGTGTTCATCGCCGTCAGCCTGGTGGCGACCATCGTGATGACCCTGCTGGCGGATCGGGTCGGCAGTCGGCGCGGTCAGCTCATCGGCTCCGCGGTGACCACGCTCATCGGGTTGATCGGACTCTCCCTCCTGCCGGCCCCGGCTGCGCTGTGGGCAACGGTCCTGGGGATCGGGACCGGGGCGATCTTCCCGATCGTCCTGACGCTCCCGGTCGATGCGGGCGGCACAGCCGGCGATGTCGCGGCGACGGCCGCCCGGATGCTGTTGATCGGCTACGTCCTGTCGGCGATCGGTCCGTTCGTGCTGGGCTGGGCGCGCGACGTGACAGGCGACTTCGCCACCAGCCTGTGGGTGCTGGTGGGGCTGAGCCTCCTCATGGTCGCGCTAGCGGCGATCATCACCCCGGACCGGCTCCACCGGATCGGCTCGACCCGGCACGCCTGAGGACGATCAGCCGCGGCGACGGCTCCGGTCCTGGCGGGACCGCCATCGTGGCGAGCCTGCATGGCCACCGGCCGGATCCGACAGCCAACGTCGACATCGTCAAGGTGCACGACGAACTCGTGCCGATCACGGTCCTTACAGGACCGCTGCGATGTCCCGACCGCTGCGAGGTCCCCAGCGCGCTCAGCCGCGGTCGCCGAAAGCGCCACCAACGCGAAGGCGTTCGATCGTGGCCTCGTCGTAGCCAAGGTCCGCCAGGATCAGATCCTCATCGGCATCCAACTGGGGCCCGTGTCGATAGGTCGGCTGGAATCCACCCAGCGTCAGAGGCAGCCCGATGGACCGGACGGTCCCGAACGATGGGTGCTCGTATTCGGCCAGCATCGACCGTGCTCGGAGCTCGTCCGGGTCTGTCGCTTCTGACAGGGAGCGGACCGGAGCGACGGGCACCTGGCCCCGAAGCAGATCCACCCACACGGCGGTCGTGGCCAGGGCGAACCGACCCTCGAGGATCGCCAGGAGCTCTGTCCGGTGTCGCTCCCTCCCTTCGAAGTCGGCGAAGCGCGGGTCCGCGGCGACCTCGGGAAGATCCATCGCATCCACCAACGCACGAAAGAACTTCGACTTCGGCGTCGCGATCGCGATGTAGCCGTCCATGGTCGCGAAGAACTGGAACGGCACGACACTCGGGTGGGCCGACAGGGCACGGCGTTCGGCCACGAAGCCGCCGGTCAGCAGCCACGTGGCCGGGTAGCTGAGCATGGCCAGCGCCGAGTCGTACAGGTTCGTCTCGACGTCACGGCCCTGTCCGGTGCGCCGAGCGTCCAGGACCCCGACCATGAGGCCGAGGGCGGCCGTCAGGCCGGCGACATAGTCCGCGAGCGAAAGCCCGCTCTTGGTCGGTGGCCCGTCAGGGGAACCGGTCAGGGCAGCCCACCCGGCCTCCGCCTGGATCAGGGCGTCGTAGCCAGGCCACGCCGCGGCCGAGCCGCCTCGCCCATAGCCGGTCAGCGCGACACAGACGATGGCGGGGTTGATCGCTCCAAGCGAGGCGTACGTCAGGCCGAGCCGCTCCACCTGATCGCCCCGCAGGTTGCTGAAGACAGCGTCGGCGGACGCGACCAGACGCTCCAGGACTTCGCGACCCGACGGCGTCTTCAAGTCCAGGCTCAGGCTCCGCTTGTTCCGGTTGAACGCCTCGAAGAACAGGCTGTCCGATCCCGATCGTCCGGGCGGTATGTACCGACTCACGTCCCCGCCGGTGCCGGGATCCTCGATCTTGATGACGTCCGCCCCCATGTCGGCCAGGTACATCGTCCCGAAGGGACCTGCCCCGTACTGCTCGACGGCGACGATCCTGATGCCCGCCAGAGGAGCGGCCATCGGACCCGTCTGGTCGAGATCGAGATCCGCCGGAGCATCCGCTGACATCGGATCCTTTCTGGTGGGACCTCACGCTGAGCGCGAGGGGAACGCGAGACGTTCGGTTCGCCGGTACCGTTTCCAGTTACGATGACCAAATCGTTGCATCCCGCGCCGTCTTGCGTCAACTCGCCTGCCCAGGAGGGAGCTCTCGTGCCGCTGAAGATCGAGTCCGTCGAGACGATCCCGATCCGTGTCCCACTGCCGTTCACATACAAGGGCAGTTACTACAAGATGCGCAACCGCTGCACGATCATCACCCGGATCCGAACGTCGGAGGGGATCGTCGGCGAGGCGTACAACGCTGATGAGGATGAGCCCCTCCAGTCGGAGATCCTGAGCATCCTGCACGACGAGCTTGTGCCGCTGATCCTGGGACTCGATGCCTTCGGGACGGAGCGGGTCTGGGAGGCCATGCTGCCGGCCACCTTTGATCAGCTCCGCCCGCGCTGGTACGCGATGCAGGCCATGGCCTGCATCGATACGGCCGTCTGGGATGCGGTCGGGAAGGCGCTTGGCCAGCCTCTCTGGCGACTCTGGGGCGGGTATCGGGACAGGATCCCGATGATCGGGATCGGGGGCTATTACATCCCCGACGACGAGAGCTCGAAGGGCCAGGAGATCGAGCGCGAGATCGACTTCTTCCAGTCCGAGCATGGCATGGTGGGGATGAAATTCAAGATCGGCGCACAGCCGCCACCCCTGGATGCCGCCCGTCTGGCCCGCGCGCGTCGTCACGCCGGGGACGACTTCCTGTTCGTGGTGGATGCGAACCAGGGCTACACCGTTTCCGAGGCGCTCGAATTCCTCGCGGCAGTCCGAGCCGAGGGCATCGCCATCCGCTGGTTCGAGGAGCCCACCCGCTGGCATGCCGACTTCCGCGGCCTGCGCGATGTCCGGATGCGCGGCAACGTGAACGTGGCTGCCGGTCAGAGCGAGATCAGCCGGGTCGGGATGCGCGAAATGATGGCGGCGGGCGCGATCGATGTCTGTAACTACGACGCGTCGTGGGGCGGTGGCCCGACCGAGTGGCGTCGGATCGCCGCGCTTGCCGCGGCCTTCGACGTGCAACTGGGCCATCACGAGGAGGCCCAGGTCGCGTCGCACCTGTTGGCATCGCAGCCGCACGGCACGTACGTGGAGGCGTTCTCGCCTGCCCGCGACCCGATCTTCTGGCAGATGATCGAGAACCGACCGTCGCTCGTGGACGGCCAGTTCCCACTCCCTGACCGCCCCGGCCTGGGCTGGGTCCTCGACGAAGGTTTCATCGAGAAACACCGCGTCGACCGCTGACTCCTGGAATCAGTCCCGCAGCGGCACCCACGGCGGTGGTGCATCGCCCAGCCACGGTGCGACCGGTGGCAGGTCGCCCGGCCCGTGCACGCCGGGAGGCGCGGCCATCGCTCGAGGCAGCCCGTTGACGATCATGGCCGCAGTGGATAGCAGGGCGCGAAAGCCTGGGTCGACGGTGACCCGCAGGCCGTGGCGCCCCTCCAGTTCGACCCGATCGGTCGGCGTGAGCCCCGCCGCTGCCGGGTCGACATGGAGCGTCATCGAGACCTCGAGCCAGGGCTGACCGGCGAACCAGCCGGTCGCCCGTTGGTCGGCGCCGGCCGTCCGGCCGGGCCTAACGACGGCGCCGTCGGGCAAGGTCAGCGGCCGGTCGGCGAGGATGGGCTCGGAGAAGACCTCCACCCGTTGGAGCTCGCGACCCATCGCGGCGGCGAGGACGCGGAGGCTCTCCGGGAAGCCGGCGTGGCCCACGATCGAGCCGTCGGCGATGCCCGCGGCGAATGCCTCGGCGGTGACATCGATGCCGAGCGAGGCGCGGACGCGCGGGCCGAATACGCTGACATCGACGATGCGCCTGGCCCGGAGACGCTCCACGTCCCAGGCGAGCCCGGTCAGCGTCAGGGGCCAGAGGTCCAGCACGAACCCGGGGTTCGCCCCGCTCGCCACGATCGGGATGCGGTGCGTCTCGGCGAGGGTGAGGATCCGGGCCGCGGCGGGCGAGTCGCCTGCACGGATGAAGGCGAGGTCCTCCGCGGTGCAGACGATCGGGATGCCGGTCGGCGCGATGGCCTCCAGGACGGGAAGGACGTCCACCAGCCGAGTCGCAGTGGCGACGATGGCCACGTCGGGGCGGGTGGTGGCCAGCGTGCCGACGAGATCGGTGGAGCAACGCAGGCCGGCTGGGGCGCCGGGCACGCGGCCCGCCGCCGATTCGCCGTCGCGCTCGCGGGAGCGGACCACGATGCCGACGACCTCAAGCCACGGCCGGGTCAAGGCCAGCTCCAGCACCGCCCGATTGGCCGAGCCGAAGCCGACGAGCAGGGCGCGGACCGGTCGAGCCGCGGCCGTCACGATGTGTGGCCGAGGGTTGCGTCGGGGGTCGGCTTGACGAACGACGGGTTCCGCGCCACGCGTCGGCCGAGGGCGCCAGTCTTCGGACCGAGGACGGTGATCAGGGCGGCGCCGTGGCCCGGACCGACGACGCCACGCTGTGTCGCTCCAGCCGGGTCACGGCCCGGGCGAGGGCTTCCACGTCGGGGTGGTTCATGACCATCACGGGATCGGACAGGCAACCTTCGGACACCACGTACACGTAGTCGGCGGCCTCGAAGACCTCGGGGATCTCCGTGCAGTAGATGATGACCGCGTGGCCCTCGCTTGCGTAGGCGCGCATGAGCCGGTAGATCTCGCGTTTCGACCCGATATCCACCCCCCGCGTCGGCTCCTCGAGAACGAGGACCTCGGGCCGCCGCACGATGGCGGCCGCGATGGCGACCTTTTGCTGGTTGCCGCCCGACAGCGACCGGATGGGGAGATGCACGGAGGCGGCCTTCACCCGGAACTGGTCGCGCAGGCCGTGGGCGATCTGGAGCATCCGGCCGCGACGCAGCGCCACGCCTCCGGAGGTGATCTCGCGACTCAAACGCGACACCATGTTGTCGCCGATGGTGAGATTGGCGAACAGGCTGGCCTGGCGGTCGGCCGAGACCAGACCGGTCCCCGAGCTCACGCCCGGCATGCCGTCGCGACCGGCGATCTCGATGTGCCCCGTGGTCCGTTCAAACCCCGCGATCGAGCGCACGAGCTCACGGGCGCCGGAGCCCTCGACACCAACGAACGCCAGGATCTCGCCGGTGCGGACGTGCAGGTTGATCGCCGTGAACTCGCCGTCGCTGTGGGTCCAGTCCGACAGCCGCAGGGCGGTGGCCGCGTCCTCGCCGAGTTGGACCACGATCTGATCGTCGGGCTCGCGGCTCGCCTGGCCGGTGACGAGACCAGCGGCGATGCCCTCCTGGGTCAGCGCTTCGCCCTCCAGCACGGTCGTGCATACGCCGTCGAGGATGAGCGCGACCCGGTCGGCGTGTTCAGCCAGCTCGGCGATGCGATGGGACACAAGGAGGACGACCCGACCCGCGTCGGCGAGCAGGTGCATCCGGCGGAAGAGGTCCGACGACTCCTCCTGGGTGAGGGCGGAATTGGGTTCGTCGAAGAGGAAGACCGATGCGTCCCGAGCCAGCGCCCGGCCGATCTCGACCCGCTGCTGGACCGCCAGCGGCACGCTCCCAAGCGACCGATCGGCCACGTCGAGGATGGCCAGGTCCTCCATCAGCGTCCGTTCCTGCTGGTCGAGCTGGCGGACCAGGGCGCGCGTGCCCTCGCGCCCGACCATGACGTTCTGGGCGACGGTCAGGTTGGGGAAGAGCTGCGGCTCCTGGTGCACGACCGCGACCCGGTCGCGCCCGCTCGAGGTGTCCCAGGCCCGGTCGTCGAGCAGGATGTCGCCGCCATCGGCCGCCGTCTCGCCGGCCAGGATCTTGATCATCGTGCTCTTGCCCGCCCCGTTCGGTCCAGCGACGCCGAGGATCTCGCCCGGTCGCGCATCGAGGTCGAGGCCGTCGAGGGCCCGCGTGTCGCCGTACCACTTGCGCAGGCCGCGGATGCGCAAGCCTGGCCCGCCGGTCCCGGTGTTCGGGGCGCCAGGCGGCGTAGCGGCCACGGTGGCGACGTCGGTCATCTGCGCAGGCTAGCCGTGAAGCGGTCGAGGACGACCGCGGCGATGGTCACCGCGCCGGACACGAAGTTGCTGAGGTACGACCCGGCGGACAGCAGGGCCAGGCCGTTGGCGATGATCGCAATGAGCAATGCGCCGCTGAGCGTGCCGATCGCGGTGCCACGGCCTCCCGACAGGCTCGCCCCGCCGATGATCACGGCCGCGAACACCGGGAACAGCAGGCTCACACCGGCGTTGGGCTGGACGGATCCGATGAACGAGAAGTCAAGGACCGCTGCGAGGCTGGCCAGGCTCGAGCAGATCACGAACACCGCGAACTTGTACTTGCGGATCGGGAGGCGCGCAAGCTCCGCAGCCAGCGGGTTGCCACCGATGGCCTTGAGCCGGAACCCGAACAGCGAGCGACTCAGCACGAACCCGATCACGAGTGCGACGCCGACCATCCACAGCGCCTGCATCGGGACCCCCAGCGGTAGGTCCTGGTTGGAGAGGCCGAAGAACCAGTCCACCTCGGCCTGTGGCACGACCTTGCCGGGCGGCGGGTAGGCCGGGTTTAGGGTCGCCGTGTTGGACACGAGCAACGTCGTGCCAAAGACGAGCTGCCCCGTCCCAAGGGTCACGATGAACGAGGGGATGCCGACCACCGTCACCAGGAACGCGTTGATGCAGCCGAGCGCGGCGGCGGCGGCGAAGGCCAGGATGATGGCGGCCCAGATCGGCCAACCCCAGACGATCCAGGCGACGCCCACCATGATCGAGGCAAGGCCGTACATGTAGCCGAAGGAGAGGTCGATCTCGCCGACCACGATCACCAAGGTGAGCCCCAGCGCCACGATGGCGATCGTGCTCATCGAGCGCATCACGCCCAGGGCGTTGGTGATGGTCAGGAAGGTATTCGGTTTGCTCAGGAACGTGAAGATGAGGATCACGATCAGGATCGCGATCAGCAGGCCACCCACCCGCAGGCCGGCGGCCCGGGCGCGGCTGGACCAGCGTTCCGGCGGGGTTGCGGCTACCGTCGGCGCGGGTGGCGTCGCAGCACTGTTCATGGTCATCCGGTGCTCGCTCCTCGGTTGACGGTCACCCGTCGACAACGAAGACCGGGCCGGTCGGCGAGGCGACCCTCGGACGACCGGCCCGGATCAGCTCGAGATCAGGCGATCAACCCCCGGCGAGCGCCAGGAAGTCCTTGCGCGCCTGGACGACATTCTCGGTCGTGATCGGCTTGAGGCTATTGGTATTCGGCAGGACCTTGCCATTCTTGAGGAGCTCGGCACAGGCCAGGGCACCGAAGCCCGCCTGGTCGCCCCACTGCTGGTCGAGCGCCACGATCTGCGTGCCCGCCTCGACGGCGTCAAGCTGACCGATGCTCACGTTCCAGCCGAGGGAGAACATCTTGCCGGTGTTGCCGGACTCGGCGATAGCGCGCGCAGCGTACTCACCGCCGATGTCCACATTCTCGATGACCTGGACCTCGGGGTTGCCCTGGATGAACGCCTTGTAGTTGTCAAAGGTGGTGGCCGGGTCGTAGGTCGTCACCAGCGCGGAAGTCGCGTCATTGATGAAATTGGCGTCCGGGATGGCTGCCTTGATCCCGTCGATGAAGCCCTGCATGCGGCCCTGCGCCCAGTTCTGGGTGGGGTCGCCGCCGGACACCGCGAAGTTCTTGAAGTCGAGGCCCTTGGCCTTCATGTAGTCGACGACGATCCCGGCGGCCTGCAGGCCCTCCTTGTTAGAGATCTGGGTGAAGTTCGAGAACTCGTTGCCGTTCGACTCGACGCCGACCGTGAACACCGGGATGCCCTTGGCCATGATGTCGTTGGTGATCTTCGAGAACGCGTCCGTACCGGTCGACTGGACCGACAGGCAGTCGATCTGATCGGCCTTGAACAGCGTGTCGATCTGGGCGATCTGCTCGTTGATGTCCTGGACCGCGGACGACGGAGCGATGGCCTGGCCGTTCATCGGCAGGGTCTTCTGCGCTTCCGGCAGGGTTCGGGCGTAACCGGCTGCGTACTGTGGGGAGAACAGCGGGATCGCCGTGGAGCCGTACGAGAACACGTAGTTGATGGGCTCCCCCTTGGCGAGCTTGTCGGCCACCCGTGGGTTCAGGGTGAACGTGGACCCGTCCTTGAGGGTCGCCGTGTTCGGCAGGCCGGCAGCCGCCGACGGCGCCGCGGACGTGGCGGTCGTCGGAGCGGCGGTCGCGGCCGTGCTGGCGGCCGGCGAAGCGCCGGAGCTTGAGTTGCAGGCTGCCAGGAGCAGCGTCGCCCCCGTCAGTAGCGTGACCGCACTTCGTGATCCGATGCGCATGAGTCTTCTCCTCCGCTGGGATAGTCGGTCGAGCGACATGGGTCGTGCCTGCCTCAGGCGGGGTTAGTATCGTTTCCAGTCTCAAGGCTTGTCAACGTTTCTGGAAAGGGTTGTCGCGGCGTGGGCGGTGGCGCAGGATCCCATCGCCACCGACTCACCACATGACCAGTCCGCCGGTGTAGTTGATGGCCTGTCCGGTCATATACCCGCTCTCGGGGCCGAGGAGGAACCAGATCGCGCCCGAACACTCGTCGGCGGACGCGGCACGACCGAGCGGGACCGTCTTGTTGCGCGCGGTCGAGAGCTCCGCGACGGTCATGCCCCGCTTGGCGGCCACGTCGGCGAGGACCTTGTCCTGCATCGGTGTATCGATGATCCCTGGGCAGATCGCGTTGACCCGCACGTTCGACGGCGCGAACGCGTATGCGAAGGAACGGGTGATCGACAGGACGGCGGCCTTCGACGACGCGTACACAGCAGCCTCGGTGGTCGTGGCGAGCTTGGCCGACGAGGACGAGAGATTGACGATCGCACCGCCGGACGGGATGGTCCGCCCGATCCGTGAGACCAGGTCCCAGGTCGCCTCGACGTTGATGGCGTAGACGTCGCGAAGGTCCGCCACGGTGAACTCGAGGATGGGCTTGAGCCGGATGATGCCGGCCGCGTTGACGAGGTAGTCGACGCCCGACCCGATGTGCACGAGCCGGTCACGATCGGCGTCGTCGGCGAGGTTGCCGACGAACGGCGTGGCCCCGGCGGCCACGACCGGCGCAAGTCCCGCTTCGTTGATGTCGGCCGCAACGACCGCCACGCCCTCGCGCAGCAGTCGATGTGCAACGGCCTGGCCGATCCCGCTCGCCGCCCCGGTCACGACCGCGCGCTTGCCCGTCGTCATGCCGTCCTCCATTTCTCGAACCTTCGGCCTTCCCCCACGCATGGCGGGGCCGGTATCCTCACCGGAAACGGTTTCAATGATACGGGCGACGGCAACCTCGACGAGACCCTTGGAGGGAGCGCGGATGGTCGGACGGTTCGATGGCAAGGTCATCCTGGTGACCGGTGGCGCGCGCGGGATCGGTGAAGCGATCGTCCGGCGCGCGGTGGCCGAGGGTGCCCGCGGGGTCGTCGCCGACCTGGGCGATCCGGCCGACCCGCTCGACGGCGTCCGCTATGTCCATGCCGATGTGGCCGATCGCGCGTCCGTAGTCGCCCTCTTCGACACCATTCTGGCGCAGGAGGGTGGCATCGACATCCTGGTCAACAATGCCGGGATCCAGCGTGTGGGCCTGACCGAGACGTTCGATCCGGTCGTCTGGGAGCAGGTCATCCAGACCCATCTCATGGGCACGTTCCACTGCAGCGCGTTGGCCATCTCGTCCATGCGCGGGCGTGGCGGCGGCAGCATCATCCAGATCGGGTCGGTGGCCGGGTTCATCGCGCTGCCTGGTCGCGGGCCATACTCGGCGGCCAAGGCCGCGATGATGAGCCTGACCCGGGTCATGGCGGTCGAGGTCGCGGAGCTTGGCATCCGGGTCAACGCCGTGGCCCCAGGCTCCACCCGGACGGCTCTGGTGCAACAGGGCCTTGACGACGGCTCCATCCGGCTGGAGGCGATCCTGTCCGAGATCCCGCTGGGTCGCATGGCCGAAACTGACGAGATCGCCGGGACGGTGCTGTTCCTGGCGTCAGCCGACGCCGCGTACATCACCGGTCAGACCATCGTCGTCGACGGCGGTTGGTCCATCCTCGGTCTCCACGACCGACCTGATTGGCTGCGTTCGACCTGAGCGCTCAGCTCCGAGCGGCGATCGCACCGCGGAACAGGGGCATCCCTTCCACCCCCACGTCGACCCGCCACAGCCGTCCGTCCATCGGGGCGTCGGCGGTCACCTCGGTAATGTCGCCGAAGTCGGTGATGTACAGCGAGCCTTCGTGGAAGACGCAGTTCAAGGGCACACCACCCGTCTCCAGGAAGTCCTTGATCGTACCGTCGGGCGCGAGGATGTCGACGCCGCCGGCCATGAATGCGGTGACCCACAGGTCACCGTTGGCGGCAACCTTCAGACCGTCTGGGATGTGCCCTTCGGGCAGCTGCGCGAACTGCTCGACCGGCCCACCGTCGCGCTTGCGGTAGATGCCACGGTCATAGGACTCGACCCACACCACCGCTCCGTCCGCCTCGACGGTGATGCCGTTGCAGTACGCGTTCGGGAGCTCGGCGAGTAGCTCGCCGGTGCCGTCGGGCGACAGGGCGAAGACGCGACCGGGCTTGCGATCGACCGGCAGGTAGTCGGCTGGATCCGTGAAGTACAGGCGGCCGTCGGGGCCGAATGAGAGGTCATTGGGGGCCTGGAGCGGGATGCCGGCGACTTCCGTGGCGACCTCTTCGACCCGGCCATCCGGCCACGCCTTCTGGATCGACGGACGGCCCATGACTCGAGCCTTCCAGGCGCCGACGGTACCGCCGTTCTGGGTGATGTAGACCGCTCCATCCGAACCGAGCATGCAGGCGTTGGGACCGCCGCCACAGTCGGCGTAGTCGTGCAGTCCGCGATCCTCCGACCACGCGACGATCTTGCTGGTGTACGTCTCGACCATGACGATGCGGCCGTCAGGCAGGACGTCCGGCCCTTCCGGGTGGCCGAGGCCCGTGGTCAGCGTGGTGATCGGTGCACGCATCGAGTTCCTCCTCGTGTGGCGGTGCGACCCACGGATCAGGCCTCGGGTCGCTTCTGGAACAGCTCAACGGCGTAGCCGTCGGGATCGGCCATGTAGCAGCTGCGGGCCCCTGTGTTGGGGCCCGCCGTGATCTCGACGATGTGCTCGGAGCGCGCGGCGAAGCCGAGCCCGACCAGACGCGCGTGCATCGCCTCGACATCGTCGACGTACAGGCACAGGTGGCCCGCGCCGTAATCGCACGGACGTGATGCTGCCGGGAACCGATCGATGCCGACGTACTCCAGGAGCTCTACGAACCCACCGCCGGGGATGCGCAGGTAAACCGCGCGGATGTGGTCGAACGCCAGTCCGAGCACAGTCTTGAGGTACGGCGCGTCGAGGATCCGGTCGAATTCCTGCTCCAGGCCAAGGCCGTCGCAGTAGAAGACCAGGGCCCGGTCGATGCTGCTGACAGTGACGCCACCATGGAAGAAGCCGGTCACGACGGCCAAGGCTGGGATCCTCTCCTACGCGACAGTCGAGCGGTCGCTCGACCGGGTCGCGACGGTGTGGGCCCGGACGTAGTCCCAGTCCAGCTCGACGCCGAAGCCGGGCCGCTCGGGCAAGGTGTAACGACCGCCCGAGATCCGGCTGGACATGTCGGACAGGCGCCAGAAGAACGGGTCGCGCTCCTCGTCGAAGCACTCGACGAAGGTGTGGTCGGGGACGCTCGCCAGCAGGTGCGCCGAGACCTGCGGTTCCTCGTGGTGGCCGAGCTGGACGCCGAACGCTGCAGCCAGGCCCGCGGCCTTGCGCCAGATCGTCGGGCCGCCCGCCCATGACGCGTCGAAATTGGAGACGTCGATGGCCCCGGCCATGATCAGGTTGCGCACGCCGGCCAGGGTGGTCTCGCTCTGCCCTGCGCAGATCGGCAGTCCAGTCTGGTAGCGGACGTCGCGCATCCAGCGGGCGTCGTTCGTCCAGCGGCACGGTTCCTCGAACCAGCGGATGTCGAGATCCCAGACGAGCCGGGCGAACTCGACCGCCTGCGCCCGGTCGTAGCCCTGGTTGGCATCGACCATCAGGACGAAGTCCCGCCCGGCGGCGTCCCGGGCGGCGCGCACGCGGGCCGCGTCCTCGGCGGGGGTCTTGCCGCCGACCTTGAACTTCATGCCGGCGAACCCGGCGGCCACGTAATCGCGGATGAGCGTGCCGACCTCGTCGATCGAGAGGTGGTAGTAGCCGCCGATGATGCTGATCGGGACGGCGTCGGTCACGCTCCCCCAGACCCGATGCAACGGCAGGCCCAGGGCCCGCCCGAAGACGTCCCAGATGGCCTCGTCCAGGCAGGCGATGGCCTGCAGGGCGAGACCGCGATCGCGCAGGATGTCGTTCGTGGCCGGCTCCATCGCCAGCCAGGCCCCCTCAGGATCGGTCGCGCTACGGCCCAGCAGCCGGGGCGCGAGCTCGTCGTGGATGATCGCCACGATGATAGATTGCTCGACGTCGGTATCGCCGGTGTAGATCTCAGAGGTGATGCCGTCGGCGGTGGTCATCCGGGTCACGATCGTGCACCGGTTGTCCATGCTGTAGGCACTGCCCGAGAAGCGCCGGCTCAGCGGCGCCCGCAGCGCGATCGTCTCG
This sequence comes from Candidatus Limnocylindrales bacterium, assembly GCA_046593725.1. GTDB lineage: Bacteria > Chloroflexota > Limnocylindria > Limnocylindrales > CSP1-4 > SPCO01. Next base: position 15,259 of record JBKJQY010000114.1, read on the forward strand.
ATGCGATCGATGACGAGTGAGCTCTGGTCGAAGACGCGCGCACCGGTCGGCGATGAGGCCGCCACGGTCAACGCCCGACGCTCGCTCTGGCGGACGCCACGATCGCGTCGACTGACGGCAGGACCTCGTCCTCCAGCGGCGGGGTGTACGGGATGGGCAGGTCGTCGGGCAGGCTGAGCCGGCGAGGCGCACTGGCCCAGGCCATCCCGCCGATGGTCAGCTCGCTGATGATGGTCGCGCCCCAGCCCGCGGCATGGACCTGCTCCTCGACCACGAGCAAGCGCCTGGTCTTGTCGACCGAGGCGCGGACAGTCGGCAGGTCCAGCGGTCGCATCCAGCGCAGGTCGATGACCTCCGCGTCGATGCCGTCCATCGACAGCTGCTCCGCGGCAGCGAGCGAGCGCTCGACCATGAGCAGGGTCGCGACGATGGTGATGTCGCTGCCCGGCCGCACGATCGCGGCCTTGCCGATCTCGGCGATCTCGCCGCGGACGACGAGTCCCTTGCGGCCATACAAGCCCTTGTGCTCGTAGAAAAGGGTCGGGTTCGGATCGTCGATCGCGGCCCGCAGGAGGCTGTACGCGGAGCCCGGCGAACACGCGGTCACGACGCGCAGGCCGGGCAGGTGCATGAACCAGCTCTCGCCGGTGGCGCTGTGTTGGGTCCCGAACCGGCCGGTCGCGCCACCGATGGCGCGGACCGTGACCGGCACGGCGGTCTGCCCACCCGACATATAGCGGTACTTTGGCAGCTGGTTGACGATCGCGTCACCGGCCGTCGGCAGGAAGTCTGCGAACATGATCTCGACGACCGGTCGCATCCCCACGAGGCTCATCCCGAGCGCCACGCCGAGGAAGCCGTTCTCGCAGATCGGCGTGTTACGGACACGGGGCAGCCCGTACTTCTCGACAAGGCCGATGTTGGTCTTGAACACCCCGCCGTCGGCGCTCACGTCTTCGCCCATGAGCAGCACGGCCTCGTCGGCCGCCATCGCGTCGTCGAGCGCGGCGTTGATCGCCTCGCGGTAGGTCAGTTCCGTCGCGGCGGCGTTCGCGCCGGCCCGCGCGGCGTCAGTCGGCGTAGACATACGGACGGGTCTCCTCGAGGGTCGGGTACGGGGCGGCCGCCGCGCGCTCGGCGGCGGCATCGATCTCGGCCTGGATCTCCTTGCGGATCTCGACCGCGTCGTTGGGGCCCATCAATGCCTCGGCGACGATCTTGACCCCGAGCAGGTCGATCGGGTCGCGGGCCTTCCAGGCGTCGAGCTCCCCGTCCGGCCGGTATTTGGCCGGGTCCGACCTGGAGTGCCCGCGATATCGGTAGGTCTTCATCTCGAGAAGGCTGGGTCCGTCGCCCCGACGTGCCCGTTCGACGGCCTCGGTCGTCGCTGCATGGACGGCGTCGATGTCCTGGCCATCGACGATGACCCCGGGCATCCCGAAGGGATCGGCGCGCCGGGCCAGGTCGTCCAGCGGCGTCGTCGCCCGCAGCGGGCTGTATTCGCCATACAGGTTGTTGGTGATGATGAACACGACCGGCGCGGTCCAGATGGCGGCCATGTTGAGCGCCTCATGGAACGTCCCGATGTTCGTGGCCCCGTCACCGAAGAACGACAGGGCGACGTTGGGCTTGCCCTGCATCTGGAACGCGACGGCGGCCCCGACCGCGATCGGCAGCCCGGCCCCGACGATCGCGTTGGCGCCGATGTTGCCCTTGCTGAAGTCGATCAGGTGCATCGATCCGCCGACACCGCCGGAGCCGCCCGACGAGCGGCCCATGAGCTCGGCGAAGGCGGTTTCCGGGGCCATGCCCAGGGCGAGCGCCTCGCCGTGCCCGCGATAGGTGTTGGTCTGGACATCACCGGGTCGCATCGCCGCGATCGCGCCAACCGAGACCGCCTCCTGGCCCTGACACAGGTGGGTGGTGCCCTGGATCTGTCCGGTCATGAACAGTTCCTGGACCTTCTCTTCGAACAGCCGGATCCGGGTCATCGTCCGGAACCAGTCGAGTCGATCGGGCGGGGCGCTGGCACTCATGGGGTCGCGTTGCCTCCGGGGGACAGGGGTCGCCGGATGACCAGGGGAGTGGTCGCACAGGCGGGCGGTACCGTTTCCAGTTTCGGTCCCCATCGTGGCATCCGACCCGTCGAATCGTCAACCCGGGGCCGGTTGCGCGACCTCCGTGCGGTACATCCGCCACGCCGTGTGCTACCTTCCCTGAAACCGTTACTGGAACGCTCGGACCGTGGCCCAGCTGGCCCTCCATCGGGACGCGCCCATCCGGAGCGGACACGGAGGGAACGGATGCCCGAGGGGAGACGGCCCGACAAACGACGCAAGCGGGCCAGCATGAGCGAGGTGGCGGAACTCGCCGACGTGGCGATCTCCTCGGTCTCGCGGGTCCTCTCCGAACACCCTGACGTGAGCGCGGACATGCGTGCGCGGGTCCTGGCGGCTGTAGCGGAACTCGAGTACGAGCCCGACTTCCTCGCGCAGAGCCTTCGGCGCGGGGCGACGTTGTCGGTCGGCTATGTCGTCGGCGACATCTCCAATCCGCTCATCGCCACGATCACCTCGGGTGCCGAGTCGGTGCTGCGGTCGGCGGGTTACTCCATGCTGCTCATGAACTCGGACGGCGATCCGGCCCTTGACGCGGCCCACATCCGCTTCTTCCAGGCGCGGCGCGTGGACGGCATGATCCTGTCGCTCGCGAGCGAGCACCGCCCCGAAACACTCGACATCCTGGGCCAGGTCGACGTCCCGATCATCATGATCGACCGCGACGTACCCGAGGAATTCGGGGCCAGCATGGTTCGGAACGACCACCGGGCGGGGATGCGCGACGCCATCGGCCACCTCCTGGATCTGGGCCATCGGCGGATCGCCTTGATCACTGGAGCGCTAGACCTTTGGCCGGTCCGCGAGCGCATCGCCGCCATGGCCGAGGCCGTCAGCCAGCGCGGCATCGTCGACGAGACCATGAGCCTCGTCGGTTCGCTGTCGGCCGACCATGGCGAGAAGAGCACCGAGCAGCTGCTCGCGATGGACCCTCGCCCCACGGCCATCGTCGCGGGCGGCAACCAGGTCCTCGCCGGGTGCGTTCGCGCCCTGATCCGACACGGCATCCGCATCCCCGACGACATCTCCCTGGTCACGTGCGACGAGGTGGACCTGTCCGAGCTGCACCAGCCACCGATCGCATCGGTCGCCCGCGATACGCTATTGCTGGGACGGACCGCCGCGGAGCTGCTCCTGGAGCGGCTCAACGGGGCCGAACCGCGGGTCGTCCTGCTTCCGACCACCTTCACGCCGCGGCCCAGCTGCGGCCCGGTCCCTGCCGGCGGTCTGGCCTCGACCTGACATCTCGGACGTCACGCCGCCCGGCGGAGGAGTCGTCGTCCTGCGTCTGTGCGCTGCAGCGGTAACGTTTGCAGAACCGCTACCAGCGTGGGATAGTCCGCGCACCGCGCCACGACGAGCCAAGTCACGTGACGGTGCGGCGGACCCGACCGCCCGGCGTTTGACCGGCGGCGGGCGACAAGGGAGCCGCTGTGCCTGACGTCATCCAGGGGACCGAGCACCACCCGCTCGAAGTCGGCCGGACCCTCTTCGATTACGCCGACGCGGTGTCCAGCGCGGTCCCCCAGTCATGTCGCCGGACCGGCCGCTGCCGCGAGTGCGTGGTCGAGGTCCGCCAGGGGCTCGACAGCTTGTCGCCACGGACGTCGTCGGAGGCGTACCTGAAGGGCGGCTTCCGTCTCGCCTGCCAGGCTGAGATCCGCTCCACCGAGGACGATGTCGAGTTCGCCATCATCCGTCGTCGGATGCGTATCCTGGACTCGACCGAGGCGCCAGCCACGCGCCTCGACCCGGTCGTGACCGCCGATGAGCTGGCGGTCCGCTATAACGGCCAGCCCATCGACCTTCGCCGGAGTCACGTCCTGGGCCTGGCCATCGATATCGGAACGACGACGGTCGTGTTCCGGATCATCGACCTCATGACCGGCGCGGTCGTGGCCGGCGGTGCGCTCGAGAATCCGCAGCGGTTCGGCGGCAGCGACGTGATGTCCCGGATCTCGTATGAGAAGGACTTCCCGGGGGCCATGCGCCTGGCCGTCCGTCGTGCCCTTAACCACGAGTTGCGCGACACGTATAGGGCCATGGGCATCGACCGCCACGAGGTGTACGAGGCGATCATCGTGGCCAACAGCACGATGCGCGACCTGTATTTCGGCATCGACATCGCGCCCATCGGCGAGTTCCCGTACAAATCGAGCACTGAGGTCGCGATGCTCGCCGGGCGCACGGATTCGACCTGGCTGCGGCGGCGCGGGCACGAGGTCGGGCTGTTGATGAACCCGCACGGCCGGGTCGTAGGCGCGCCGGTCATCGCCAGCCATGTCGGCGGCGACACCGCGGCCGACCTGATCGCCGTGGACTTCGCGGGCGGCGAGGGGATCCGCATGCTCATCGATATCGGGACCAACACTGAGGTCGTCGTCACCGACGGCACGCGCTTCCTGGCCGCATCCTGTCCGGCCGGACCGGCTTTCGAGGGTGGCTTGCTGCGCTTCGGGATGCCCGGCGCTGACGGCGCCATCGAGTCCGTTCGGCTGGAGGGCGAAGGCTTCGCGATCGGGACCATCGGCGACGTCGACCCGGTGGGGATCTGCGGATCAGGCCTGGTCGACGTGCTGGCCGAACTCCGTCGAGCCCGCTGGATGAACGAGGAGGGCCGCTTCCGCGACGGCCTCGACGAGTTCCTCATCGCGCCGGACCAGGGCATCACCTTCTCGCGCTCCGACGCCAGCCTGCTGGCCCAAGCCAAGGCCGCCAACGCCTGCGGGCAGCGCATCCTCCTGCGCCGGCTGGGCGTGACGGCCGAGCAGGTCGACCGGGTCTATCTCGCCGGCGGCTTTGCCAACGCGGTCGATGTCGCAAACGCTATCGAGATCGGCCTGCTCGCGCCGGTCCCAGCAGAGCGGGTCGTACGCGTCGGCAATGCCGCCCTCCACGGTGCCGCCGGACTGCTCCTGTCGAAGAGCCGGCGCGACATCCTGGATTCACTGATCGGTCGCATCGAGCACGTCGAGCTGGAGACCGAGGCCGACTTCTTCGAGTTGTTCGTGGACGGCTGTCGCTTCGTGCCGATCGCCGCCTGACCACACCCAGCCGAGCACATCGCCCACAGCCCACGGAGGCACAGCTCGTTGTCAACGTCCACGCCGCCGTTCATCGTCATCGGCGAGAACATCCACACCAGCCGCGTCGTCAAGCGCGACGGCGTGCGCATCGGCGAGACCGCTTCGGGTGAGCCCGCGGTGCGCGTCCCGCTGCCCGACGGCGGCGAGGGCCTGCTCGCGGTCCAGCCGGCCATTCGAGACACGCGCGAGTTCGCGTCGGGTCGGGTCAAGCACGTCATGGCCGCGCTGTACGAGGGCGTGACTGGCGGCGCCGATGCAGCCCTCGCCGAGACGTACGTGCGCTGGATGGCCGCTCGGCAGATCCGTGGCGGCGCCGCCTACCTCGACCTGAATGTCGATGAGTACTCGCCAGACGTGGACGGGCGCCTGGCCGCGATGGCCTGGCTGGTCCCCGTCGTGGGACCGGTCTCAAGCGTCCCACTGTCGATCGACTCGTCGGACAGCGCCGTCATGGAGGCCGGCTTGGACCTCATCGACGCCGATTGGGCCGGCAGCGCGAGGCCCCTGCTCAACTCCGCGGCCCTCGACCGACCGGACGTGCTGCGACTGGCAGCCGCCAGGGGCTGCCCGGTCGTGCTGTCCTCGATCGGGGAGACGACGCCTGCCGGCGCGGAGGAACGCCTGGAGCGGGCGGTCGAGATGATCGAGCTGGCGCAGGGCCACGGCCTGGCGCTATCGGACCTGCACGTCGACCCGCTGGTGATCCCCATCGGGGCGGATCCTGAGGCTGGGGCGGGCTACCTGGAGGCCGTCCGCCGGCTCCGCGAACGATACGGACCGGAGCTGCACATCACCGGCGGCGTGTCCAACGTGTCGTTCGGGATGCCCGCACGGCGGCTCATCAGTGATGTCTTCCTCGACCTGTGCGTGCAGGCTGG
>JBKJQY010000128.1:0-12622 GCA_046593725.1 Candidatus Limnocylindrales bacterium
GCCCATCATGAGTGGTGGAGCGGCCGAATCGTTCCACCATGGCCCGTGCCGCTAGAGTCTGCGGATGGATGCGGTTCGCGACCAGCTGCGAATCTCGGTCGCGGCGATCCGCCGGATCCTGCTCAACCCGGACCTGCGGCGGCTCGAGATCGCCTGGACGCTCTCCGTCGCCGCGCAATGGGCGCTCGTCGTGGCGCTGCTCGTCTACGCCTACGACCAGGGCGGAACGGTCGCCGTCGGCCTGCTCGCCGCTGCGCGCACGCTGCCAACGCTGGTGGGTGTCCCGCTCGCGACTGCTCTCGGCGACCGACGATCCGCGATCCGCGTCCTGCTGGGTGTCTACCTGACGGCCGCGGTGACCGCGACGATAGCGACGATCGCGCTGTGGCAGGACGCGGGCGTCCTTCCGGTCTTCGCGGTCGCCGCGGCCAATGCCGTGGCGACGGCGGCGATCCGACCGCTCCAGATGGCGATCGTCCCGGCCCTCGCGCGCTCCCCGGAAGAGTTGATCGCCACGAACGTCACCTCCAGCACAGGTGAAGCGATCGGGCTGTTCGTGGGCCCGGCGTTCGGCGGCCTCCTGTTGGCCTTCGGGCCGGTCACCGGGGCGGCGGCCGGGGCCGTCGGGATGCTCCTCGCGACCGTGGCGTTCACCCAGATCAGAGGCGCCGGTTCCTTGGAGCCGGGCGTTCGGAGCGCGGGCCCACGACCGTCGGCGGGCATCCTCGCCGGGTTCGGCGCCTTGCGATCGATGCCGACGCAACGCGTCGTCATCGCGGTCCTTGGGGTCCAGCCGTTCGTGCGTGGCCTGCTCACGGTCCTGATCGTGGTCGCCGCGATCGACCTGCTCGGGCTGGGCGACCCGGGGGTGGGCCTGTTGAACGCGGCGATCGGGGCTGGCGGGGTCATCGGCGCGATCGGGACCATGCTGCTCGTGGGTCGCCATCGCATGGCCGGGACCACGCTCATTGCGCTGGCCGTCTGGGGCGTGCCCATCGCGGTCATCGGGATCGTGCCGATCGCGTCCGTCGCCCTGTTCGCGATGGGCGTGCTGGGGGCCGCGAACGCCGTACTCGATGTCAGTGCCATGACGCTCCTGCAGCGCATCATACCGGGCGATGTCCGGGTCAGCGTCCTGGGGGTCTTCGAGGGATACATGGCGGCGATGGCGGCCGCCGGCGGCATCCTGGCCCCGGTCCTGGTCAGCGCCCTGGGCGTCTCCGGCGCGATGGTGGTCGCGGGCGTGCTCCTGCCCCTGGCCACGCTGCTCGCGAGTCGCCCGGTCCTGCGAGCCGACGACATCGCGCTGGTCCCCGCCAGACAGGCCGAGCTCTTGCGTGGCGTGCCGATGTTCGCGCCCCTCTCGCTCGCCACCATCGAGGGCCTGGCCGGGTCGATGCAGCCCGTCTCGTTTGCGGCGCGCGATCTCCTGATGCAGGCCGGCACCTCTGGCGACCGGTTCGTCCTCATCGACAGTGGTTCCGTCGCCATCGAGAAGGAGGGCGTCCAGGTAGCCACGATCGGGTCCGGGGGCTACGTGGGCGAGATCGCCCTGCTCCGCGCCATCCCGCGGACGGCGACGGTGCGAGCACTGACCGACATCGAGGCGTTCGGTCTCGACGGCTGCGACTTCATCGCCGCCGTGACCGGTGATCGCGATGCGCTTCGTTCGGCCGACATCGTCATCGGCGCCCGCCTGGCAGACGCCGGCCCGTAGCCCGACCGAACGGACCGGCTGATCGAAGGTGCGTGCCACTCGAACAGTCGCGGGCTGGGACCGCTGGGGCTGACGCTGCGGTCCCGAGCTACGGCGTCGGGCGATATCGGGGATGCAGGCCGTAGATCGGGTCACCGGCCACGGCGGGCTGCTGGTCCGATCCGTCGAGAGCGATCGTCAGCATATGGCTGCCAGGGTCCACGAAGACGATCCGCGTCCCATCCAGGATCCAGGCTGGCTGGGGCGTCTGACCGCCCCTGGAACCCACCGATGTCACGATCGTCTGCGCGGTCCCGTCCGGATTCATCGTAACGATGTCATTGGGGCCATCGAAGCCCCGCGCCGTAGACGGGCGAGCGAACACGAGGCGATCCGTCACCCAACTCCAGTCCGGGCTGTTGGTCAGCGTCGTTGCGTCCGTGAGCTCCGTGACGGTCGGCTTGGCCGATGCGACGTCGACGATCGCCAGGGCGACGCCTATGACATCGCTGTCGAAGGCCGGGCTCGCCATCGTCACGAACTCTGTGACGACGCGCGTGCCGTCCGGCGACCATCGCGGCTGGTAGAAGGCGCGACCCGCCGGAGCCGTCAAGACCACGCGAGTCTTGTCGGTGGCGAGGTCCAGGAGCTCCAGCGTTGAGACGCCGACGCCGTCAGGCTTCGACACCATCCGGTGGTAGATGAGTGACGTGCCGTCCGGTGACCAGGCCGCCTCGTCGGTCAACTTGCATGGATCCACGCAATCGGTGACCTTTCGGGTGTTCGAGCCATCGGCATCGCCGACCCAGATCACGTCCGTGTCACCCCGCAGCGTCAGTGACAGATGCGCGCCGTCAGGCGACCAATCGGGGTGGAGCTGCATACCGCCGGGGATCAGCGGGAAGACGGCGTGGTCACCGGTCCCGTCGGGCCGGATGAGATGCAGTGACACGTTGTGATCCTGGAACGCGATCCAGGCCTGGCCCTCGCCGACGGTCGTGTCGTCGACGACGGCCGTGGATGGACTGGGCGCGGGCGACGCGGTCGGGGCGGAGAGCGCGGAACTCGTCGCGGCGCTTGGCGCCACCGGGGAAGGAGCCCTGGTCCCCATCGATGCGGTGGACCCGCATGCGGCGAGGGAGATGGCCAGCGCGACAGTCGATGTGATTCGGATCGTACGGTCGATGGGCGTGTTCATCCCGGGGACCTCCTCAGTAAAACTCGTGGACGCGAAGGCGCGCGCCGCGCGGCCAGCTCGCCGCACGCGAGCGTATAGACCTCGATGTCGGGTCAGGGCGTCGGACGGACCCTCGCGTGGAAGCCCGGCGCCGATGAACCGGCGACGGCGAGTCGCTGGTCGGTGCCATCCGACCTGATCGTCCAGAACGTGCCGTCTGGATAGTTGAAGATGATCCGTGTGCCGTCAGCAGTGAATGTGGGTTTGATGGCCTGGTCGCCCAGGGCGGCGACGTGGGTGATCGCGGTCACCGCGGACCCATCGGGCTTGACCGTGTAGAGGTCGGCAGGTCCGTCCAGGCCGGCTGCCGTCGCCGGCATGGAGAAGACGATCGCGTCGCCCAGAGGGCTCCAGTCTGGGTTGTTCGAAAGGTCGGCCGGATCCGTGATCTCGATGGGAGTGGGCATGGCCTTCGTGAGGTCGAGGATCGCCAGCGCGACCCCTGTCGGGGTGCTGTCGACGAGCGCGGCGGTCGGGCGCATGGCGACTTCCATGACGAGGGATCGGCCATCCGGCGACCATCGCGGCGCATACAGGAATCGCTTGGGTGGAGCCTCGTATGCGATATGGATTCCACCAGTCGCGATGTCGTAGATCTCCACCGTCGACACGCCCACACCAGCCTTGGAGACCGTGCGCTGGAACGCGATCGATCCGCCGTCCGGCGACCAGGCCGGCTCGTCCACCCAGGCACACGGTGCGATGCAATCCACGAGCTTCTCCGCGTTCGAGCCATCAGCGTCTCCGACCCAGATCGCGGCGGTCTGGACGCTGAACACGAGCCGATCCCCGCTGGGTGACCAGTCCGGGTGCTCCTGGATGCCTCCCGGGATGTACGGGAAGGCCATGTGGTCGCCGGTGCCATCCGGGCGGATCAGGACGATCCCGCGGCCGACATCCTGGTATGCGATCCACGACTCACCGGGCAGCACGGCCCTGGCATCTGCCGCTGGCGCGGACGAACTGCGCGCGGGCGAAGGAGTGGGACTCGGAGCGGGCACCGCGGTGCCGCCGGCCATGACCACGGCGGCGGCCATAACGACCACCAGCGACGCCGCAAGCAACAGCCCAGACCGTACCGGCGGGAACGGCAAGTCCGGACGGTTCGTCGGCCAGGCAGCGGTCCCGGCCAGGGCGGCACGAAGGCCATGCCGCTGGCGCGCGTTTCGCGCGGATGCCAGTGCGACATCGACTGCGTCGGGATCCATCGCCAACCGTCCATCAGTCTCCAGCCAGGAGGTGACGATCCGGTCGAAGTCGTTGGTGGCGTTCATGCGGGCTGCCCTCCGCGGACCGTGGTCCGTTCAGCGGCATCCAGGGTCGCGCGCATCGCGCGCAGGGCGTGATGGAGGCGCGTGCCCACGGTGCCGTAGGGGATGTCCAGGATCTCAGCGATCTCGCCAAGTGGGAGCCCGAGGTAGTGATGGAGCACGACTACCGCTCTGTGGTCGTGGCTCAGCATCCGGAAGGCCCGGTCCAGCTGATCGCGCAACGCGACATCGCCGATCGGATCGGAGCCGGCCGCCATCTCGTCGGAGAGATCCACGATGGTGACCCCGCCGCGTCGCTCCCTGCGCGTCTCGCTGCGGCATTGGCGGACGACCATCCGATACGTCCAGGCATCGAAGCGATCCGGGTCGCGCAGGCTGGGCAGGTCCTGCCAGATAGCCACCAGCGTCCCCTGGACGGCATCCTCCGCACGGTCCGGGTCGCGGACGATCCGGACCGCCACCAGGAAGAGGCGGCGCGCGGCGCCCCGAGCCAGTTGCTCGTATGCGTCCCGATCGCCCTGTTGCGCCCGGATGACGAGGTCTCGACTCATGGGCCCGTCCGAAAGGTCGCGCCGCCGTGGATGGGGCGCTTACCTTACTTGGGACCGGATAGGCCGAAGTCTTTCAAAGTCAGCGACCGGGCTGATGCCCGAGTTTCGATCCCGCAGGTTGCCTTATAGCCCGACAGTCCAGTGACCGGATCGAGCCGCCGTCCGAGCTTCCCTGGCCACACCCGACATTTCCGTCAGATCCCAACCAGGATGGCCGCCGTCATGATCACGCCGACGATCGGGGCCGCCCACTCCGCCCCTCACGCTCAGGACTGGGGCCCTGATCACCGGATCCTTGCCAGATCCCAACCACGACCGTCGGTGTCAGGAATCAGCCTGCCACAGGCCATCGACCTTCGAATCTGGCAGAGATCCCTCCGATCTTCTGCAGGTTCCGAGGCTCCACTGTCACCACCGATCCAGCGGCGTCCTCAAGGCAGTGGCCGGAATCGCGGATGGGTGCACTGGATCGGCGTGGCCGGGTCCGGAAGCGGGGCGAAGAACGGGAAGACGGCGTGATCCCCGGACCCATCGGGTTGAATGAGATGCAGTGACACGTTGTGGTCCTGGAACGCGATCCGCTCCTCGCCGTCGCCGACCGTCGTGCTCGTGGGACCTGCGGATGAGCTTGGCGGCAGTGAAGGTGTCGCGCGCGGCGTCGAGGCCACGGCGATACTGGGTGCTGCGATGCTGTCCGTCCCGAGCCGCGAACTGCACCCGATGCAAGTGGAGACGGCATGACCAGGTACATCCTGCTCTACGCGGCGACGGTCCCCGTGTTCTTCCTGATCGATCTGTTGTGGCTGGGGGTCGTGGCACGCGACTTCTACCGGAGCCAGGTGGGGTCCCTGATGGCAGACCCGATCGTCTGGCCGGTGGCGATCCTGTTCTACCTGCTGTTCATCGCAGGGCTTCTGTTCTTCGCGGTCCGCCCGGCGCTCAACGCAGGGACCTGGACAAGGGCTCTGCTGCTCGGCGGCGCCTTCGGCTTCTTCGCCTACATGACCTACGACCTCACGAATCTCGCGACCCTGCGCGACTGGCCGGCGGCGCTGACGGTCGTCGACATCGCGTGGGGCACCGTGCTCGGGGCGACCGTCGCCACGGCGAGCTATAGCATCGGGCAGTGGATCTTCAGGTCCTGACCCCCGCCGCGGGTCGCGTGCGACATCCGGGACCGGTGCGGCGACGAACCTGAGATATGCACCTTCGACTCGCCCTGTGCTCCGTGAGCGCCCTCGCCGCCCTGCTCATCGGCGGGTCACCCGTCGCGGCGCACGCGCCGGCGGTCGTGGGACCCGGAAACGAATCCCCAGGGACCGCCCACGTCCTCGACGACCCGACCCTCTCGCGCGCGCTGGGAGCCACGCTGGATGTGGCAGGTGAGGTCGACTGGTACCGAATGGACCTGCGGGCGGGTGATGCGCTCGTCGTCGAGGTCACCGCGCCTGATGCCCCGGGCGGGATCGCTACGTCCTTCACCGTCCTCGGACCGGGCCTTGATGCACCGTCCACTGAAGAAGCGACCGCGCTCGCGAAGGCCGCCGGCGCGGAGGGTGCGATCAGCCACGCAGCTGCGGGCGGCGAGCGTGAGGTGCACGGCGGCCTCGGCTTCATCGCCTGGGGCGGCATCCGCACCACGGCGCCGGCCGACGGGACCTACTGGATCGCAGTCCGGGCGGCCACGGACGGCGAGACCGGCAAGTACGTGCTCGCCCCTGGCGTCCGGGAGGAGTTCGGCGCCGACGCGATCGGTGGGATGGCGGACCTCGTGGCGTTCTTCAACGCGCCGTGGCCGCTCGAGCCCGGGACGAGCTCGCCCACGGCCGGCGCGGGTGGCACCTTGACGACGGTCGCGCTGGTCGCCGTCGGACTCGTTGTGGCTGGCGTGCTGGCAGCGAGACTCAGGCGTCGCCGGCAGGCACCTACTGACGGCTGACCAGGGCCTCGGACGCCGGCGGTCAGAAGGCTAGGGTGTCGGGCGCAGGCGCGGATGTGTGGCGAACACCCCATCCAGCACCTGCAGATTCGAACCGTCCGGATCGATGAACGCTGCGTGTCGGTTCCCCCAGGGATTCGACGCATTCCGCAGGACCTCCGTGAACAGGATCTGCGTTCCGTCGGGTGTCCAGCTCGGTTGCGATGCCCGGGTGTCGTTATCCCCGAAGTGGGTGACCTGGGTCAACCCTGTCCCGTCGGGACGGATGGTGTAGAGGTTGGTCGCCAGCGTCGTAACCTGAAAGGCGTTAAGGGCGTGCGTATTGAAGACGATGCGCGTTCCGTCCGTGGTGACCACACCTAGCGCATGCGAGACACCGGTCGCGAAGTCGAAGATCTCCGCCGTCGATGCAGCCGAGGATCGATCTCCGGGCGCGTTCGGGTCGCTCAGATCGCCGCCGACGATCAGAACTCGACCATCGACCAGTGGCACAAGATGCGCTCCGGTGGATCGATCGACCGTCGTCGAGCCCACCTTGCGAGTCTCCCCCGTCGAGCCGTCCCAGACGGTGATGGCACGCATGCTTTGGATGCCGATCATCCGACCATCGCCGAGCGACGTGATGATCGGCGGATACGGCCCTCGGTCGATGCGTCCGGTCTGCATCGCTTCGAAGACGCCGGCATAGGTCATCGGCCTCGCGGTAGGCGGGACGATGGCCGGGGCAACCGGGCTCGGCGTTGCAATGCTCGGCCGCGAGCCCACCCCGACCGCGAGCATCGCCGCCAGGGCGAGGACCAGCGCGGCAGCCAGCAGGGCGTATGTGGTCCTGGAGAACCTTGGGCGAGTCTGGAGCCCGATGGCGCCATGCGCGATCGCCAGCGCATCGATCGGCCGAACACCACGCTCGGCGTAGGCTCTGAGGTCGCGAGTCCGACGTGGGTCCAGGGTGTCGTCAGTCATCGCCGAGCTCCGATCGAAGGCGGGCGGCGGCCCGCGCCAGGCGCGAGCGAACCCCCGATGGTGACATTCCCATTGCCCGCCCGATCTCGGTCGCATCGAAGCCGGCGACATGGCGCAGGGCCAGGATCGAGCGGTCGTCAGGTGAGAGCCGGCGCAGTGCAGCAGCCATGTCGAGGTGGCCGGCGCGGGTGGCCGGGTCGCCGGTGTCCGAGCCGACGTCCGCGACCTCGATCTCAACGACCAGATGGCGCCGCTGCCTGCGGAGCAGCTGGCGTGCCTCGTTCACCGCGACCGATACGAGCCACGGTCAAAGGTGCTCCGGATCGCGCAGCGAGCCGAGCTTGCGCCACGCGATGGGCCAGGCCGCCTGGACGGCATCCTGGGCCAGATCCTGGTCGCCACAGATGACGAAGCAGACCCGGGCCATTTCGTCGTGGTGGGCCGCGACGATCCTCGCGAGGGCCGTCGCATCGCCGGCCGCGGCGTCCGCCACGACCGATGCGGCGATGCCCGCTCCGATGGTCATCTCGCTTGCCATACCCCACAGATGCTCTGAGACCGGCGAAGTGTCCCACGCGAGATTCCATGGGCGGCGCCGCCGCGCTCGTGTGGATCCACTGCGCGCCGATCGACCAACAGGAGGCTGGTGCGAGTGCCGTTGGTCGTCGATTCGCCAGAGGATGGATCCCGCTTTACGGTCGCTGTCGCGAATGCGCTCCGGGAATCCCAGCCCCACCGAGCTCGCCGAGACCCGAGCCGTCGATCTGCAGGGCTGCGAGGGTGAGGTTGCCGTTCGGACGATGGACCAACGTCGCCAGGATCCCCGAGCCATCGCGACGGAACGCCGGCATCCACAGGCCATCTTCGGCCGGGCCCTGGGACGTGATCTGCGTGAGGCCTGTGCCGTCCGGCCGGATCGTGAACAGGTTCTGCGGAAGCAGCTTCGGGTCCAGCGGATCAACCGGACCAGCAGCGAAGAGGATCAGGTCGGCGGTCGGGTGCCAGTCCGGATAGCTCGCCCAGGCGTCGAGTGGCTGGAGCGTTCGCAGCGACGGCTTGGCGGCGCTCAGATCCAGGATCGCGACCGTCCGCCCCGTCATCTCCGTGGTGTCGTTGCCGTCGTTGACGAAGCGGCTGACTTCGACGACCAGGGAGCCACCGTCCGGCGACCAGCGGGGGGCACCGGCGTACTCGGCTCCCTTCGTCGCGACGAGCGACGTCACCGCCCCGGTGGCCAAGTCGACGGCCTGGATCTTCGAGCCTGGGTTGTGGCCATCGATGTTGTCGATCCGGGAAAAGGCGATCCTCTTGCCGTCCGGCGACCATGCGGGGCTGTCGGCATCGCGGCAGGGCGCCTGGCAATCGACGAGCCGCTCGGCCCTGGAGCCGTCCCAGGCCGAGGTCCAGATGTCGCGAGTCCCGTCGGGATCGTCCACGTTGAACGTGATCCGCTGGCCGTCCGGCGACCAGTCAGCGTGGACAGGTCCGGGAAGATCACGGAGGATCGGCGTTGGGTCCGTTCCGTCCGGTCGGATGAGCTGCATGCCGCCGACAGCCTGGTACAGGATCCAGGCGACGGACGGGTCGGGGCTGGGGGTCGGGCCCGGCGTCTGCGATGCAAGGACCGCAGGCGACGGGGCCTTCGAGGCCGTCGGGGCGGACGATGCGGAGACCGGCGGCTGGCTGGGAGTGGCGGCTGGGGACGCGGGGGTAGTCGCCTGGCCACAGGCTCCGACCACGATCAGGATCGCGAGGGGCATGGCCGTGCGCCGGGCGCGCTGAACCAAGGACATGACGGGCTCCTTCCTGGGAGTGGGCAAGATGGGGGCGGGCATCACGTGGGGATGATGACCTTCATCGAGGTCGCTCCACGAAGCGCTTGCCTTCTGTGCCGATCTCGCGGAACTCGCCGGTGGCGGCATCCACCCAGCCCAGCGTGTTCATGAACTGGCCGGTGGAGTCCTTCTCCCAGTCCCGCGCGATGCTGACCCAGATCCGCGTTCCGTCGGTCGACCAGGACGGCTGACCCAGGCGCATCTTGCCGTCCGTGGACGCCGTCGAGAGCTGGCGCAGCCCGCTCCCGTCGGGCCTGATCGTGTAGACATTGGACGGATTCGAGGTCCCGTGGGTGTTGCCCGTGTCGTAGGTGTTGAACGCGAGGAGGGTGCCGTCCGGGCTCCAGTCAGGGTGCGAACCGAACAGCGCGGGATCCGTCAGGCGTTCGACCTTGCCCCCTGCGGCTGGCACGGTGGCGACGAGCTGCGACGTGACGACGGTGTCCGTCGGGTCCCAGGTCAGGATGTCGAACGCGATGGTCTTGCCGTCAGGCGACCAGCTCGGTGGGTTGTCGATGAACTCGGGCCACAGCCGGACCAGCTCGGTCTTGTGCATCGTCGCGAGATCCAGCACGGCGACCGTGGAGATGCCCTTGCCGTCCTCGATGTAGGAGCAGATCAGGGCCATCCGCTTGCCGTCCGGAGACCAGACGGGGTAGTCCGCGTGGCCGTCGCAGGCACGGTCACCGTCGTAGAACGGCTTCGCATCGGTCCCGTCCGCGTTGGCGCTCCAGATGGAATCCCTGGAATCCCCGGGGACGGCGCCGTCGACGCGAAGGACGAACGCGATCCGTTGGCCATCGGGCGACCACGACGGAAAGATCGGATCACCCTCGGCACCAAGGTCCAGGCGATGCCGATCCGCACCGTCGGGTCGGACGAGGAACAGGGACTTCGGGTACCACCCATAGAGCAGCCACGGCTCACCTGCCTGGAGGTCGATCGGTCCCTCGGCCCATTTCGGCGAAGCCAGGGGGAGTGCGGATGGTGATCGACCCGTCGATGGCGCCGCGGATGGAACGGCCGCGGAGGCCGCCTGCCCGGTCGAAGGCGCGACGGATGCCGCCGGCAGGGTCTGGCTGCACGCAGCCGCCACGAGCACCAGCGTGCTCGCGGCTGATTGGAGTCGACGGGTCACGGGGTTCTCCCTTCCAGGTGTGCCAGGCCAAGAGCAGATCTCAAAGCGACCGACTCATGGGACGAGCAGCGCCGCGGATGACGACGCCGAGAGGGACCCGTCGCCGATGACCCACAGTGACCCACCGGCGACGAGGATGGTCCCATCGCTCAACGGCGTCACCGAGAAGCCGTCGTATGGCTCCCACACCCCGACGTCGATCGCTGTGGCGCTGCCCGTCGCAGGATCCAGCGTCTCGGCGATCGCCGCCCACACAGGGCTCCCGTCCACCTCAACATAAGAGGTTGCGAACCGAATGAGTGGCCCGCCGCCGTCAGCCACGACGACGCGCTCCGGACCGTTCTCGTCCGGACGGTGCTCGACCGGGACCAGCGGCCCCAGTGCGCCGGTAGTGGGGTCGTAGAGCTGCGATGTCCCGTCGACGCTGTCCCCCTGGCCGCTTACCAGCAGGACCCGGCCGTCCGGGAGCCCGACTGCGGACCCTGGCCTGAGGCTGGTCTGTCCGCGTGCCATGACCGCCCCGGAGGTGGGATCGTAGATGGACACGCTGAAGGAACCGTCGCCCGCCACCAGGAGGCGGCCGTCAGCGAGCAGGACCAGGGACGGCTGGCTGATCGGACGGTCAAGCGTGCCAGTGACCAGGGCGAAGCGGCCGGTGGCGGGATCGAAGCGCTCGAAGGTCGAGCGCGTTATGACTGTGGCGCTATTGCCGGTGCGCGAAGCGCCTCCGACTCCCCCGACCACGAGCACCTCGCCTGACGGCAGGAGGACGGCGCCGTGCTCCGCACGTGCTTCTCGCATCGGGCCTGCAGGCGTGAAGGTCCCGGATGCGGGGTCGTACACCTCGGCCGATGCGATGGCGTCAGGGGGTCCGGCGCCACTGAGCCCGGCAAACGGATATCCGCCCGCCACGAGCACACGCCCGTCAGACAGGAGCGTGGCACTTGCCCTGGTCCGCGCCGCAGCCATGGAGCCGGTCGGTTCGAACCGACCGGAGGCTGGGTCATAGATCTCGGCCGTCGCCAGGACCGCCGCGCGATCGATGAAGTCAAAGCCTCCGAGAACGAGCACCCGTCCGTCCTTGAGCCGGACCGCCGTCGCCTCGGTGCGTGGGACCGTCATGGATCCTGTCGCGCGGAACTCGGGGATCGAGGGTTGGCGCTCAAGCAGGCGACTGCCCACGAACGCAAGCGTGGCCACAAGCGCGACGACCAGCATGCCCATCACGAGGGCCGGCGCCAGGCGGAACCTGGTTCGAGGTGACGTCCCGACGTCGCCCGATCGAAGCCCGACCAGCAGGCCTGGGCGCTGGCGCACGGCCGTCGTCCCGGTCATGACCGCTTCGAAGAGCATTTCAGGTTCGCGTCGCGGTGCGCGATCGGCCAGCATGACGCGGAGGTCGAGCTCGAACTGATCAGTGGTGTTCATGCGGTCCGTCCAGTCGCGAGCGATGCCGCTCGTTCGTCGGCGTCGAGCGCCGCCCTGAGCGCGCCAGTGGCGCGGCTGAGTCGGGATTTGGTGGTGCCCAGCGGGATGCCAAGCGCGACCGACACATCGGCCAGCGAGAGGTCCGCGTAGTAGGCCAGGACCAGGATCGTTCGGTGATCCGCGGGCAGGCGGGCGAAGGCCCGCTCCAGCTGGTCTCGGATCCCGATGCTGTCAAGCCCGTCAGAGACAGGCCCGTCGTGATCGAAGGCGAGCGGGATCTCCGTGATCTGGCGTCGCCGTTCCTTCTTGGCGGCTCGATAGCACGAGCGCACGAGCAATCGGTGGAGCCAGGCGTCCAGTCGGTCCGGGTCGCGCAGGCCGCGGATGTCGCGCCACGCCTCGATGAGCGCGTCCTGGACCGCGTCCTCGGCCCGATCCGCATCGCGCAGGATCAACCGCGCGGAGGCGTACAGCCGGGCGATGGTCCCATGGACCAAGGCCCCGAACGCTTCGCGATCGCCCTGTTGCGCTCGTTGCACGAGTTCGTGCTGCATCGGCGGATCC